>CAMGRL010000008.1 GCA_946061515.1 uncultured Clostridia bacterium
ACCACCGCTACATCCAGTCGGTGGCGAAAAAGCACGGGATCTGGTTTTCCCGCCCCGGCAACGGCATTTGCCATCAGGTGCATCTGGAGCGCTTCGGCGTACCGGGCAAGACCCTGATCGGCTCCGACAGCCATACCCCCACCGCCGGGGGCCTGGGTATGCTGGCTTTCGGCGCCGGCGGCCTGGACGTGGCGGTGGCCATGGGCGGCGGCGCGTACTACATCACCATGCCGAAGGTGATCAAGGTGGAGCTTTCCGGCGCCCTGCGGCCCTTTGTGACCGCCAAGGACGTGAGTCTGGAGATCCTGCGCATCCTGTCTGTCAAAGGCGGGGTGGGCTATGTGATCGAGTGGGGCGGCGAGGGCGTAAAGACCCTCAGCGTGCCCGAACGGGCCACCATCACCAACATGGGCGCGGAGCTGGGGGCCACCAGCTCCATCTTCCCCTCTGACGAGCAGACCCGGAGGTTTTTGCAGGCTCAGGGCAGGGAAGGGGACTTTGTCCCCCTGGCAAGCGACCCGGACGCGAAATACGACCGGGTGATCCGGATCGACCTGTCCGCCCTGGAGCCGCTGATCGCCTGCCCCCACATGCCCGACAACGTGGTGACGGTCAGCAGCCTGAAGGGCACAAAGGTGGACCAGGTCTGTATCGGCTCCTGCACCAACTCCTCCCTTTTGGATATGCTGAAAGCGGCGGCGCTTTTGAAGGGCCGGACCATCGCCCCGGGCGTCAGCCTTTCCGTGTCCCCCGGTTCAAAGCAGGTGTTGACCATGCTCTCAGACTGCGGCGCACTGTCAGACATTCTGACCAGCGGGGCAAGACTGCTGGAATGCGCCTGCGGCCCCTGCATCGGCATGGGCTTCTCCCCCAACTCCGGCGGCGTCAGCCTGCGCACCTTTAACCGCAACTTCCTGGGCCGCAGCGGCACGGCGGACGCCAAGGTCTACCTGGTCTCGCCGGAGACGGCGGTGGCCTCGGCCATTACCGGGGAAATCACCGACCCCAGGACCCTGGGCCTTGACAAAATAGAGGTCAGCCTGCCGGAGCGCTTCAAAATCGACGACAGCGCCGTTCTGCCCCCGGCTTCCCCCGGGGAGGCGGCGGAGGTGCAGGTCCTGCGGGGCCCCAACATCAAGGAGCTGCCCCAGGGGAGACTTTTGGGGGACAGCATCAGCGCAGAACTGACCCTAAAGCTGGGCGACAACATCACCACCGACCACATCATGCCCGCCGGGGCCAAGATCCTGCCCTACCGCTCCAACATCCCCAAGCTGTCGGAATTCTGCTTCGGCGTCTGTGACAGCAGCTTCCCGGAGCGGGCCAAGGCGGCGGGACAGAGCATCATCGTTGGCGGCGCAAACTACGGCCAGGGCTCTTCCAGAGAGCACGCGGCGCTGGTGCCCCTGTATCTGGGGGTCCGGGCGGTGGTGGCCAAGAGCTTTGCCCGCATCCACGCGGCAAACCTGGTGAACGCGGGCATCCTGCCCCTGACGTTCAAAGACCCGGCGGATTACGACGCGCTGGAGCAGGGCGACAGACTGGAGATCAGCGGCATCGACGCGGGGCTGGAAAGCGGCACGGTTTATCTTCAGGCCGGAGAGCGGCGCATGGAACTTCACTGCGCCTTCTCGCCCCGGCAGAGGGCCATCCTCAGAGCGGGCGGACTGCTCAATTATACGAAAGAAGGACATCAGTGATGGATGAATATATCAATGCGGCGGTAGAACAGTTTCGTGAGCTTCTCTGCCAGCAGGCGGCGCGGCAGGCGCGCATGGAGAAAAACGCCCCGGCAAAGGATTTTGCCCGGGCGGAAAAGACCGTGATCGGTGTGATCGGCGGCGATGGCATCGGCCCCATCATTATGGCCCAGGCCCTGCGGGTGCTGGAAAAGCTCTTGAAAGAGGAGCTGGAGAGAGGTCGGGTGGAGCTGCGGCAGATCGACGGCCTGACCATAGAAAACCGTCTTGCCCAGGGCAAAGCGGTGCCGGAGGATGTGCTGGCGCAGATCAAAGCCTGTGATGTGCTTTTGAAAGGCCCCACCACCACCCCCAAGGGCGGCAGCATGGAGAGCGCAAACGTCACCTTGCGCCGGGAGCTGGACCTCTACGCCAATGTGCGCCCGGTGAGCATCCCGGAGGAGGGCATAGACTGGATCTTCTACCGGGAGAATACGGAAGGGGAATACGCCCTGGGCAGCCGGGGCATCGAGCTGCCCGGCAAGCTGACCATGGACTTTAAAGTGACCACTGACGCCGGCACCCGGCGCATTGCCCGGGCCGCCTTTGAATATGCCAAAGCCAACGGAAAAAAGAGCGTGTCCATCGTCACCAAGGCCAACATCATGAAAAAGACCGACGGCATGTTCTCCCGCATCTGCCACGAGGTGGCGGCGGACTACCCGGAGATCCAGGCGGAGGACTGGTACATCGACATTATGACCGCCAATCTGGTCAATGAGCGGATCAGAAATCAGTTTCAGGTCTTTCTGCTGCCCAACCTCTACGGCGACATCATCACCGACGAGGCCGCCCAGATCCAGGGCGGCGTAGGCACCGCCGGCAGCGCCAACATCGGCGACAGCTATGCCATGTTCGAGGCCATCCACGGCTCCGCGCCCCGGAAGATCGAAAACGGCGAGGGGGATTACGCAAACCCCGCCAGCATCCTGAAAGCCGCCGAAATGCTGCTGCGGCACATCGCCATGGCGGAGAAGGCCGACCGGCTCGCCGCCGCCATGAGAGAATGCATCGAGACGGAAAAGCGTGTAGTGGTCACGGGACACCGGGACGGCGCCACCTGCCGGGAATTTACCGACTATCTGCTGGAAAAGTTATAAAAGCGAAAAACCACCTGTCCTCCCCCAGCGGGGTGACAGGTGGTTTTCCGTTAAAACAGACTCAGCTGCTCCTGCTTGTCCTCAAAACGGTTCAGATATTCAAAAATCGCATTGTTGTCATGCATGATGCCCTCTTCTTCACAGACGCGGTGAAATATTCCCGTGAGCCGGGGGCTGTTGGGGCTTTCCAGTTCATAGGCGTTTCCGTAAGTTCGGATATAGCGTTCCTTCAGCCCGGGGAAGTGCCGGTCAAGCTGCCGGTAGAAATACTCCCGGTTCCCTTCCCGCAGAGTCAGGCCCATGCCGAAGTTGATGACGCCCTTTACCCCGGCGCGGACGCAGTAATCCAGTATACCCCGGAGGTTTTCCTCCGTGTCGTTGATCCAGGGCAGGATGGGGCAGAGCCAGACCACCGTGGGGATCCCCGCGTCCCGGAGTACTTCCAGGGCCTGAAAACGCTCCGCCGTGGTGCTCACGTTGGGCTCCAGCTTCCGGCAAAGCGCCTGGTCATAGGTGGTCAGGGTCATCTGCACCACGCACTTGGTGCTGTCGTTGATTGTTTTCAGCAGATCAATATCCCGCAGCACCCGGGCGGACTTGGTGATGAGGGTGAAGCCGAAGCCGTAGCGACAGGCAAGCTCCAGGGCCTGTCGGGTATAGCCCAGCTCCTCCTCCAAAGGCATATAGGGGTCAGACATGGAACCGGTGCCGATCATGCAGCGCTTTCTTTTGCCCTTCAGCGCCTTTTCCAGCAGCGCCGGGCCGTTTTCCTTGACCTCGATGTCCTCAAAGGCGTGGGGCATGTTGTAGCACAGGCTCCGCGAGTCACAGTAGATGCAGCCGTGCTGGCAGCCCCGGTACAGGTTCATCCCGTTATTTGCCGACAGTATTCCCTTGGCCTGAACATAGTGCATCCCATTCACCTCATTTTCCTATTATATCACAGGGTATTTGCATTGAAAAGATTTTGTGCTATACTGAACCGGGTGATGATATGGATATCAAGCTGTATTACAGAGAAAAGGGCAGCGGCAAGCCCCTGATCCTGCTCCACGGCAACGGGGAGAGCGGGGAATATTTTGCCAATCAGATCGAGTATTTTTCCAAACGGTACCGGGTGATCGCTGTGGACACCAGAGGCCACGGGCAGTCGCCCCGGGGCGAAGCGCCCTTCAGCATCCGGCAGTTTGCCGACGATCTGCGGGACTTCATGGACGGGCTGGGCCTGGAAAAGGCGGACATTCTGGGCTTTTCCGACGGAGGAAACATCGCCCTGGTCTTTGCCATCCGCTATACTGAGCGGGTGGACCGGCTGATTGTGGACGGGGCCAATCTGAACACCCGGGGTGTCAGGCCCAGTGCGCAGATTCCCATCGAGCTGGGCTGGCGTATGGTCTGCCGTGCGGCGAAAAAGAGCGAAGAAGCCCGGCAAAAGGCGGAAATGATGAACCTGATGGTCAACGACCCCAACATCCCCGAAGAGGAACTGAAAAAAATCACTGTGCCCACCCTGGTTATGGCGGGCACAAAGGATATGATCAGGGACGCCCACACCCGCCGGATAGCCCGGCTGCTGCCGGACGCGGAGCTGAAAATCATTGAAGGCGATCACTTTATCGCGGCCAAAAGACCGGTGGAGTTCAACGCCGCGGTGGAAGATTTTCTGAACAGGCGGAGTAACGGAAAAAAGTGAAAGCGGAAAACAAAAGCATACTGAAAAAAGCCTTTACCGCCACACTGCCCATTATGGCGGGCTATCTGGTGCTGGGCCTGGGCTTTGGCATTATCCTCAAATCCAAGGGCTACGGGGTGCTCTGGGCCTTTGCCATGAGCACGGTGATCTACGCGGGCTCCATGCAGTATCTGGCCATTGATCTGATCTGCGGCGGGGCGGGGCTGCTGACCACCGCTCTCACCACCCTGATGGTCAACGCAAGGCACCTGTTTTACGGCATTTCCATGGTGGAGAAATACAAGAACGCGGGCAAGGTCAAGCCCTATCTGATCTACGCCCTGTCCGACGAGACCTACTCCCTGGTCTGTGTGGATATGGACATGGAGGAGGGGGAGCGGAACAAATTCTGCCTTTTTGTCACCGCGCTGGACCAGTTTTACTGGGTGCTGGGCAGCGTGCTGGGCTCCCTTCTGGGCGCGGTCATCACCTTCAATACCGAGGGCATGGACTTTGCCCTGACCGCCCTGTTTGTCACGGTGTTTGTGGAGCAGTGGCTCAGCACCAGAGACCACGCCGCGGCCATGGTGGGCGTGGCGGCCTCCGTCATCTGTCTGGTGATCTTCGGCAGCGGCAGCTTCCTGATCCCCTCCATGGTGGCCATCACCCTGGCCCTGACCCTGATGCGGAAAAGACAGGAGGCGGTACAATGAGCCATGCCGCGCTGATCATCGCCGTTGCGGGAGCGGTGACGCTGCTGCTGCGTTTCCTGCCTTTCCTTATCTTCGGCGGAAAGCGGGAGACCCTGCCCTATATTGTCTATCTGGGTAAGGTATTGCCCTATGCGATCATGGGTATGCTGGTCATTTACTGTCTGAGGGGCATATCCTTTACTGCGGCGGCAAATTTCCTGCCGGAGCTGATCGCCTGTGCCGTGGTGGTACTGGCCCATGTCTGGAAGAGAAACACCCTGCTGAGCATCATCAGCGGGACCGTATGCTATATGCTGCTGGTGCAGTTTGTATTTTGAGTTTGGAGGAACAACATGGAACTGAAGCTCGACAACACCAAAACCTACGCCATCGCCCTGGAAGGCGGCGGCGCAAAGGGCGCCTATGAGGTGGGCGTCTGGCAGGCGCTGGAGGAGGCGGGGATCAAATATAACGCCGTGTCCGGCACCTCTGTGGGCGCGCTCAACGGAGCAATGATGGTCATGCGAGATATGGAAGGGGCTGTAAGGGCTTGGAAGGATATCCGCCTTTCCGACGTGATCGACCTGGAGGGGGACCAGGAGGAGAACCTGCACAAGGTCTTAAACGGTGAGGTGGACCTGCACGATATTCAGGAGCTGATCCCCCAGGCCCTGGACATCATCCGCAACCGGGGTCTGGACGTGGCGCCCCTGCGCGCCTGGGTCCACGAGGTGGCGGATGAGAAGAAAATCAAGGAATCCGATGTGGAATTTTTCGTCTCCACTGTCTCCCTTACGGACAAAAAGGGCCTGGAGGTGAAGGTGAACGACCTGCCCGAGGACGAGATCTGTGACATGCTGCTGGCCAGCGCCTACCACCCCAGCTTCCGTCTGGAAAAGCTGGGCGGCAAATACTATGCCGACGGCGGCTTTGTGGATACCCTGCCCCTGCATGTGCTGGTGGAGAACGGCTACAAGGACATTATCGCCGTGCGCATCCCCGGCCACGGGATCGAGCGGCGCTTCCGCATTCCGGAGGATGTGAACATCACCCTGATCAGCACCAACTCCGATCTGGGCGGCGTGCTGAACTTTGATGCGGAGCAGTCCCGGCGCAACATGCTCATCGGTTATCTGGACGCCAAGCGGGTGCTCTACGGCCTGTACGGAGAAAAGTATTACATCGAGCGCACGATGAGCGACCGGGAGGCCCTGCTCCAGCTCATTGACCGGGCGGACGAGGGCGCCAATCTCCGCCGCCTCTGCGAGCGGGAGCTGCCCCGGATAGCCCGCCGCCTGAATGTTTTCGGCGGGGACTATTACGAGCTGTTCATCGCCGCCCTGGAGCGGGAGGCCGAGACCCTGGACATCGAGAACATGCGCATTCTGACCGACAGAGAGCTGCTTGAACAGGTGGAAAAGGCCAAGGCGGCAGAATGAGAAATATTGACTATTCAGACTGCTTCAATGGCTTCACCCTGCGGCCTGCCCGGCCCTAAAAAGGCGCCCCCTTGGGGGGAGCTGCCGCCGCAGGCGGCTGAGGGGGGTATCACCGCAGTTTCCACTGACCACATCCCCCTTCCGCTTCACTTCGCTCAGCACCTCCCCCTCAGGTGGAGGCTCCAAAAAGAACAGCGCCCGGAATCATCCGGGCGCTGAATTTTTGCGTCAACTTTGTTTTAAAAGCTCTTTTCCCTGCTTGCCGCTGAGCTCGTCGGCACGCAGCTCCAGCATGAGGGTGTGGGATATCCAGGCGGATATCTCCCTTTCCGTGTCCTCGCCGTGACCCGGATTGTATTTTTCCGCCAGCAGGCGCAGGGCCGGGACCATCTCTGCCTCATCCTCAATAATACGCAGCCGGCCGGACACGATCACGCTGCGGTAGGCGGTGGTATATTTTTCTGGGATTACATTGTCCGCCGCCACCACACAGAAGGAGGCCTTCGGACAGACTCTTGCCGCCGATAATTTACGTCCGGCTCTGGCACAGTGAAAATAGAGCTTTCCCTGGTGGTAAACATAGCTCAATGGCACAGCGTAGGGCTCTTCCCCGTCCCACAGGGCCAGCACGCCGGAGCTGCCCTTTTCCAGTATGGCAAGGCTCTCCTCCGGGGACAGCCGCTGCTTTGCCCGTCTCATTTCGTGCTTCATCGGTTTCCCTCCCTGTCGTTCAGCCCAGCTTGTCGCCGTTTTTCACCGGCTTGTCCGGCCTGATCAGCACCACGCCGCCCTCGCTGTAGGTGCCGAGGACCAGGATCTCCGAAAAGAAATTGGCGATCTGCCGGGGCGGAAAGTTCACTACGGCCAAAACCTGTTTGCCCACAAGCTCCTCCGGGCGGTAATGGTCGGTGATCTGGGCGGAGGAGCGCTTGATCCCCAGCTCCTCACCCATGTCCACCTCCAGCTGATAGGCGGGTTTACGGGCCTTCTCAAAATTCTTCGCGCTGACAATGGTGCCCACGCGGATATCCAGCTTCAGAAAATCAACAAAGCTTGCCATCAATTTTCTCTCCTTTTCACCGTCTGTTTTTCCGGCAGTTCGCTGACAATGGCGGCGCCCAGGATCAGCACCGCGCCGATCAGACCGAACAGGCCCAGCTTCTCACCCAAAATCAGCGCCGATAAGAGAACGGCCACCACCGGGTCAATATAGCTTAAAATGGCCAGCGTCTGTGACTTCAGATCCTCCATGGAGCCGAAGTACAGATAGTAGGCAAAGCCGGTGTGCACCACGCCTACCACCAGCAGCATCAGTGCGGAAAAAGCGCTGAGGGATATGCCCTGAAAGCTGCCGCTGAGCAGGTTATAGGGCAGCAGTACCAGGGCAGATATGGCCAGCTGCATGATGGTGCGGTCAAAGGCGGAGATGTCCTTCAGCTTCTTGTTCAGCATGACGATGGCAGCATAGAGCACCGCCGCGCCCAGAGCCAGCAGCACGCCCCGGATCTCCGAGAGGGAGGGAATACCCTTTTCCGCCGCGCCGGAGACAAACACCATGCCCGCAAGGGCGGTGAAAACGCAGAGGAGCTTGCGCAGCGTCATCCGCTCCCGCAGCAGGAAGGGCGAGGCCGCCACAATGAAAATGGGGGCGGTGTAGTAGCACAAAGTGGCCGTGGCCACGGTGGTAAAGCGGTAGGACTCAAAAAGAAGGATCCAGTTTACTCCCAAAAGCACGCCCAGAACGCAGAGCAGCGGCAGATTCCGCCGGATGGCCGGGCCGGAAAGCCGCTTTTTCTGCGCCAGCATCACCAGCAGCAGAAAAGGCGCGCCCAGAAGCCCTCTCACCATGGCGATCAGGGAGGAGGGCAGAGGAATGTAACGCACGAATACGCCGATGGTACCGTAAATAAACATCGACAGAATAACTTTGGCCCTGGCGGCGGCCTGCTTGTCCACGGAAATCACCTCAACACTTTTCATATACGACCACCCCGAACTCCAGCCAGGTGTCCAGCGCCTGGGCCTGCCGGGCCTTGGCCTGGTCCGCCGCCCCGGTTTTGTAATAATAGGGGGTCATCTGGAACAGGGCCATGATCTCCTCGCTGTCAGACAGGTGGATGGGGTAGCGAATCTCCCGCCGCTCAACGATGCGAAAGCCCTCTTCCTCCATGTCGGTCACCGGGTTTTCATAGGGCCTGTCGTAAATCAGCGCCTTCAGCTCCCACAGATGCCGGGCCAGCGGATAGGCGCGGATCAGCCTGCCGCCGGGGCATAGCACCCGGCGAAACTCCCCGCCCATAAAGGGGGAGAAAATGTTCAGAATCAGGCCGATACTCCCGTCAGGCAGGGGCAGCGCGGCGGAGCTGGCCGCCGCAAGGCGCAGCTCCTTAGAGCGCCTGGCAGCCTGGATCAGGGCGTCCTTGGAGATGTCCACCCCAATGACCACCGGCTCTTTCCCGGCCCGGCGCAGCCGGTCCAGAACGTCGCAGCTATATTTCCCCTCGCCGCAGCCCGCGTCCAGCACCCGGACGCCCTTTGCCGAATATTCGTCGGCAAAGTCCGCGATCAGGTCAGAAAGATTGTCGTAATGCCCCCGGCTGAAAAGGGCCGTCCGGGCGCGGACCATCAGCTTGTCGTCCCCGTGGCGCTTGCCCTTGCCGGAACTGGGCAATAGGTTTACATAACCACTTTTCGCGATGTCAAAGCTGTGGCCTTTCCCGCAGGCATAGGTCTTTTCGTTTTTCAGAAGCGCCCCGCCGCAGACGGGGCAGATAAAATCATTCATTGTCGCATCTCCGTTTTTGATGCAGACATTGTACCACGGAGAAGCGATAAAAAACAGAGGCTTTTTTGTTGTGGTTTGGACGCCGCTGTGCTAAAATGTGCCCATATTGAAGAAAAGGACGAACTTTTATGAAAGCTGAGAGAGGATTTCCCTGTTTCATCATCACTCCGAAAGGCACCAGATGGGTGGAGCAGGGACACCCGTGGATTTACGCGGACGAGGTGATCCGGGAGGAGGGAGCCTGTGAAAACGGCGCTCTGGCCGACGCGGTCAGCGAAAAGGGCAAGTATCTGGGCACCGGCTTTGTCAGCCGGGAGAGCAAGATCCGCCTGCGGCTCCTGTCCCGCAACGCAAACGACCGCTTTGACGAGGCCTTCTGGAAGCGCCGGATCAAATACGCCTGGGACTACCGCAAAACGGTCATGGGGGAGGACATCTCCTGCTGCCGGGTCATTTTCGGCGAAGCGGACAGCTTCCCCGGCCTGACGGTGGACCGCTTTTCGGACATTTTAGTGACCCAGACCCTGTCCGTGGGCATGGAAAAAATCAAGCCCATGCTGTTTCCGCTGCTGGTGCAGGTGCTCCGGGAGGACGGGCAGGAGATTCGCGGCATATACGAGAGAAACGACGTGGCCATCCGCGCCCTGGAGGGCATGGAGCAGAACAAGGGCTGGTTCCCCCTTGCCGGGGAGACGCCCCCGGACAGCACAATCACGGAAATCTGCGAAAACGGCATAGTTTACCGCGTGGACGTGGAAAACGGGCAGAAAACCGGCTTTTTCCTGGACCAGAAGTATAACCGTCTGGCGGTGGCCCGGCTTGCCAAAGGCCGCCGGGTGCTGGACTGCTTCACCCATACCGGCTCCTTCGCCCTGAACGCCGCAAAAGGCGGGGCGGAGCATGTGACGGCGGTGGATGTGTCCGCCTCCGCCATCGAGATGGCCAGGGAAAACGCCAGACGAAACGGCCTGGAAGAGAAAATGGACTTTATTACCGCCGATGTATTCGACCTGCTGCCGGAGCTTGCCGTCAAAGGCAAGGCGCCCTATGATTTCATCATTCTTGACCCACCGGCCTTCACCAAGTCCCGAAAGACCGTGAACAGTGCCGAGCGGGGCTATAAGGAGATCAACCTGCGGGCGTTGAAGCTGCTGCCCCGGGGCGGCTATTTTGCCACCGCCTCCTGCAGCCACTTTATGCCCTCGGAGCTGTTTGTGAAAATGCTCCGCTCCGCCGCCCTGGACGCGGGGGTGGAGCTGCGCCAGATCGAAGCCCGCCAGCAGGCCCCCGACCACCCCATCCTCTGGAACGTGCCGGAGACGGATTATCTGAAGTTCTATATCTTTCAGGTGGTGTAAATGAGCGCGCGTGTTTATCTCCAGTCCTTCCGCCTGCCCTGCCGGGGAGAGGAGGAGAGCTTCCTGCGGCAGATTAAGAGGACCTGTTACCCTGACCGCTATCCTTTCAATGTGTTCCGATACCGGGAGATGCCTGAGTTTACTTTTGAACCGGTCACCATTTTCTGCGGAGGCAATGGCAGCGGGAAAAGTACAATTCTGAATGTGCTGGGAGAAAAGCTGAAGCTGAAACGGGGTACAAGCGGAAACCGCAGCCCCTTTTTTGAAGACTATGTGCGCCTCTGCTGCTGCGAGCTGTCGCCCGGCTGTGCCTCCGGGCCGCCTGCCGGGAGCCGGGTCATCACCAGCGACGATGTGTTCGACTATCTTTTGAACCTGCGCTGCCTGAATGAGGGCATTGACAACAAGCGCGAAGCGCTTTTGCAGGAGTATACGGATTACCGGTATTCCGAGTACCGGCTCCAATCACTGGACGATTATGAGGAGCTGAGAAAACATGTAGACGCTGCCCGCTGCAGCGGCTCAGGCTATGTGAAGAGAAACCTGATGGACAATGTGCCCCAGCATTCCAATGGGGAGAGCGCCCTGCGCTTTTTTACTGAGACCATCGACGAGAACGCGCTCTACCTCCTGGATGAGCCGGAAAACAGCCTCTCCGCCCAAAAGCAGCTGGAGCTGCGGGATATGCTGCATAACGCTGCCCGCTTTTACGGCTGCCAGTTTGTGATCGCCACCCATTCGCCCTTTCTGCTGTCGCTGCCCCATGCGGCCATCTACGACCTGGACGCGGAAGTCCCCTGCCGGCGGAAGTGGACCGAACTGGAGAGCGTGCGCAGCTACCGGGACTTTTTCCGGGAGCATGAAAAAGAGTTCAAATAAGCAATAAGAATAATAACCCGGAAACGGAGGGCGTATTTCTCCCTCCGTTTCCGGGTTATACGACGGCTGAAATCCGGAAAAAACAGCCGGAAGTAATTTATCTGCGTCTTTTCGGCGCGGTCAGATGGTAGCTGTCCTGGACAAGGCGGCGGATCTCCTCGTCGCTCATGCTGCCGTCCAGAATAATGCTGACCCAGTGGAGCTTGTTCATGTGGTAGGCCGGGACCACCGCCTCAAAGCTGCTGCGCCAGAAGTCGCCCCAGGAGGGCTCCGCCTTCACGTTCATCCACATGCAGCCCTGATGGTGGTAAATGGCCGCGAACATCTTCTTGTTGCTCCCGTGGCGCATGACGGTCCAGTTCCCGTCGTCAAAGGGATAGTCCTCATAAACCCCCGGCAGCTCCATGCACAGGCGTATCGCCTCTTCCCGTGTGGTCATATCCTTCCCCCCACAATCGTTTTTCCCGATTATATCACCCGGGAAAAGGCTTGAAAAGGGCCAATGGGGCCGGACAGCGGGCCAGGCCGGAAATTTCAACGTCGATTTTGCATAATTATTAGTTGAAACCCGGGGTTAATTGAGTTATTATATCGTCATATGAGAAAAGGAAGTGAAGGATTTGCATTTTGATGTAAACAGCCCCGTCCTGTTCCTACTGGCGGGGATCATTATTGCCGCGGTGCTGGCCCAGTCGGTGTTCTTCCTGGTGAAGGCCTGGCGGCGGGGCAAGGCCATCGGCATGAGCGGAGCAAAGCTCAAGCGCATTGCGGTGACGGCGGCGGTATTTACCATCGCCCCGGCGGTGGCCATCGTCATCAGCGTCATCACCCTGGCCAAGGACCTGGGTGTGGCCCTGCCCTGGCTGCGGCTGAGTGTGGTGGGCTCCCTGTCCTATGAGACCATCGCCGCCACCAACGCGGAGAGCGCCATGGGCCTGACCTTCGGGCAGGTCAGTTCTCTCACCGCCTCCCAGTATGTGACCATCGCCTGCGTCATGACCGTGAGCATCATGGTGGGCATCTGGCTGGTGCCGGTGGTGGGCAAGAAGCTGCAAAACGGCATGATCTCCCTGGAAAACCGGGACAAGAAGTGGAGCGACATTTTCTCCTCCTCCATGTTCATCGGCATGATCTCCGCTTTTGTGGGCTATGTATTCTGCGATTTCTCCGGCGTGTTCCAGGGCGACATGAGCGGACTGATCCCCGTGCTGGTGATGCTGGTGTCCGCGCTGGTCATGTGCCTGGCGGGCCTGCTGGTCAAGGCCGTGAAATGGCGCTGGATCTCGGACTATGCCCTGCCCATCAGCCTGATCGCCGGTATGGCCAGCGCCATACCCATCACGGCCTGGCTGGCTTAAGGAGGTGCGTAAAATGAAAACAAAGCTTTCCTATATGGACTCCGTCCACCGGGCGGGCCGGATCTGGAACCTGTCGGTGATGGCAATGCTGCTTCTGTTCCCCATCGGCGTGGGGCTGATCTACCAGGCCATGCCGGATTGGCACGGCTTCCTGATGGGCATTATCGCCACCGCGCCTATGTACTGGGCCGTGGCCGTCATCGAGACCTTTACTTATGTGCCCATGCTGGGGGCCGGCGGCTCCTACCTGTCCTTTGTCACCGGCAACATCTCCAATCTGAAGCTGCCGGTAGCGCTGAACGCCCTGGAGCAGGCGGAGGTCAACATCAACTCCGAGGAGGGGGAGATCGTCTCCACCATCGCCATCGCGGTGTCCAGTATCGTCACCACCCTGATTATCATTCTGGGCGTTGTGCTCATCACGCCGCTGACGCCGGTACTGAACGCACCGGTGCTGGCCCCCGCCTTTGCTCAGATTTTGCCCGCCCTCTTCGGCGGATTGGGCGTGGTGTTCATCTCAAAGAACTGGAAGATCGCCGTGGCCCCGGTGCTGCTGATGCTGGTGCTGTTCATCTTTGTCCCCGCGCTGAACGCGGGCACGGTGGGCATCATGGTGCCCGTGGGCGTGCTGTTCACCCTTGGGGTGTCCCGCATCCTGTATAAAAAGAATCTGTTGTGAGGAGCGAGGAAGATGATCGTTTTGCTTATACTGTTGTGCCTTGTGGCTCTGCTGCTGGCGGTGATTTTGCTGCGCACCCTGGCCTTCAAGCCCAAAGCGGAGGAGAGCACAGCCTTTGAGGAGATGGATTTTGACGCCGACGCCGCGGTGAAGGCCCTGGCCGAGCTGGTAAAGTGCCGCACCGTTTCCAACGCGGACAAGAGTCTGGAGGACGACCGGGAGTTTGAAAAGCTGATCGCCCTGGTGCCGGAGCTGTACCCCAATGTGGCAAAAACCTGCCCCATGCTGCGGCTGGAGGACCGGGCCCTGCTCTTCACCTGGAAGGGCAAGGGCGAAGGGGAACCCGCCGTGCTGATGGCCCACTACGACGTGGTGCCGGTGGAGGAGGAAAACTGGGAAGTGCCGCCCTTCGAGGCCGTCATCAAGGACGGGGCCATGTGGGGCCGGGGCACGCTGGATACGAAAGTGACCTTCAACGGCATCCTGTCCGCGGCGGAGAACCTGATCCGTCAGGGTTTCCAGCCGGAAAACGACATTTACTTTGCCTTCTCCGGCGGCGAGGAGGTCAACGGCAAGGGAGCCGTCAACATCGTCAACTGGTTTGCGGAGAAGGGCGTCAAGCCGGCCTTGGTGCTGGACGAGGGCGGCGCCGTGGTGGAAAATGTGTTCCCCGGCGTGAAGGAGCCCTGCGGGCTGATCGGCATCGCGGAGAAGGGTATGTTGAATCTGGAATACAGCATCTCCAGCGGCGGCGGCCATGCCTCCGCTCCCGCGCCCCACACCCCCGTGGGTAAGCTCTCCCTGGCCTGCACCAAGGTGGAGGCCCACCCCTTCAAGGCCCACTTTACCAAGCCCGTGCTGGAGATGTTCGACACTTTGGGCCGCCGGTCCAGCTTCCTCTACCGGATGATTTTTGCCAACCTCTGGTGTTTCGGCGGGCTGCTGGACCTGATCTGCAAAAAAAGCGGCGGCGAGCTGAACGCCCTGGTGCGCACCACCGTGGCCTTTACCCAGATGAGCGGCAGCAAGGCGGCCAATGTGATCCCGCCCTCCGCCTCCATGGTGTCCAACATGCGCCTGAACCCGGAGGACTCGGTGGAGTCCGCCGTGGAATATATCCGGGGCGTCATCGGCGACAGCGACATCAAGCTCACCGTGGGCGACCACATGGAGCCCAGTCCCATCTCCCGCACCGACTGCGAGGGCTGGAAGCGGGTGGCCTCCGCCGTGGCCGGCACCTGGAAGGGCTGCGTGGTGGCCCCCTACCTGATGGTCCAGTGCTCCGACAGCCGCCATTACCGGGACCTGTCTGACCGGGTGTACCGCTTCTCCGCCATGGACCTGACGGCGGAGGAACGCCATACCATCCACGGCAACAACGAGCATATCCGCCTGGAGACCGTCTATCACGCGGTGGAATTTTTCATGCGGGTCATGAAGCAGTGCTGAGCTGCTGACAAGCCCGGAAAAAGCGCGTTTGCGCGGGCCGCCCTTAGCCTCCCCTAACAGGGGAGGTGTCATTTGCAAAGCAAATGACGGAGGGGTTTAAAACCGTAGTGAAAGCCAACATAAGACCTATGTTATCGCGGCAGTGACTTCGTCAAACCCCTCAGTCACAGCAAAGCTGTGACAGCTCCCCTTTCAGGGGAGCCTTTGTGCGGGCCGCCCGCATTTCCGAGCGATGTTCAATATGATGCCAAAACCGGCTTTGCCAAAGGCAAAGCCGGTTTTGACGCTTATTTCTCGTTTTTGCCGCGGATCGCGCCCACCACAGCCATCACCGCGGGGAACAGCACGCCCGCCACGGGCCAGACGATCCAGGTCCGGTTCCAGCCGTCGGTATAAAAGCTCCAGGCCAGATACCCCGCCGTGACCAGCAGCCAGTACACCCCGGCCGCGGTGGAGGTCAGGCGGTTTCTCTTCTTCTCCTCCCGGGAATAATCCCCCTCCTGCAGCAGCATGTTGGCGGCGCCCCGCTTCATCCCCGCCAGGATCAGAAACACCACGCCCACGGCCACAATGACCAGCAGCAGGCACGTGCAGAGGAGGATGACCAGGTCATTCTCCGTGACGCAGAGCGCGCCGAAAAGGGGCAGGACGCTGAGAATGCACAGCACCACGCCCAGAACGATCTGGGTGGAGCAGACAGCCGCGCAGCGCTCCCTGTATTCCCGCACCATGCCCGTGACCCCGTAGGCGGTGTCGATGTTCTCTTTCTCCAAAAATTCAAAGGGCTGGTTTTTCATGCCGTAGATAATGAAGATGCTGACGGCTCCCGCCACCAGAAGCAGCAGGATGATCAGACCGATCCCGCCGGCCGCGTTTTCGCTGAGGTTCAGTACGCCGTACTCGCTGAAGGCCCCCAGCATAATCAGCGCCACCGGGGAAATGATACACAGAAAGACCGCCAAAGCGATCCTGGACGCCCAGTTCCGGCGGAAAGCCAGAAAGGCGCTGGCCGTCTCCATATCCACCCGGCGAAGGGGGCTGTCGGTTTCCTCTGCACTCTCGCCGAGGGCCTCGCTGCCGTAATCCATATCGTCTTTTAATAAATAGTCTGTGCTGACGCTGAAAAGCCGGCTCATCTCCAGGATCCGCTGGATATCCGGCACGGACTGGGCTCCCTCCCATTTGGATACCGCCTGCCGGGATACCCCCAGCTTCTCCGCCAGCTCCTCCTGGGACCAGCCGTTCTTTTTTCGCAGTTCAATGATCTTGTCTGCCAATATCATGTTGTCCTCTCCTTTGCTTTGCTGTGGCCAAAGCATAGCATGAAACGGCGTTGCATGCCATCAAGCGGGCCGGTCGATTTGTCAACCGGCGGTTGCAATGTCTATCTTACGCGGGAAAACCCGGCTTGGCAAGAAAAAACTGTTGACAGGGGAGAAGAAAGGTGTATAATGACAACTGAACATATGAACGATTGTTCAAATGAATGATTTTGGAGGACGAGAGCATGAAGAAAAGCTATAAAATCGAAGTGGACTGCGCCAACTGCGCCAACAAGATGGAACTGGCCGCGAAAAAGACCGAGGGCGTGAAGGACGCAACGGTGAATTTTATGGCCCTGAAGATGAACGTGGAGTTTGAAGAGGGCGCGGACGTGAAAGCGGTCATGCAGAATGTGCTCAAGGCCTGCAAAAAGGTGGAGAGCGACTGCGAGATCTTCTTCTGACCATGAATAAGAAGCAGAAAAGGATGCTGCGGCGCATCATCCTTGCCGCCGCGCTGCTGATCCTGTTTTCCCTGCTGCCTGTGGAGGGCTGGCTCCGCTTTGCCCTGTTCATGATTCCCTATTTTCTCATCGGCTACGATATTCTCTGGGACGCGGTCAAGGGCATAAAGAATTTGCAGCCCTTTGACGAAAACTTCCTGATGGCCGTGGCCACGGTGGGCGCCATCGCTCTGGGGGATTACAAAGAGGGCGTGGCGGTCATGCTCTTTTACCAGATCGGCGAGCTGTTTCAGAGCTACGCCGTGGGCCGGAGCCGCCGGAGCATCAGCCAGCTGATGGACATCCGCCCAGACTACGCCAACATTGAGGGCGAAAACGGCCAGCTGGAGAAGGTGGACCCGGACGAGGTGCCGCTGGGCAGCATTATTGTGGTGCAGCCCGGGGAGAAGGTGCCCATCGACGGCGTGATTGAAGAGGGAGAGTCTACCCTGGACACCGCCGCCCTCACCGGCGAGAGCGTGCCCAGAGACGCCGCCCCCGGGGACGAGGTCATCAGCGGCTGCATCAACCTGACGGGCGTTCTGCGCATCAGAACCACAAAGGAGTTCGGCGAATCCACCGTGTCCAAAATTCTGGAGCTGGTGGAGAATGCCAGCTCCCGGAAATCCCGGTCGGAAAACTTCATCTCCCGCTTTGCCCGGGTCTATACCCCCGCCGTGTGCTTCTCTGCTCTGGCCCTGGCGGTGCTGCCGCCGCTGGTGCGGATCGTTATGGGCATTCCGGCGGAATGGGGCGACTGGGTCTACCGGGCCCTGACCTTCCTGGTCATCAGCTGCCCCTGCGCCCTGGTCATCAGTATTCCCCTCAGCTTTTTCGCCGGCATCGGCGGGGCCAGCAGCGCGGGCGTGCTGATCAAGGGCTCCAACTACATGGAGACCCTGGCCCAGGTGAAAACCGTGGCCTTTGACAAGACCGGCACCATGACTCAGGGGGTCTTTGAGGTCAGCGGCATCCACCACAGCAGCATGGAGGAGGCGGAGCTTCTGGAATACGCCGCCCTGGCGGAGAGCTATTCCAGCCACCCCATCAGCCAGAGTCTGCGCCGGGCCTGGGGCGGCGAGCCGGACAAAAACCGGGTCTCTGACGTGACCGAGCTCAGCGGCAAGGGCCTGACCGCCAGGGTGGACGGAAAGACCGTTGCCGTGGGCAACGCAAAGCTCATGGAGCTGCTGGGCGTGGAATATAAAGAATGTCACAGCGTGGGCACGGTGGTCCATGTGGCGATCGACGGGGCCTACGCCGGCCATATTCTGATCGCCGACATGCTGAAACCCACGGCCAAGAGCGCTGTCGCCGCCATGAAGGCGGCGGGGGTGAAAAAGACCGTCATGCTCACCGGAGACGCCCACGCCGTGGCCGCCCAGACTGCGGGCGAGCTGGGCGCGGACGCGTTTTACGCCGAGCTTCTGCCCGGCGACAAGGTGGACCGGGTGGAAAAGCTGCTGGCAGAAAACCAGGGCAAGGAAAAGCTGGCCTTTGTAGGCGACGGCATCAACGACGCGCCGGTGCTGTCCCGGGCGGACGTGGGCATCGCCATGGGCGCGCTGGGCTCCGACGCGGCCATTGAGGCGGCGGACGTGGTGCTGATGGACGACGACCCCATGAAGATCGCCAAGGCCATCAATATCGCGAAAAAGTGCATCCGCATTGTATATGAAAACATCGTTTTTGCCATTGCCGTGAAGCTGGCCTGCCTGGTGCTGGGCGCTCTGGGCATCACCAACATGTGGGCTGCCATCTTTGCCGACGTGGGCGTGATGGTCATCGCGGTGCTCAACGCCATCCGTGCCCTGCGGGTGAAAAATTTGTGAGAAAGGAAAAAGTTGATGACACATGACCACAGCAGCGAATGCTGCGAAGCCGTGGAGGTACACGAGGACCTGCTGAAGCTCGTGCGGGAGAAGCTGCCGTCGGAGGAGAGCCTGATGGACCTGGCCGAGCTGTTCAAGGTTTTCGGCGACTCCACCAGGATCAGAATATTGTTCGTGCTCTTCGAGGCCGAGGTCTGCGTCTGCGACCTGGCGGAGGCGCTGAACATGACCCAGTCCGCCATCTCCCATCAGCTTAGTATTCTCAAACGCAACAAGCTGGTCAAGAGCCGCCGGGAGGGCAAGTCCATGTTCTACTCCCTGGCCGACGACCATGTGCGCACCATTGTCAGCCAGGGCATGGAGCATATTGAGGAATAAGGCGGAAAAGCTTCGTGTGCCGCAAGGCTGACCGTTGCACAAACAGGAAAACTGTGGTACAATAGCAAAAAAAGCGGAGCTGATCACTGTGACGGATAATGATCTGAAAAAACTGAACCGGACCGAGCTGCTGGAGCTGTTGGTGGAGCAGAGCAAGAAAATTGACCAGCTCCAGGCCCAGCTGGACGAGGCAAACCGGAAGCTGGCTGACCGGCAGATCGAGATCGACAAGGCCGGGTCCATTGCCGAGGCGTCCTTGCGCCTCAGCGGCGTGTTTCAAGCGGCCGAGGAGGCTGCGGAGCAGTATCTGGAGAACATCCGGCGCCTCAGCGGCGAGCAGGAGAAGGTCTGCGCCCGCATGGAAGAGGAGAGCAAAAAGAAGGCCCGCGCCATGCTGCTGAAAACCGAAGAGCGCTGCCGCGCCCGGGAGCGGGAGGCCGACGCCTATTGGGACAGCATCTCCGATAAGCTGCAGAAGTTTTACGACGACCACGAGGGCCTGTACCAGCTGCTTCAGCACAGCATGAGAAAGCCGGAAGAGAATAAAAGCGAATAATCGATTTAAAACGCCGCGGAGGACCCGCGGCGTTTTAAATCGTCGGCAAAGTCAAAACGACTTTGCCGGCGAAGGGGATTCGCTTCGAACCGTGCATTTTTGTACGCCTGCGGCATACAAAAATGCACTCTCTACGCACAAAGTGTTTTTCCCGACGTACACGCCGCCGGGAAAAACGGATTTGAATTTGTTTTCGGCCTGCGGGCCGAAAATGAAGAGTGTTTTGTCTACGGTCTGAAACGCCGCGGAGGACCCGCGGCGTTTTTCTGCATTTTGGACGAAAGTGGGACGAAAAAAATTTTTTGCAATTCCCTATTGACAAATCGCAATGCGTGTATTATTGTATTAATCAGCTAATACAATAATACACAGGAGGTGCGGTATGGAATGGACTTTCAGCGCTGACCTGCCCATCTATTCTCAGCTGGTGGCCCAGATCAAGCTGGCCATCGTGTCGGGCGTATATTTGCCCGGGGAACGGCTGGCGCCGGTGCGGGAGCTGGCCATGGACGCGGGCGTGAACCCCAACACCATGCAGCGGGCTTTGCAGGAGCTGGAGCGGGAAGGTATGGTGTACACCCAGCGCACAAGCGGAAGATTTGTTACGGAGGATACAAAAGTGATCGAGAGCGCGAAGAAATTGCTTGCGGAAAGGGAGATCAAAAGCTTCCTGGCGCAAATGACCCGCTTGGGTTATCCCAAAGAGGAAATTGTCTCGCTGCTTAAGGCGAGTATAGAGGAGGAAAAAAACAATGGCGACATGGGAATGTAAGAGCCTTTGCAAGCGCTACGGCAAGGTGCAGGCGCTGGACAATGTGAGCTTTTCGATAGAGCCGGGGCGGGTCGTGGGCCTGCTGGGGCCCAACGGCAGCGGCAAGACTACGTTAATCAAGCTGGCCAACGGCCTGCTGACGCCCACAGGCGGTGAGCTGCTGATCAACGGCCAGAAGCCGGGCAAGGCCACCCGGGCCCTGGTTTCTTATCTGCCGGACCGGCCCTGCCTGCCGGAATGGATGAGCGCGGAAAAGCTGCTGAATATGTTTTCCGACTTCTACGCGGATTTCCAGCAGGACAAGGCCCGGGAGATGCTGGAGAAACTGGGTATAGACCCGAAGCAGAAAATCAAGCAGATGTCCAAGGGCACCCGGGAAAAGGTGCAGCTGATTTTAGTGATGAGCCGAAAGGCGGAGCTGTATCTGCTGGACGAGCCTATCGGCGGCGTGGACCCGGCCACCAGAGACTATATTTTAGAGACCATTATCCGGAATTATAACCCTTCGGCCAGCGTTGTCATCTCCACCCACCTGATCGCCGATGTGGAGCAGGTGCTGGACGATGTGATCTTTATCAACCACGGCCAGATCGTGCTCAAATCCTCTGTGGATGACATCCGGGAGCAGCAGGGCAAGAGCGTGGACGCCTATTTCAGGGAG
The DNA here is from genome assembly GCA_946061515.1 of uncultured Clostridia bacterium. Taxonomy (GTDB): domain Bacteria; phylum Bacillota; class Clostridia; order Oscillospirales; family Oscillospiraceae; genus Limivicinus. Next base: position 21,115 of record CAMGRL010000008.1, read on the forward strand.
GTATTCAGATGTTAGGAAAACTGTTGAAGCATGAGTTTCGGGCCACGTCCCGCACCATGCTGCCCATGTTCGGCGTGGTGCTGGTACTGTCGCTTCTGGCAAATCTCTCTTTTACCTGCTTTGCAGACGCAGAGAACGGCGCGCTGGATATTCTGTTCGGCCTGTTTATCGTTGCCTTTTTCCTGGGCCTGTTTACCATGGGCGTCATGGCCATGGTGGTGATGATCCAGCGCTTTTATAAAAACGTTCTGGGCGACGAGGGCTATCTGACCCTGACCCTGCCGGTGAATGTGCATGAGATCGTCTGGTCCAAGCTCATTGTCTCCTTCGTGTGGTTTCTGGCCACTGGGCTGATCGCCATCGCGGCGATATTTGTCGCAGTGTTCACCCTCACTTATACCGAATTTGGCGAGATGTTCCGCAGTATGCCCTCCTTCAGCGAAATGCTGCGGCTGTTCTTTGAAAAGACCGCCATTACACCCTGGCAGCTTACCGGCGCTATTTTGCAGTTTGCTGCCATAATTATCCTCAGCACCTTGACGGGCTGCCTGCACTTCTACGCGTCCATGGCTCTGGGTCACAGCTTCTCCAACAATAAGGTGCTGCTGTCGGTGGTGTTCTTCATTGCCATCAGCTTTTTCTTCTCTTTTGTCAGCTCCCTTCTGGGTATTTTCGCTGACGGCTTGGCAATGACCGTAACGGTGGAGGCGGGCAGCTCTGTAATGATGACGCTGCAGGAGCTCTCTCTGGGTTCCATGATCTTCACCCTGGTCGAAGGCGTGATTTTGTACCTGCTGACCACATACTGCCTGAAAAACCGGCTGAACCTGAGCTGAACTGCAAGGAAAACCACAAAGAAAAGCTGTCATCCTTTTGCCTGGGATGACAGCTTTTTTCAATTCAGCTCGTCCAGCTTGAAGCCCTCGCCGTGGACTTCGGTGGAATCCATCACAAAGGTGAAGGCGGCGGGGTCGGTCTGCTTGATGAGGCGCAGGGTCTGGGAGAGGACGTTGCGGCGGGTGACGGTGATGACCACCTGCTTGTTGTCCTTGGTGTAGCCGCCGATGGCGGGGATGATGGTGGAGCCCCGGTCGGTATAGGTGTTCAGCACCTCTGTTACCTTATCGCCCCGGTCCGTGACCACATAGATCACCTTGGCGTAATCCACACCCTGGGCCATGGCGTCAATAAGCTTTGAGGAGATAAAAATGGTGATGGCGGAGTACAGCGCCACTTCAATGTCCCGGAAGATGAGCACGGCAATGGCCACAACCGTGGCGTCTATGATCATCAGCAGAGTACCGCTGGGGATATTGGGGAAGACCCGCTTTAACAGCAGGGCCAGCAGGTCAGTACCGCCGGTGCTGATGCCACGGAGAAACAGCATCCCTATGCCAAGCCCTGTGACTACGCCGCCGCAGCAGGCGGCCAGCAGGGGATTGTTGGTATAGGCGGGGAGAAAGGCCGCGCTCAGGTCAATGAATACGGACAGCAGCACCGTGGAGATCAGCGTAAAAATTAATGAGCGTTTCCCCAGAATGCGCCAGGCGCAGAGCAGCAGGGGAATGTTCAGCGCCAGCGTCCAGATACTGACCCGGATGGGCGTGATATAGGCCAGAGCGATGGCCAGACCGGAAACGCCGCCGGGGGCGATGTCGTTGGGCTCAATAAAAACAGAGAGGGCAGCGCCCACCAGCGCCGTGCCGATAATGGTAAAAACCACGTCGATCAGAAAATTTTTAGCCGAAGAAGGATCAAACAGACGCTTCATTTTATCACCTGTAGTTATGCAGAATAATTTATTCTATCATATTATCTGACAAATGCCAAGGCTTTAACCTGCGGGGCTCAGCCCCACAGCAGCCGGCAGATCCAGGCGGAGGAAATGAAGCAGGCCAGATCGGCGCAGAGGGCGGCGGGCACGGCCCAGCGGCTGTTTTTCACCCCGGCGGCGGCAAAATACACGGCGATAACGTAAAAGGTGGTCTCGCTGGAGCCGATCATCACGGCGGCGGTACGGCCGATGAGGGAGTCTGCCCCGTACTGTCCGATCAGCTCTGTGGCCGCGGCCAGGGCTCCGCTGCCGGACATGGGCCGCAACAGCAGAAGCAGCGCGGTCTCCTCCGGTATGCCCAGAAGCCCGAAAACAGGGGAAAGCAGCCGGCACAGCAGCTCAGGCAGGCCGCTGGCGCGCAGGATGGATATGGCGGGGAACAAAACGATCAGCGCCGGCAGAATATCCAGAACTACCCGCAGCCCTTTTTTTGCCCCGCAGACCATAGCCTCGTAGATGTCCACGCCGCGAAAAGCAGCGACGATGCAGACGCAGCAGATCAGCACCGGGGCCATCAGGTCCAGAAGGGACTTCATCTCCACAGACGCCGCAGCACAGCGGCGGCCCCCAGCCCGGCACACACGGAGAGGACGGAGCTGATCCATACGGCGGGGGTGATGTCAAAGGCGGAGACGGCCCCCTGGGAGGCCCGCACTGCCGCGATGGTGGAGGGAATGAGCTGAATGGAGGCGGTATTCAGCACCACCAGCAGACACAGCTCGTCCTCCGCGCCCAGCCCGGCCAGGCCTCTGGCTGCCCGGATCCCCGCCGGGGTGGCGGCGTTGCCCAGGCCCAGAAGATTTGCGCTCACATTCTGGCTCAGGGCGGCCATAGTCTGGCTGTCTCCGGAGGCACAGGGAAACAGGCGGCCAAGGAGGGGACGAAGGGCTTTGGACAGAGCTGAGGCCATGCCGCAGCGCTCCATCACCTCCATTACGGCGCTCCAGAGGCAGATCCCGCCCCCGGCGGAAAGACAGAAAGCAAGGGCCTTTTCTGCCCCCTCAAATAACGAGGAGCCGGTTTCACCGCTTGTCCCAAAATAAAGGGAAAACAACGTTGATAATAAAAAAATTGACAAAAGTAAAAACGAAAACAAAAAATCGCCATCCTTTTTATGTAAATATTAAATTTTTGTTGCAAATGAAAAATTTTATTTACATTGTCGAACAATGGTGGTATGATGCTGATGCTGGAGTGTAGCTATTGGAAAAGGAGAAAAAAGCAATGAAATCAACTGGAATTGTTCGTAAGGTCGATGAGCTTGGCCGCATCGTTCTGCCAATCGAGATGCGCCGCACCTTGGACATCGCGGAGAAAGACGCATTGGAAATATATGTTGACGGAGATAACATTATTCTCCGCAAGTATCAGCCCACCTGCATTTTCTGCGATAACGCAAAGAACGTGATCAACTTCAAGGGCAAGAATGTCTGCCCGGACTGCATCGCAAAGCTCAGAGCCAAACTGTGATGGTACAAACAAAATCCCCGCTGTTCATTTTTCGTGAACAGCGGGGTTTCTTTATGCTTAACTTTATTCCAGACTGCCGCAGGCCAGTTCGCCGTCGATAAAGACGGCCTTCAGATTCAGCTCCTCATCCAGTACCAGCAGATCGGCACATTTGCCCACGTCCAGGGAGCCGATGGAGTCGAACATGCGGATGGCCCGGGCGGGGGCCTCGGTCATGGCGGTGACGGCGGCCTCAAGAGGCATACCGTAGGACACCACGTTTTTCAGCTCGTCCAGCAGGTTGGTGGAGGAGCCGGCGATAGTGCCGTCCAGCAGGGTGGCCTTGCCGTCTTTCACGACAATGGGCTGTCCGGCCAGGTCGTAGTGCCCGTCGGTGAGGCCGGCGCAGCGCAGAGAGTCGCTGATGATGACCAGACGCTCGCCGAACATCTTGTGCACGGCCAGAATCACGGCGGGGTGGATGTGGATGCCGTCGCAGATCAGCTCAGCTCTGGCCCCGGCGGCAAATGCCGCGCCCACAAGGCCCGGGTCCCTGTGGTGGAGAGGAGGCATGCCGTTGAAAAGATGGGTGGCGTGGGTGGCTCCAGCGGCAAAACCGGCCATGGCAGTGTCAAAATCCGCGGTGCTGTGGCCCAGAGACACGGTGCAGACCTTGGAGGCTTCGCGGATAAAGTCCGTCATGCCTTCCAGCTCGGGAGCCACGGTGATGAGGCGGATCTTCCCGCCGCTGAGCTCGTTTAAGCGGTGGAACATGTCGATATCCGGCAGACGCAGATTCTCCGCCGCCTGCGCGCCCCGCTTCTTATAGGAGAGGAAGGGCCCCTCCATGTGTACGCCCGCGCATTTGGCCCCGTCTGCAGGCCGGGCAAAGCCCCGGATGTTGTTCATCACCTGCACCAGCGCCGCTTCCGGAATGGTCATGGTGGTGAAGCAGAAGGAGGTGACGCCGTGGCTGCAATAGTACTGGGAGAGGGCGGGGATCTCCTCCGCCGCACAGTCGCTGGCGTCCAGCCCGGCCGCGCCGTGGGTATGCACGTCGATAAAGCCGGGCACAACATAGGCGCCCTTGACGTCGATGCCCGGGCCGGGGGTGAAGCCGGTGATGGTCCGGGAAAATTCAATGGAGCCGGTCTCAAAATGACCGCCGCGAAAAACTTTTGCGTTGTTGATCAGCATGAGAAAACCCTCCTGTGTTATTAATTATTCAATATAATTATCATATCATTTTTACATCTCTGCGTCAAACGAAGAACAGAAAAAACCAGAGACTTTTTGCATAAAGTCTCTGGTTTCTTTATGTGCAGTTTTGCTTACTTGCCCACGGACTCAAATTCCTCTATGATGGCCTTTTCGGGGGCGGGAGTCAGCAGGCTGACGGCCACAATGGCGATGCAGGCCGCGATAAAAGCGGGCAGCAGCTCATAGATGTTCCAGGCTCCGCCCAGAGGACGGACAAGATACTTCCAGATAAACACCACCGCGCCGCCGGTGACCAGCCCGGCCAGAGCGCCGTAACGGTTGCAGCGCTTCCAGAACAGGGCGAAGAGCATCACGGGACCGAAAGCGGCACCGAAGCCGGCCCAGGCAAAGGAGACAATGCCGAAAACGGAGCTGCCGGGGTCACGGGCGAAGAGCACGCCCAGCACCGCGACGGCCAGAACGGTGACGCGGGCGATGAACATCTCCTGCTTGTTGGAGAGCTTCAGGTGGAACACGCCCTGGAGCAGGTTGTGGGAGATGGCGGAGGCGGCGGCCAGAAGCTGGGCGTCGGCGGTGGACATGGTGGAGGCCAGAATACCGGCCAGCACCAGACCGGCCAGCAGGGCGGCCAGGACGCCGTTCTGCCCCAGCAGGGAGGCAATGTGGACAATGACGGCCTCAGCGGCGGAGGCACTTTCAAAGGTGGTGATGGCTCCCACGCGGCTCATGGCAAAGCCAACGATACCCACGATGATGGCTACGGTCATGGAGATGACCACCCAGGTCTCGCCCACACGGCGGGAGATCTTCAGCTTCTCCTCGTCCTTGATGGCCATGAAGTGGTTGAGAATATGGGGCATGCCAAAGTAGCCCAGGCCCCAGGCCAGGGTGGAGACAATGCTGAGAAAACCGTATTTCCCGGGAACGGCAGAACTGATGCTGGTGCTGGCGGTCATGCTCAGGTATCCGGGGATGGACCGGGCGTTTTCCATCACGGCAGCCCAGCCGCCGGCCGCGTTGATGCCGAACAGCAGAATGACCACCAGAGCCACGGTCATGACGATGCTCTGGATCAGGCTGGTGACGCTGGCCGCCATGAAGCCGCCCATTGCGCAATAGCCCACGATGACAGCGGCACTGACCAGCATGGCCGCCATGTAGTCCACGTCAAAAAGGTTGGTGAACAGCTTGCCGCAGGCGGCAAAGCCGGAGGCGGTATAGGGGACAAAGAAAACGATGATGATCAGCGCGGCGATCCCCTCGATCAGGCCGCTCTTATCCCGGAAGCGGTGGGCAAAGAAATCGGGGATGGTGATGGCGTCCACCTTCACCGAGTAGCGGCGCAGCCGCTTGGCCACGATCAGCCAGTTCAGGTATGTACCCACAGCAAGGCCGATGACTGTCCACGCGGCGTCGGCCAGACCGCAGAAATAGGCAAGACCGGGCACGCCCATCAGCAGCCAGCTGCTCATGTCGGAGGCCTCCGTACTCAGAGCCACCACAATAGGCCCCAGCTTGCGCCCGCCCAGATAAAAATCGGCGGAGCTGTTGTTTCTCTTCGAATAAAACGCGCCGATGGCCAGCATACCCAGCAGGTATACGATAATGGAAATCAGAATGTAAATAGAAGCGTTCATGATGATCTCGCCTTTCTGTGAGGATGTTGATAAGTATAAACCCATGGTCGGAATAGACAAGGGCCAAATGGGCGCTTTTTCTCTTGCTTTTTGCTGTTTTTTGCGTATAATATTAATGTAATTGATTTTATTCATATTAACATGAAAAAAATTCATATAAAGGCGGACGGGAAATGAACATACAGAAATATCAGGCTTTCATCACCGTGGTGGAGCAGGGGAGCCTGACCAGAGCGGCAGAGGAGCTGGGCTGCACCCAGTCTGCCGTCAGCCACAGCATCAACAGTCTGGAGGAGGAACTGGGCTTTGCCCTCCTGAAGCGGAGCCGGGCGGGGATCAAACTGACCGGGGAGGGAGAGCGGATGGTCCCCGCCGTTCGGGATCTGCTGGGCAGCGCGGAGCGGCTGAAGCAGACGGCCTCAGCCATTCGGGGCCTGGAGAGCGGCACTGTCCGCATCGGCGCTTTTACCTCTGTGGCCGTCCACTGGCTGCCGGCCCTGCTCAAGGAATTTCAGCAGGACTTTCCCAAGGTGGATTTCCGGCTGTTAAACGGCGACTATCACGATGTGGAGCAGTGGCTCCAGGACGGTAGCATCGACATCGGCTTTGTGAATGTGCCCTGCGTGCTGGACTGTGAGTGTATCCCCCTGATGGAGGACCGGCTGCTGGCCATATTGCCAAGGGGCAGCCGCTTTGAAAACTACCCCAAATTCCCCCTGGTTGAGTGCGAGACGGAGCCCTTTATCAGTCTGCTTCAAAGCTCTGACCATGACGCCCGCCGGGCCCTGGAGGCCGCCGGGGTAAAGCCCAACGTCCGTTTTTACACCAAGGACGATTACGCCATCATCGCCATGGTGGAGCAGGGCCTGGGCATGAGCATCATGCCGGAGCTGCTTTTGAAAGGCCGGCATGACAATATTCAGGTTCTGCCCCTGATCCCGGAGGCTAAGCGCGTCATCGGCATCGCCATTGCCGCCGGGGAGAAGGCCGGCCCCGCCACCCGCCGCTTTGCCGACTATGTGGTCCGCTATGTGACGGAGGCAAGGGAAGCGTGATTTTCCGCTGATCTGGTCCGGACGATTTGCACTGAATTTGTTATTTTTCATACAATAGGATTTGACTTTAGCCCCGTAGAAGAGTAAAATAGAGCGAGCTGAACAAAACTATAAATAATTGAGGTGTTTTGATGTACAAGGTCGTAACCAAAAGATTTCTGAACGAGGCGAAAACCATCTGCCTTTTCGAAATCGAGGCTCCGCGTGTGGCGCGTCACGCCCAGGCGGGTCAGTTTGTCATCTTCCGTCTGGATGAGCAGGGCGAGCGCGTCCCCGTCTCTGTGGCCGGCTGGGACAGGGAAAAGGGCACCGTCACCGTCATGGTCCAGGCTGCCGGACGCACCACAAAGATGCTCCACACCGTGGAGGAGGGGGACTATATCTCCGACTTTGTGGGTCCCCTGGGCAAGGCTACCGAGATGGACGGCCTGCAGAAGGTCTGCGTGGTTGGCGGCGGCGTAGGCTGCGCCATTGCCTACCCCATTGCCAAGGAGATGCACAAGCTGGGCATCGACGTGACCTTCATTGCCGGTTTCCGCAGCGCGGACATCGTCATCCTGAAGGAGGAGTTGAAGGCGGCTTCCGACAAGCTCATCATCTGCACGGACGACGGCAGCTACGGCGAAAAGGGCTTCACCACCCAGTACCTTCAGCAGGAGATCGACGCCAATATCGCCGAGGGCAAACTCCAGTTTGACCGGGTCATCGCCATCGGCCCGGATATCATGATGAAATTTCTGGCCGACGTCACCCGCCCCTACGGGATCAAGACCATCATTTCCCTGGACCCCATCATGGTGGACGGTACCGGCATGTGCGGCGGCTGCCGCGTCATCGTAGGCGGCGAGACCAAGTTCGCCTGCGTGGACGGCCCGGACTTTGACGCCCATGAGGTGGATTTCGACTCCCTCCTCAAGCGCGCCGCTTTCTATAAAGACGAGCAGGATGAGGCCGCTCAGCACATCTGTAAAATGACGGGAGGAAAACGCAATGGCTAATATGAAGATGCAGAAAAATCCCATGCCGGAGCAGGATCCTCTGGTAAGGAACAAGAATTTTGACGAGGTGGCTCTGGGCTACACCGCCGAGATGGCCATAGACGAGGCAAAGCGCTGCCTCAACTGCAAGAACTCCCTGTGCCGCACCGGCTGCCCGGTGTCCGTGCGCATCCCCGAGTTTATCGCCAAGGTGGCCGAGGGCGACTTTGACGCCGCTTACGACATCATCACCTCCACCAACTCCCTGCCCGCCGTCTGCGGCCGCGTCTGCCCCCAGGAGAAGCAGTGCGAGAGTAAGTGCGTCAGAGGCATCAAGGGCGAGAGCGTGGGCATCGGCCGTCTGGAGCGCTTTGTGGCCGACTACCACATGGCCAAAGAGGACAAGCCCGCCGTCACCGTGCCCGAATCCAACGGACACAAGATCGCCGTCATCGGCTCCGGCCCTGCGGGCCTGACCTGCGCTGGCGACCTGCGCAAGATGGGCTATGACGTGACCATTTTTGAGGCTTTCCACAAGGCTGGCGGCGTTCTGGTCTACGGCATCCCCCAGTTCCGTCTCCCCAAGGAGATCGTGGCCGCCGAGATCGAAAACCTGAAGGCCATGGGCGTCGTGATCGAGAACAACGTGATCATCGGCAAGTCCCTGACCGTGGACGAGCTGTTTGAGGACGGCTATGAGGCCGTATTCATCGGCTCCGGCGCTGGTCTGCCCCAGTTTCTGCACATCCCCGGCGAGAATCTGCTGGGCGTGTACTCCGCAAACGAGTTCCTCACCCGCGTGAACCTGATGAAGGCCTACCGGGACGATTACGATACGCCCATCAAGAAGTTCAACCGCGTAGCCATCGTGGGCGGCGGCAACGTGGCCATGGACGCGGCCCGTGTGGCAAAGCGTCTGGGCGCGGAGCATGTGTACATCACCTATCGCCGCGGCAAGGACGAGCTGCCTGCCCGTAAGGAAGAGGTGGAGCACGCAGAGCCCGAAGAGATCGAGTTCATGCTGCTCAATAACCCGGTCTCCATCAAGGGCGACGAGAACGGCCATGTGGTGGGCATCGAGCTGCAGAAGATGGAGCTGGGCGAGCCGGACGAGAAGGGCCGCCGCCGTCCCGTTCCCGTAGAGGGCTCCAACTGGGTGCTGGACTGCGACGCGGTGGTCATCGCCATCGGCACCAGCCCCAACCCCCTGATCCGCAGCACCACCAAGAACCTGAATACCACCAAGAAGGGCGGTATCGAGGCGGACGAGAACGGCCAGACCTCCCGCGAGGGCGTCTTTGCCGGCGGCGACGCCGTGACCGGCGCGGCCACCGTCATCCTGGCCATGGGCGCAGGCAAAACCGGCGCAAAGAGCATCGACAAGTACATCAAGAGCAAGAAAAAGTAAGATAAACGATCCCCCCGGTGTACCGGGGGGATTTTCATTCCCGCTGGGTTTAATAAAATGAATGAAGGGGAAGGAAATCCGGCTGTACCAGACTCCTTCCCCTTTTTGCTTTGCTGTTTCGCTTCAAACCCCATTTTATGAACAGTGGATCAGAGATTTGATTCACGCTTGATGAGCATATACTCTTTTTCATTTTCCTCTGAGGGACAGATGGCATCAAGTGCTGCCGCAAAATGGTTCAGATCCTCATCAGATACATTTTCAAGCTCCTTGAAGAATGCGTCAAAAATCTGTTCCTGTAAATCAGAAGCTCTGTCATTATAAAACTTTCGGCCCAGATCTGACGGCTTCAGGATGATATTCTTGCGATTGTTGACCATTTGGTATTTTTCAATCAATCCGTAAGAACACAAGGTCTTTGAAATCTTTGAAAAAGAACTGCTTGGGATCATCAAGCGTTCCGAAAGCTGCGCCATGCTGGAATCATCGTTCTCATGCTCAATAATATATTCCAGCACTTCCCATTCGACTATGCTCATGGAGATGTCGCCAAATTTTTCTGTTTTGGCATTCATTACGCGCGCGAATGCATTTCTATGCCTGACAATTGATTCAATCAGGTGCCGATAGCGCCCCATCCAACTAACACTGGCCACGGGAAACACCTCACGATAGTTTTTTTATCAGATTATTCTTTTTATCGTGTTTTGTCAAGAACAGAAACGCTTACTACCTTGGACAGAGGATCATCCCAGGAACAGGCTTCCTCGGGTCATTGTATTCGCACAAGTCATGATGGTATAGAGAAGACCGAACAGAATACCCGACAGATAGATGTTGCCGGTCTTCTTGAACAACTTGCGGCTGATGACAGTTGCGGCGGGAATCATGACGACCAGCGGGAATAGATTATAAATACGCATGGGGTTCCAGACAAAGGCGCCCTTCAAATCAATAATTGCATACTGAATGATGATTATTGTAAGAATACCGATCACATTCCCAATGCAGGAAAGCGCCGCAGACTGCCATTCCTTCATGTTGTCTATCCGGTTGAAACTGTTTACCGCTGCGGAATTGACAAGATAGAAAACGAGGAATGGGATCATATATATGACAGTATAAACAATGTTCTCGGCGTTAAATACTTTTACGGCGATCATCCAGAATCTGAAGTCGGTGGTAAACGCCCAATCTGCAAAAAAGGTTATCACATAAATTCCGGTGATCACACTTATTGCCAGAAGGAGAGACTTCCAAAGCAATTTGCCCGGGATAATAAGCCCAAGCTTCGAGGGAGTCTGCCCGACCTTCTTTCCGTAAAGATGATAGCTGAGGAAGAAGACCAGCCCAATGCAAAGACCAACGATTCCGGTCCATACAGAAAGCTCATTGGTGTTTGGCTGGCCGAAGAAATGGTTCCAGACGTGAGGAATGTCGCTCACATAAGTTTCAGCAGTCCCCTGACCGATCCACCAGAACATGACCGGCATTACCAGCAGCGGAGGGATAACTGCGCACACTACCCATCCAGCGGCAAAAATCAATTTTCCTTTTTTATCTTTAGGGCCGGGATTTGGCGGAAGCAGTTCTGTTGTCTCCAGTTCACTGAAATAGGGCGTCTTCATTAACAGACAGGCAAAAGGCACGATGAACATAAAGATCCCGATAAGACCAAGCAGGTTAAACAGTTCTTTCACGAACCACACCTGATTGGAGGGCTCAATATATTCGTGGCCGGAGGGTACACCGAATGCGGTATAAAAGAACTCAACACAGTCATATGCGCCATCATAAGAAAAGGAGTTCAGCGGATGGATCTGATCCGGGACATAAATGACACGGAAAGATTCCTCCCCTTCGACTTCACCATAATAATACTTGCCGTTTTCAACGTCCTCATCATCACCTACGAGATCGCCGACCTGGTTTATGAACAATTTCGCACGGTCTTCGCTGAGATAATAGTGGGGATTGCCTTCTTCATTGGTCCAGAACCATTCATCATTATATCCGGCAACAAGTCCGTATTTAATGTCAATGGGAATGGGCGTGTTTTCATCGGCGGATTCAGAAGCACTTCCATCATGTACGCCGCCTTTGACAAGAGAATCAGCGTCAAGTCTCTCCGTGCTGGGATACAGGCCCCAATAGGTGTGATAGGGCTCACATCCCATGTTCAACACTGCGGAAATCGGATTCTCACCCAGCCCCATGTATTCCCGGTTCAGATAATAGGTTACAGTGTCATTGCAGTGAAAGCCGCCCATTGAATGTCCCTGGAGGCCGATCTTGTCCATATCAATATAATCAAGTGTAGCCATTAAATATTCAAGGGTGTGGATCATGCAGGTATAGCGGTCGGTTGAGTCAATCGTGCCGTTATCGCCGTTTTCCACGCTGGAAAGGCCGTGGCAGTAGGAATCAATCGTGCAGACGACAAAGCCTCTGCGGCTTAGCTCAACATAGTTTTGCGCCTGCATTTCCTTGCTGTTATAGCTGCCGTGACACACAAGGATCAGCGGCAATTTGTTTTCCGCGGAAGCATCTTTTGGGGTATAAAGGACTGCGTTTACATTCTGTCCTTCCGGCGCGGCAATGTTGATCTTGGTTACTCTTACCTTACCCCAATCCGACGCGATCGCAGACGAAAAAATCATGCTGATGACGATCAGTATCAATGAAACACTGAGCCAGAATTTATAAGTTTTCTTTCCTTTCATTTTTTTCCCTCCCAATAACGCGTTTTGTTTTCTGTATATAATGGTCTGCCCAAGTTGCTGGCCTTTGCACTGTCCTCCTCTCTTGAAAAAAGATTCTGGGAGACCAAAATAATCTCTTTGAGGTTAATATCATTTCTGTAGAACTAATTTAATCTACAAGCGAATAATACACCGGCGCGTAGATAAATTCAATTATCTTTTCCTACAATTCTCCTGAGATAGATTTATATATATTGCCAGAGTTTTCCCTGCCTATCCGTGTAAGTTGATGATGATTCAAGTGGAAAGAGCGGGGCTCCGCTGGCGATATGTTCAAATTTGCCTGCGGGGGTGAAAGAAATGCAAACTCCCCCGGCCTGCACCGGGGGAGTGAGAAACTGTCAAAGTCAATTTGGCTTTGAGGGTCAAAAGATTTTGCTGTGATCCGAGAAATTTCCTGAGCCTAAATGATCTTCTCCACGCTGTACATGCTCTGCAGAAGCAGCAGGCCGGGGCGGAAAAGCTGATTCACGGTCCAGCAGCTGATCCCGGCAAGGCCAAATTCCTTCACCAGCTGGAGCCGGGCATAGACACTGCGCACGTCCTCAAACCAGACCACATGCCGCTGGAGCGTGCTGTCGGTATAGGTGAAGAAGGGCGCCTGGGCATTCTGGTCGAATTTCACGTCCGCGCCCGTAGAGACTGCCAGGTTCAGCGCCGCCGCGTTGGCAATCACCCGGGCCGCGTCCCCCTGCTTCCAGGGAAGGCTCCAGTTGTAGCCATAGTTGGAAAAGCCCATCAGAATTTTTCCCGGGGGGATCTTTGTCACCGCGTATTCCAATACGCGCCGGATCCGGTTCACTGGAGAAACGGCCTGGGGTGCGCTGTAGGTATAGCCCCATTCATAGGTCATGATAATCACCCGGTCGGCCCAGCGGCCGTGGGCCTCGTAGTCGTGGGCCGTGTAGAGAAGTCCCTCCTGGCTGTCGCTCTCCTTGGGGGCGATGGCAGTGCTGAGAAAATAGCCCTGGGCGTGGAGGGCTTCGGAGGCGCGGCGGAGAAACTGGCTGTAGCTGTCCCGGTCGTAGGGGTAGACGTACTCAATGTTGAAATTTACGCCGTAATAGGGTTTTTGGTGCAGAGCGGAAAACATATTTTCAAAAAAACGGTCCTGCACCTGCTGATTGGTGAACACCGCGTGGGCGATGTCGCCGGAAAAGCCGCCGCTCTCGCCCAGGTTGGTGATGGTCAGCAGGGGAGCCACCGAATTGGCCCGGGCAGCGTCCACCATGGCACTGTCCGGGATGGGAATCAGCTCCCCATCGGCGGTCATATGGTGACTGAAGGGGCAGAGAAAGCTGAGATAGGGCAGAGTCTCGTTCAATACGCTCTGGGCGATGTTGGGGTAGGCATAGCCGTTCACCTCGATCTCCGGGCGGCTGCCGGTCTCCACCGAGGGGACCAGCAGCGCCAGCTTGGGCACCAGACGGGAGCGGTCATTGAGCTGGTTGATGCGGGCCAGCTCTTCCGCGCTGGTGCCGTAGCGGCCGGCAATGCTCCACAGACTGTCCCCCGGGCGTACAATGTATACTTCCATTGGATCATCCTTTCGCTTTTTTACAAGTATATTCGGATGAAAGGCGGTAATTGCAAGGCGGAGAACAATGTGGTATAATAAGACCGTTATTTCATTAATTACAACGGAGGTCAATCCATGGCAGAAAATAAAATTCCCAAAAGAAGCGAGGTCCCCGAGGAGCTTACCTGGAACCTGGGCGACATGTTTGAAAGCGACGAGGCCTGGTACAAAGAGAACGAGGCCCTGAAGGAGATGCCCGGGCGCATTGCCGCCTTCCAGGGCAAGCTGGGCGAGAGCGCGGAGATGCTGCTCTCTTTCTTCCGTCTGGAGGACGAGGTGGAGCTGCGCCTGTCTCCCCTGTATGGCTACGCCAGCTGCAAAAACGATCAGGATCAGGGCAACAGCGTGTATCAGGACATGCGCGGCAAGGCCATGAGCACCTTTGTGGCCATCTCCAGCGCGGCGGCCTTTGCCACGCCGGAGATCATGGCGATCCCCGAGGATACCCTGAACCTGTTCTTTGTGGCCCAGCCCGAGCTGGAGACCTACCGCCGCAGCCTGTACCGTATCCGCCGCCGGGCAGAGCACATCCTGACGCCGGCAGAGGAGACCCTTCTGGCCGCCGCGGGCGAGATGGCCCAGAGCCCGGACAATATCGGCAGCGTGTTCCGCAACGCGGACCTGAAGTTCCCGGAGGTGGAGGACAAGGACGGCGGAAAGCATCAGCTCACCAGCGGCTCTTTTGTCCCTCTGCTGGAGAGCAGCGACCGGGTACTGCGCAAAAACACCTTTGACGCTTACTATGACCGCCTGGGCGAGTTTAAAAACACCATCGCCTCCACCCTGGACGCGGAGTTCAAGCAGCGCCGCTTCTTCGCCACGGCGCGGAAATACCCCAACACCCTGGCCGCGGCCCTGGATGAGACGGAAGTGCCCCAGGAGGTCTATCTGAACCTGATCGAGGCGGTCCACGCCAACCTGGACAAGATGTACCGCTATGTCTCCCTGCGCAAGAAGATGCTGGGCGTGGACGAGCTGCACATGTACGACGTGTACACCCCCATCGTGGCCGACGCCGCCGAGAAGATCAGCTATGAACAGGCCAAGGAGACCGTGCTGGAGGCCCTGCAGGTTCTGGGCGACGACTATGTGGAGCTGCTGAAGGAGGGCTTCAATAACCGCTGGATCGACGTCTATGAAAACGAGGGCAAGCGGGGCGGCGCCTATTCCTCCGGCAATTCCCGGCCCCACCCCTATGTGCTGTTAAACCACAAGGACACACTGGACAGCATGTTCACCCTGGCCCATGAGATGGGCCACGCCCTGCACAGCTACCACAGCTGCAAAGTTCAGCCGGTGAGCACCAGCGAGTACGTCATCTTTGTGGCCGAGGTGGCCTCCACCTGCAACGAGGTGCTGCTCATGCGCCATCTGCTGGCCAAGACCACGGACAAAAAGCAGCGGGCTTATCTCATCAACCACTTCCTGGACTCCTTCAAGGGCACGGTCTACCGCCAGACCATGTTTGCCGAGTTTGAGCTGGAGATCGGCCGCATGGCCGAGCGGGGCGAGGCCCTGACCGCTGACGCCCTCTCCGCCAAGTACCACGAGCTGAACAAGCTGTACTTCGGCCCGGATATGGTTTCTGATGACGGGATCGCCCTGGAGTGGGCCCGCATCCCCCATTTCTTCTATAATTATTATGTGTTCCAGTACGCCACCGGCTTCTCCGCCGCCGTGGCCATCGCCAACCGCATCCTCAGCGAGGGTGAGACCGCCGTTTCCGACTACAAGAAGTTCCTCTCCAGCGGCGGCAGCAGCGATCCCATCTCCCTGCTGAAGATCGCCGGCGTGGACATGAGCACTCCCGACCCGGTCAACTCCGCCCTTCAGCTCTTCGGCGAGCTGGTGGACGAGATGGAAAAGCTCGTGTAAGGGTAAAATAAAACTGTCATCTAAAGTGCAGCGAAGAATCCCGTGTTTAGCAGAAAAATCTTCTGCATACGGGATTCTTCTTTATGCTCTACAAAATTGAAAGTCTGCCGCATAACATATATTTAGGGATGTTTTCTTGTGTAACATATCAAAAAAATAAGGGGAATTTGTTAAACTCTCTAAAAAAGAAAAAGAGTATTGACTTTTTTTACTTGCATGATAATATATAACATGTAATACAACTGGAGGTAGTATGTGGGTATCGTCAGGTTAGAAAGACCGAATCTTGTTGATGAGGTTTACCAGCAAATAAGGGATATTATTACGTCTGGGGAATGGAAGGAAGGACAAAAACTATCCTCTGAGCAAAAGCTTGGAGAGCAATTCGGCGTGAGCCGGGTTGTGATTCGTGAGGCATTACAGCGGCTCAGAAGCGAGAAACTGATCATTACCCGGCAGGGGATGGGGTCTTTTGTATCCAATCCGCGAAATTACCTGAATGATATCTCTGCGGAGAGAATTGAGGTCAACATTTCCGAAGAGGAGTATGCTGATTTAGTAGATTTCAGATGCTGTATAGAGTTTAAAGCGATAGAGCTTGCAGTAAAACGCGCCACAGATAAGGATTTTGAAAAGGTTGGAATGGCCTTAAAGGCAATGGAAGCGTCGGCTGAGGATATAGATGAATTGTCTGAGGCAGACTATGCGTTCCATTATGCGATCGTTGCTTGCTCAAAGAACCAGTTATTATGCAGTGCGATGGAAAGCTGCAAATCGTGGATGATACGGGCATTTAAAACAACAAATAAAATTAACGACAGTTTATCATGGGGTATAGATGTTCATAAAAATGTATATCTTAAGCTTGTTGAAAGAGACGCGAAGAAAGCAATATCGATCTTAAAAACAGACCATGAATATAACAAGGTGCGTATAAGCGAGTTGATAAAATAGAAAAGAAGAAAAAGCAGAAAGTTTCCTGCTTTTTCTTAAGGAGTATGTTGTCATACATATTATGTGTTATATCTTTTCCGCCTGGCTGGAGATAGGACGATTAAAACCATAATTTGATTATACAGGATATAGGGAGAATTCGTTATGAAAATTAAAGAACTGAAACTGTATAAAGTGCCGCCACGCTGGTTATTGTTAAAAATCGAAACCGACGAGGGAATTTTTGGGTGGGGTGAGCCGATAATTGAAGGGCGTGCAGATGTTGTTTATGCAGCTGTAAAGGATTTTTCAGGCTACCTTATCGGGAAAAATCCATTACGTATAGAAGACCATTGGCAGGTCATGTATCGGGGTGGTTTTTATCGCGGCGGCCCTGAAGTAATGAGTGCCATTGCAGGAATAGATCAGGCGCTTTGGGACATAAAAGGGAAATATTTTAATGCCCCAATATATGAGCTGCTGGGCGGAGCTTGCAGAGATAAAATAAAAGTTTACAGATGGATCGGTGGTGACCGCCCCAGCGATATACAGTCGTCCGCGCTGGAAGCTTATAGCCAAGGGTTTAAGGCAGTTAAAATGAATGCCACCGAAGAGATGCATTATATTGATAATTTTGAAAAAATAGATGCCGTTTGCAATCGTGTGGCGGCCATACGTGAGGCACTCGGATATAAATTGGATATCGCGGTGGATTTTCATGGGAGAGTACATAAGTCCATGGCAAAAGTCCTTGCCAGAGAGCTGGAGCCATATCATCTGATGTTTTTGGAAGAGCCTGTTCTCAGTGAAAATATCGAGGCATTGCGTGATATCGTAAGCTGCACATCGACTCCGATCGCAACGGGTGAAAGAATGTTCAGTCGTTGGGATTTCAAAAAAATCTTTACTGCAGGCTATGTGGATATTATTCAGCCAGATCTGTCCCATGCCGGCGGTATCAGTGAATGCAAAAAAATCTTGGCAATGGCAGAGGCCTTCGACGTCGGCGCTGCACCGCACTGTCCTTTAGGACCGGTTGCTTTGGCCGCCTGCGTCCAGGTAGATACCTGCTCGCCCAACGCGGTTATTCAGGAACAGAGCGCGGGAATCCATTATAACAAGGGTTCTGAGCTTTATGATTACCTGCAGGACCCTTCAGTCTATCAGTACGAGGACGGATATATGAAATTGCTCACAGCTCCTGGTTTAGGAATCGAGATCAATGAAGAGGCGGTTATTGAAGCCGGAAAACGGGCGGTTAATTGGAAAAACCCAATATGGCATAATTATGATGGAACTGTGGCAGAATGGTGAAAAATTATGCTTTATTTGCACTTATTAGAATTTTGCCGGGTTTGTTGCCCGGAAAAATAAAAAAACTTTTAGGAGGAAACTTATGAAAAAAAGAATTTTTGCCATCGTATTGATACTGGCGCTGGTGGCGGCATGCCTTTGCGGGTGCGGAAACAGCGGCTCATCGGCGCCTGAAACGCAAAATACCACGGCTACTGATGCAGAAGCTACAGCGAAGACAATTAACTTAAAGTTTGGCCATGCCGCATCTGAGTCCCATTTTCTTCATGTAGGTGCGACGGTATTTAAGGAAAAGCTGGAGGAGCTCTCCAATGGCACGATGACAGTGGATATTTACCCCAATGGAACTCTGGGTACCCTTCGGGAAATGGTGGAAGGCGTCCAGAACGGCGATATTGATATGTGTGTCGCTATTTCTACTGTAGTTGAGTCGTTTTGCCCGGAAGTAGCGGTTTTTGATTTGCCTTTCCTGGTAGATGATTTGGATCATGCCGACAGAATTATGAATAGCGAGCTTACAGAATATTTAGACGAAAAACTTGAAGAAAACGGGCTTATTAATCTCGGCTGGTGGGAAGTAGGGTTTCGCAGCATGATTTTCAAGCAGGAGGCTTCCTCCATCGATGATCTTGCAGGGCTTCAGATCCGTATCATGAGCAGCGAGACATTTGAAAAAATGATGAAAGCGTTAGGCCTTAATCCTGTTGTGATCGACAACAGCGAGCTTTATACAGCTTTGCAGCAGGGGGCTGTGGATGGAGCAGAGAACGGTTACAGCGAATTTGTTGACTACAGCATGTATGAGGTTACGAATTATCTCTATCAAACGAGGCATGTATATTCTCCCATGTGCTGCATGATCTCTCCAGCCGTATGGGAAAGCCTCACGGAAGAACAGCAAGCCTGGGTACAGCAGGCTGCCGATGCCGCGACAGCCGCAGCCGTGGCGGATTCCAGAGCGAAAGTGGATGTGTGCATCGAAACCCTTATTGAAAAAGGAATGACGGTGGTGGAATTTGACCGTGAGGATCTGAAGAACCGCTGCGCAAGTGTTTACGCAGAGTATCCGCAATTTGACGAAATGGTAGAAATCATAAATAGCTATAGATAAGCTGCATTGGCCAGGAGGTCGATTTTTGCTCGGAGGTTTTCAATGAAAAAAGCATATAAGGCTCTGGAAAAAATATCTTCTATTTTATTTACAGGTCAAAAAATTGTTTTGATCCTTATGGTAATAGGTATTGTTGGCGTTACTATTGCAGATATTTTCTTGCGAATAGTTATTTCAAGAGGTATTGCATGGGCGCAGGAACTGTGTATTGCGCTATTTATGTCTTTGATTTTTCTTGGGGCAAATATTGCAATAAAAACCGATGGAGAAATTAAGATTGACCTCCTGCACTTTAAAAATAACCACATTCAGACCGCCGTGTTGACAGTCGCGGACGTCGTATGCCTTGCGATTATTGCATATCTCGTGTATAGCTCGGTTGCATCTGTTCAGAATGTGCTTGTACATCCTCAGAAGCTGGCAACGTTACCCTTAGATTATGCCATTTTATATATGGTGATGCCGGTGGGTTTTGTCCTTATGTTTATCGATAAAACTGTTGCTGTCTTACGTCGTATATACGACAAAGATCTATCGCTCCGACTTCACGAAGAAGCTGTAAAAATGGAAAACAGAGATGAATAAGTTCTCTGTGACAGCGGACACAACATAAAATAGGAGGATCAAAATGAACCCGGCAATAATACTTTTTGTTGTATTTTTTGTAACTTTAGCGGTTGGAATCCCATTTACCTGGTCTATGCTGCTTTCCGTGCTCGCATCGGTTGTACTTTCTGGGCAATCCACATCAGCACAGTTTTTTGCAAATAAGATGTATGCGGGCGGTGCAAAATATGCGCTGTTGGCAGTGTTCTTTTTCCTGCTTGCAGGGGCAATCATGCAGCATGGAGGAATTTCCAAACGTCTTGTAAATTTTGCCCGGGCATGGGTTGGACATCTCGATGGAGGACTATCTATCGTCGTTATAATCTGTTGTACTTTTTTCGCGGCGCTATCCGGTTCTTCCATTGCGACGACCTGTGCGATCGGTGGTATGTTATATCCTGAATTGGTAAAAGAAGGTTACCCCAAGGGATATTCTGCGGCGCTCCCGGCGGCAGGAGGCACGTTGGGCATTGTGATCCCGCCCAGTATTGCATTCGTAATTTTTGGTTCAACAATGAACGTGTCTGTTGGCGCGCTTTTGGTCTCAGGTTTTGTCCCTGGCGTTCTTGCCGGCTTGGCTATGTGTATATATGCTTTTTTGCTTGCTAAAAGAAAACATTTTCCAAAATCCACCCGGTTTGATTTGAAAATCGCGTTGAAAGAAACAAAGAATGCATTTTGGGCTCTGCTAATGCCGGTCATTATCCTTGGCGGAATCTATACTGGTTTTTTTACGCCGACGGAGTCTGCTGCGGTTGCCGTCTTTTATGGTCTGATCGTATCTACAGTAATATATAAAGAGCTTTCTTTGAAGAAGATTCTTAAAATTATGATAGAGTCTGTAAAAAGCAACGCAAATTGTTTGATGTTGATAATGAGCGCTTTGGTTTTCAGCTGGGCAATGACGGTATATAAGGTTCCAGATATGTTTATGAAATTTATGCTGTCTATAACAACATCTAAGGTAACTTTTCTTCTGGCTATGAATGTGCTCTTGCTCGTTCTTGGCATGCTCATGGATACCAGCGCTATTATTCTTATTGTCGGCCCGCTGCTCTATCCGATTGCAATGCAATATGGAGTCGATCCGGTACATCTGGGCTGTATCATGGTTTTTAATCTGGCAATTGGACAGGCAACTCCGCCTTTTGGAAGCTGTCTCTTTGCCGGAACGACAGTGACGGACCAAACTGTCATGTCCATCAGCAAATCGGTTTTGCCTTTTGTTATTATTGAATATGCAGTTGTCCTTTTTATTACGTTTGTCCCAGGCTCAGTGATGAGCTTGGTAAACATGATGTCATGACTAAAGGAGAAAAGATGGCATTTAATTACGACTTTATATTAAAAAATGGCCGGATATATAACCCGTCACAGAACGAGGATCGTATCGGAGATCTTTATGTTCGAGGGGGGAAAATTGTAGAAAAGAATGTATGTCTGGAAGATACGGCAATTAATATTATTGATTGTACAGGAAAATACATACTTCCTGGATTTATAGAGGAACACTCTCACTTCCTGTATGACGGAAATAATAACAGCACAAATACAGACTTAATATGTCCACCTTCCGGGGTCACTACAGCTGTTGATGCAGGGACGTCCGGCTTTGCAAACTTTCCTCTTTTTAATAATGTGATGAAACTCAGGAGCATTACAAATTTTAAAGCATACCTGAATGTAACCCCCTTTGGAATCTTGGATGTCCCGGGAATCCTTGCGGAGGACGTTGATCCCAAAACGTTCTGCGAGAGAGATATTATCAGAGTATTTGAGAAATATTCTGATACTTTAGTTGGATTAAAGGTACGCATTGACAGGACGACATGTCATGCGTATGGATTAGAGCCTGTTAAGGAAACCATCCGCATCGCGGAAAAAATTAAAGCTTGCGGATATCATTGTATGGTAAGTGTCCATGCTGCTAATGTTCCTGACGATATAGAAATAGAGGATATTGCAGAGCTGCTCCGTCCGGGTGATGTGTTCTGCCACGTTTTTTCTCCTGTCAGATCCTCAGTTTTTGATAAAAACGGAATTATAAAGGAAAAAATACGGCACGCACAGGAAAGAGGCGTATATATGGATTGCTGTAATGGAAGAGTTCATTGGTCATTTGAAAACTATCGCCGCGCGGTAAGTCAGAATTTTTTGCCTGATCTTATAAGCTCAGATGTAACAAGGTTAAGCATGTTTTCCAATCCTGCATTTTCCATATTAAATCCGATGAACGCCCTTCTGCAGGTGGGAATGAATGAAAAGGATATATTTAAAGCGGTAACTTTTACAGCGGCAAAAGCGCTCGGAATTCTTGAAGAAGCCGGTACGCTCGACGTGGGCAAGCCTGCAAACATCGCAATTGTTGATGTTGTAAATGTTGAACATGACATGCGAGACTGGTATGGAGGAGTTGAGCACTGTGAGAGAATGATTTTGCCGTTGCTTACTATGCGGAATGGAGAAATCGTATTCCGGCAGTATTTCTTCAGAGAAGGTAATTTTTGTATTCCACAGTAATTAACTTTTTAAATATTGCCGGGTAATTTTGACTTGGCATCCCGGAAGAGTATGCGGGACTTTCCGGGCGAGAGGCCATATCTCTTGTCAATTCAGCCAAGAGATATGGCTTGCGGCATTAAGAAGCGCATGAAAACAGGTGAGGCGTAATAAAAACAGGAGTGAGAATTGTGAGAGAAGCAATAATAAAGACCGTTTGTGAGGAAAGGCTTATAGCAATTGTCCGTGGGATCAAAGCGGAAAAGACCCTCAAGGTAGCTGATGCGCTGTATGAAGGCGGTTTTAGACTGATAGAAATAACATTTGACCAGAGAGATCCTGATAGTTGGAAAACAACAGCGAAAGCTATCTCTATGGTTGCAGAAAAATATGGAGACAGTATGAAAGTTGGAGCAGGCACTGTGGTTTCCGTATTCCTGACTGAGCTTGCGGCAAAGGCAGGCGCTGAATATATAATTTCTCCTGACCTGAACTTTGAAGTTGTTCACCGGACGAAAGAGCTTGGACTTGTATCGATTCCGGGTGTTCTCACCCCTACGGAGATCATGTCAGCCTATAATGCAGGGGCAGATTTTGTGAAGCTGTTTCCTGCTGCAGATCTTGGCCCGTCTTATGTGAAGGCAGTGCGTGCGCCAATCAGTCATGTGCCGATGCTGGCTGTTGGCGGTATTAATGAGAAAAACCTTGCGTCTTTTCTGGATACAGGAATTCTCGGAGCAGGGATCGGCGGAAATCTTGTCAACAGGGAATGGATCGAAGCAGGAGAATATAAAAAAATCACCGTATCGGCAAAAAAACTTGTGGAGATCGTGAAAGGATATGGAAAATGAGAGTCGTTACTTTTGGCGAAATAATGATGCGGCTGAATCCCGAAGGATATGGAAGATTCGTGCAGGCTGAAAAGTTTGAAGTGAGTTATGCTGGCGGAGAGGCAAATGTTGCAGTTTCTCTGGCAAATTATGGTGTGGATGCGGCTTTCGTCAGCAAGTTGCCGGCTCATGAGATTGGGCAGTGTGCAATAAATGAACTGCGCCGCTTCGGGGTAGATACGGGTTCAATCGTTCGGGGAGGGGACAGGCTCGGTATCTATTTCGTTGAAAAGGGTGCGTCTCAGCGCGCGTCAAAGGTTATCTATGACCGGGCAAACTCGTCGATAGCTTTGGCTGAACCCTCTGATTTTGATTGGGGAAAAATTTTCGCTGGGGCAGATTGGTTCCATTTTACAGGCATTACACCGGCGCTAGGCGGCAGCCTTCCTGAGATATGCCTGGAGGCCTGCAAAACAGCGAAAGCAAAGGGAATCACTGTGAGCTGCGACTTGAACTACCGTAAAAAGCTTTGGAGCTGTGAAGAAGCAGGCAGATGTATGTCCCGGCTTATGCCCTATGTTGATGTATGTATTGCCAATGAAGAAGACGCCAAAGATGTTTTTGGAGTAGAAGCGCAAAATACCGATATCGACAGCGGTGAACTTGACTACAATGGATATATAAGTGTTGCACGCCAGCTTTCTGAACGTTTTGCGTTTGAGAAGGTTGCAATTACTCTGCGCGGAAGTATATCTGCCAATGATAATAACTGGGCTGGAATGCTATATTCTCAAGGAAATGCATGGTTCTCTCCCACCTACCAAATTCATATTGTAGACCGTGTAGGCGGCGGTGACAGTTTTGGAGGGGGACTGATATATGCCTTGCTCAGTGGCAATAATGACCAGGAGGCCATCAATTTTGCAACAGCAGCGTCTTGCCTGAAGCACAGCATTGAGCATGATTTCAATCTGGTGTCCGTAAGCGAGGTAAGATCTCTCGCGGAGGGCAATACCTCCGGTCGGGTACAGAGATAACATCCTTGATTTTGCAGTAGAATTTTCCCAGCAATCAATAATTATTTGCACCATTCGACAAATTTTCCCTCTAATGCGTCAAAGAATCCCATATTCAGGAACAAAAAGTCCTGATTATGGGATTCTTTGCTGTATTCAAAATGCCGTTAAATCTCTTACAGATCCGTTAATGGAAGCTGACACACGCCATTGGCGCAGAGGTAGAAGGCGGCTTTGCCGTCTTTGGGGGCGTAGTCCGCGGTGAAGGGGGCGGCCTGGGCAAGCGCGCCGGCGTTGAACGGCGTTTTCAGCAGGACGCTCAGCTCCGGGGCGTATTTTCCGGTGACGGTTTTCAGCATCTCCGGCACATCCTCGCCGGAGGCGGCGCAGATCAGCTCCCGGGTGGGATAGACCTCGTCCATCAGCGCGCACAGGGCAAAGGCGCAGCCTGCAGGATAGCGGTTCAGGTTGGCGCAGATAAAGCTCAGCTGCTTTTCCCGCTCCTCCCGCCATTTGACCTCCGCCGTCAGCCGCCAGAGCTGGCTGAACAGCACCGCCGCCGCGCTGTTGCCCGAGGGCATGGCCCCGTCGAAGATCTCCTTGGGGCGGACGATCAGCGCCTCCGCGTCTTCGGCGGTGCGGAAGAAGCCGCCGCCTTTTTCGTCGGCAAAGCGGTCGGGAATCTGCTCTGCCAGCTCCCTGGCCAGAAGGATGTGGGCTGGGTCAAAGTCCGCTCGGTACAGTTCCAGCAGGCCCAGAGCATAATAGGCGTAATCGTCCAGCTGGGCGGGGAGCCTTGCCTCCCCCCGGCAGTATACCGCCTTCAGCTGTGCCCCGCGGCCCAGCTCTTTTTCCATAAACGCCGCCAGCTCTTTTGCCGCACGCAGGTATTTCTCCTCGCCGAAGGCCCAGGCTGCCCGGGACAGGGCCATCAGCATCAGCCCGTTCCAGCCGGTGAGCACCTTGTCGTCCAGGCCCAGGGCCATCCGCTCCCGGCGGTAATCCAGCAGCTTTTCCCGGAATTCCCCGTAGCCCTCGGGCAGCAGGTTCCAGCGGGTGTTCAGCAGCAGGTTGGGAATGCTTTTTCCCTGGAAATTGCCCTCCTCGGTGATGTCGTAGCACTCGCAGAAGTGCCGTCCGGCGTCTTCACCCAGCACGGACTTGACCTGTGCGGGGCTGAAGAGATAGTATGCGCCCTCGCCCCCCTCGCTGTCCGCGTCCTGGCCGCTGAAAAAGCCGCCCTTTTCGTGGCGCAGCTCCCGGATGCAGTAGTCCAGGGTGCTCTCCGCCACAGTGCGGTACAGGGCCATGTGCCCGTCCTGCCAGGCCTCGGTATAGGCCAGGGCCAGCAGGGCGTTATCATACAGGGTCTTTTCAAAATGGGGGGCCAGCCACTCCCGGTCAGTGGAATAGCGGGCAAAGCCGCCGCCGAAGTGGTCGTAAATTCCGCCCTTATACATCTGCCGCAGGGTGTTTTCCACCTGAAGCCTTGCACTCTTTTCCCCGCTGAGAGCGGCGTAGCGCAGCAGGAAGATCAGGTTGTGGGCGGAGGGGAATTTGGGCGCGGAGCCGAAGCCGCCGTACTCCGCGTCATAGGAGTCCGCCAGCTGCTTTGCCGCCCGCCGGATATCCTCCTCGCCGGGGAAGCTGGTTTTTCCACCGCTTTGGCGGCTCAGATAGGCGGTGATGTCGTTTCCGGTGCGGATAAGCTCCTCCCGGCCGTTTTTCCAGCGGGAGGCCACGGCGTACAGCAGAGAAAGCAGCCCCGCCTGCCGGCCCATGTTGTTTTTCGGCAGATAGGTGGCGGCGAAAAAGGGCTTTTGCTCCGGCGTCATGATGATGGTGAGAGGCCAGCCGCCGCTGCCGGTCATGGCGGTGCAGACCTGCATGTAAACCGCGTCCACGTCCGGCCGCTCCTCCCGGTCCACCTTCACCGGGATGAAGCTCCGGTTCAAAATCTCCGCCACCTGCCCATCCTCAAAGGACTCGTGGGCCATCACATGGCACCAGTGACAGGTGGAATAGCCTATGCTGAGAAAAACGGGCTTGTCCTCCCGCTTTGCCCGCTGAAAAGCCTCCTCACACCAGGGGTACCAGTCCACCGGGTTTTCCCCGTGCTGGCGCAGATAGGGGGAGCTTTCTTTTGCCAATCTGTTGCTCATGCTACAGCCTCCAACTTGCTTTTTTGCTATTTTCTGCATATAATATACTATTATACACCTTAGAAAAAGAAAGGGCAATCTCTGATGGAACCTGTATGCTGCTTTGACGCGAGAGAATATACCGGCGTGCCGGACAACCGCCCCTGCCCCCGGGCGCTGGACGTGCCGCAGGTCATCCGGGAGCTGGACGCGCTCTATGAACAGGGCCGGGAGAGCGAGGCGGAGCGCTTCCTGGAAGAAAAGCGGGAAAAAGCCGCCCAGGCCGGGGATTGGCGGGGTGAGCTGAGTATGCTCAGCGAGCTGATGGGCCAGTACCGCCGCAGCAAAAATGAGGAAAAGGGCCTCATGGCCGTGGAGGACGGGCTTCGGCTCATCCGGGAACACAACATGGGCCAGACCCTGTCCGGCGCCACCGTTATGCTCAACGCCGCCACCACCATGAAGTGCTTCGGCCAGGCGGAGGCGTCCATCCCGATGTTCTCCCATGTCTGCCGGGTATATGCCCAGAACCTGGACCCCATGGACTACCGCTTTGCCGGGCTTTACAACAACATGGCCCTGTCCTGCGCTGACGCGGGGCATTATGAGGAGGCGGAGCGCTATTATAAGCTGGCTATGGAGATCATGGCGCATCTGCCCGCCGGGGAAAACGAGATCGCCGTGACCCTCTGCAACATGGCGGAGCTGTATGACCGGCAGGACCATGAGGACCGGCGGATCGGCCAGTGCATGGAGCGGGCCTGGGACTGTCTGAACACCCCGGGGCTGCCCCGGGACGGCTATCACGCCTTCAGCATCTCCAAGTGCGCCCCCAGCTTTGACTATTTCGGCTATTTCCTCTGGGCAAAGGAGCTGAAGGAAAGGGCGGAGAAGATCTATGCGGGGACTTGAAGAGGCCAGAGCCTTTTACGCCGAGCAGGGGGCGGAGATGATCCGCAGCCGCTTTCCCGCCGATGAGGGCCGTATCGCCGTGGGCCTTGCGGGCCACGGCTCGGAGTGCTTCGGCTTTGACGATGAACTCTCCCGGGACCACGATTTTCAGCGGGGCTTCTGTCTCTGGATCGACGATGAGGCGGATATTGAAATCGGCGTTTCCCTCTCCCGGGCTTACCGGGAGCTGACAGGCGGAAAGGCCGGGGAGCGCAGCGCCCTGGGGGAGAAGTCCCTGGGCGTACGGCGGATCAGCGACTTTTACCGCCGCTATACCGGCTCTCCCGGCGCGCCGGAGTGCTGGCAGCAGTGGATGAGCCTGCCTTCCTGGGCCCTGGCGGAGGCCACCAACGGCCAGGTCTGGCGGGACGATCAGGGGAAATTTTCCGGAATCAGGGAGACCCTTCTCCATGGGATGCCCGAGGACGTGCGGAAAAAGAAGCTGGCCGCCGGCTGTGCGCTGATGGCCCAGTCCGGGCAGTATAATTACCGCCGCTGCCTGGGCCACGGGGAGGAGGGGGCCGCCATGCTGGCCATGGGGGAGTTTGTGAACGCCGCCTGTTCTGTCATTTACCTTCTCAACCGCGCCCACATGCCCTACTATAAATGGCAGCTGCGGGGCATGGCGGCCCTGCCCCTGCTGGGAGAGATGAAGGACGCCCTGGAATTTCTGTTGACCGGCCCCAACGACAAGGAGGGGAGCGGCCTGAAAAGCGCCGTCATCGAGGATATCTGCGCCGCCGTCATCGGTCAGCTGCAAAAGCAGGGGCTGAGCTGCGGAAACTGGGACTATCTGGAGCCTCACGCGCTCCATATTATGGAACACATCGAAAACCCGGAGATCCGGGCCATGCATGTAATGGAGGGATAAAGATGGAAATCCAATGGCTGGGACACGCATGCTTTTCCATAAAACACAAGGGGTATACGGTAGTGATCGACCCCTATAACTACAAATACACCTATGGCTACCCCAGGCTGAACCTGCGGGCGGACAAGGTGCTGGTGAGCCATGAGCACTACGGGCACAACTGCCGGGAGGCAGTTACGCTGTCCGGCAAACCGGAGAGCCAGTGCCCCTTTACCATCAGCGCCTTTTCCGTGGACCACAACACGGTGGGCGGCAGGATGCGGGGCACAAGCTTGGTCCACATTCTGGAGGCGGACGGGCTGAAGCTGGTGCATACGGGCGACATCGGCACGAAACCCACCGGGGAACAGGCCGGACGCATGTTCGGCGCGGATGTGATGATGGTATGCGCCGGCAGCTGCACCGCGCTTCCGGCCCAGGAGGTCTGGCGTCTGTCGGAGGAACTGATGCCCAAGGTCATCATCCCCATGCACTACCGCTTTAAAAACTACGGCACCCGCCGCCTGGAGCATATCGAGGCGCTGACGGACCTGTTCGACTCGCCGGAGCTGATCCACAGCTATGACACCGACACCATCCGGATCGACGAAAACACGGAGCCTCAAATCGCGATCCTGAACTATTTGGGCTGAAAACACCGGACAGCGTTTGGAACATGTCAAAAAATGAACGAAATAAAGCGAGCTTTTATTATTTACAGAAGAAGAGATTTGTGGTAATGTTTATTTACGAGGTACATAAAAATCTTATCAGGAGGGAATAACTCATGTACAATTTCGCAGACAGAATGGTAAACGTTAAAGCGTCAGACGTCAGAGAGATACTCAAAGTGACCGCAAGACCGGAGATCATATCCTTTGCCGGCGGACTGCCCGCGCCGGAGCTGTTCCCCATTGAGCCGATCCGTGAAGCCAGCGACGCCGTGCTGAGAGAGTCCGGCAGAGTGGCATTGCAGTACGGCCCCACCGAGGGTCTGCCCCGTCTGAGAGAGCAGATCGCCGAGCGTATGCTCAAGAAAAATGCCATCCATACCGATATCGACCACATCATCATGACGGCCGGCAGCCAGCAGGGTCTGGACTACTGCGGCATGCTGTTTCTGAACCCCGGCGACGCGGTGGTCATGGAGAGCCCGTCCTACCTGGGCGCCATCAACGCCTTCAACCTCTACCAGCCCAACTTCCTGGAAGTGCCCACCGATGAAAACGGCATGATCATGGAGGAGCTGGACAAGACCCTGACCGAGAACAAGAACGTCAAGCTCATCTACGTCATTCCCGACTTCCAGAATCCCAGCGGACGCACCTGGCCCCTGGAGCGCCGCAAGCAGTTCATGGAGATCGTCAACAAGCACGACGTGTATGTCATCGAGGATAACCCCTACGGCGAGCTGCGCTACAAGGGCGATTATCTGCCCGCCCTGAAGTCCATGGACACCGAGGGCCGTGTCATCTACCTGGGCACCTTCTCCAAGATCCTGGCTCCCGGCTACCGTCTGGCCTGGATCTGCGCGGACAAAGCGCTGATCGAGAAGTTCGCCCTCATCGCTCAGGCTGCCGTTCTGCAGACTGCCACCATCTCCATGATGGTCGTTTCCAAGTTCCTGGACACCAACGACCTGGACGCCCATGTGGACATCATCCGGGAGACCTACAAGCACCGCTGCGACGTGATGCTGGATGCTATGGACAAATACTTCCCGCCTGAGGCCAAGTATACCCGTCCCGACGGCGGCCTGTTCACCTGGGTGGAGCTGCCCGACTATATCGACACCAAGGCCATGGCCCCCCAGGCACTGGATAAGCTGGTGGCCTATGTTCCCGGCGAGGGCTTCTTCCCCAACGGCGGCAACAAGCACTGCATGCGCCTGAACTACTCCTGCATGCCCGACGAGCGCATCATCGAAGGCATCCAGAGACTGGCCGAAGTGATCAAAGCCAACCTGAAATAAGCCATGGCGGAACTGAAGACAGGTCTGAAGGGCCGGGCCGAAGTGGCCGTGACCCACGAGAATACCGCGGCTGTCATGGGCAGCGGCGCGCTGGAGGTCTTTGCCACGCCGGCAATGGTGGCCCTGATGGAAAAGGCGGCGCTGGAATCTGTCCAGCCCTATCTGGAGGAAGGCCAGGGCACGGTAGGCACCAGGCTGGAGATCTCCCACCTGGCAGCCACGCCTGTGGGCATGACCGTCCGGGCCGAGAGCGAGCTGATCGAGGTAGACCGGCGCAAGCTGAGCTTTATCGTCACCGCCTGGGCGGGGGACGAGAAGATCGGCGAGGGCACCCACCAGCGGTTCATCGTCAATAACGAGAGCTTTCTGGCCAAGGCCCAGGCCAAGCGGAAATAATCAAATAAATGCGAAACCGGCGGCTCCCAATCGGGAACCGCCGGTTATTTTATCAATCAGTATCAATTCATGTTCAAAATCAGCTCGGCCAGGAATATGCCCTCCTGCCGTTCCTGCTTCAAGCTGCCGTTGTATTTTTCCGCCAGATCCTTCAGCACCCGGCTGCCCACGCCCCGGTCCAGCTCCGGGATACGGCGGCTTTTTTCAGCGGAAGTGCCGGAAACTGGGTTTTCACAGCGGATAACCAAACAGCCGTTTAATTGGGCGCAGCGCAGATCAACGCAGGCCCCCGCGATCCCGGAGCAGGCCTCCAGGGCGTTATCCAGCAGGTTGCCGAAGGAGCGGACCAGGTCCACATTGCTCACCGGCAGCCCCGCATGGAGAGAGACACGGGCATGAATCTCCACGCCGTTAGATTTGGCCGACTCAATCTTGTTGTGCAGAAAGGCGTCGATAATGGGATTTTCGCAGATGCCCAGCGTGGTGTCGTACGCATTGGTCTTCAGCTCGGAGAGGTAGGCGGCAGCCTCGCCGCCGCGGCTGCTCTCCAGCAGGGCCTGCATGGTGTCCAGGTGGTTGGCAATGTCGTGGCGCATACGGCGGATGCTCTCGTACTGGGCGGTCAGGTCGGCGTAGTGCTTCTCCTGGGCCTCCACCTGCCGGGCCAGCTGCGCATTTTCCGCCTTGAGCTGGGCCCGCTGAGCGATGTGGCGGATGGCGAGAAAGAGGCCCACATCGGCGACGATGGCGGCTGCGACGGCGATACTGAAGAAAACGACCCTGCTCTCGTCCGCCGCAGTCCGGATCGTGTCCAGCCAGCCGAACATGAGAAGGTATTGGCTGACAGGGAAGATGGCGAACAGCAGCCAGTCCCTGCTGCTCAGATCAACTTTGACCCGGTTGATCAGCAGGCCGTAAAGGAAGAACAGCACGGCGCCGGTGGCAAGATTCGGCCCCCAAAACAGCAGCTGGCCTTTCGGGGAAAGCAGCTCCGGCGTACCGGCCATGGCCTCCGGCGGATAGTACAGCGCCGCGCCGATGAGCTCGTTGGTGATGACCAACAGAAGAATCATGGCCGAGTTAAACAGCACCTTGGGCCAGGGAGCGTCAAAAACCAGAATACAGAGGACAAAGAACAGAAGATAGCCGAGGGTGGTGCGGATCCCGGACATGAAGGGCAGGCTTCTGGTCCCCACAATGTTGAAAACCAGCCAGGCAAGCTCCAGCAGATAGGTGACGCGGCGGCTGTAACGGTAGGGATAGGTGAAGTTCATCACCAGAATCCACATGCCGCAAAAGAGTATGTCGTAAACCAACTGGATCGGGGTCATGGTGGCAAGTCTCATTGCTGTATCTCAGCCTTTCCGTCCGTTTCATCCTCCCGGAGCCGGGGGACGAAATTGTCCGCAAACTTGCGCATACTCTCCTTTTTTGCGCTGAAATAGCCGATAATGGAGAACACCAGCGCGCCGATGAAGTTGACAAACAGGTCCTCCATGGTGTCGTACAGGCCGATGTCCAGATAGCCGCCCAGCCCCAGGTCCTGGCCGTTGACGGTGACGGAATTGATGCCGTCGATCATGATGGGAATGTTGCTGTTGGTCTCGTCCAGCATGACGCTGGAGATGTGGTATACGATGGTGTCCTTCTGCATGTCCTTGAGGAAGATCACGTCCATGCCGAACTCGAAAAACTCCCAGATCACGCCGATGGTCATGGAAAAGCAAAAGGCGACCAGGGCCAGATAGGCGGGGGACAGGCTGAAGTGGGTCCGGTTGTCTTTGTTCAGAATGTCCACCAGGGAAAAGCCCACGGCGGCACAGAGAAAGCCCCAGACCGTGTGCATGATGGTGTCCCAGTTGGGGAAGCGCACATAGTAGCAGCTCAGCTCACCCAGAATTTCCGTGGCAAAGATGTGCAGCATGATGACGATCTGCAGGCCCGAGGGAAACTCAATGCCGAAATTCTTCTGGATAAAGGCGGGAATAAGAAAGAGCGCCAGCACCAGCAGGCAGACGAACATACTGTCATAATCGCCGCGCAGGATGGACAGCACCATGACCGCAATGACCAGCAGACGCAGCACAGCCCAGATAATAAAGGTCTGCTTGTTGTTCCGGATGACTGCCTTCAGATCACGGACCTGATTGTTTTTCTTCTTTTTTGCCATTTTCTGCTCCTTTGTCCCTGCGTCGACGGGAGGAAAACATCCACGGCCTCCCGCTGAAAGGGGAGCAAGACCGGATTTTCCTTCACGCACCATAAAAACTTTATAGAATATTAAAAATTGTACCACTTTTGCGGATTATAATCAATCACGGACTTTCGATTTTCTTTTTCCGCAAAAGGTGTATCCGGGCCCTGTTACGGATCCGACAAGATAAGAACTTGACTTGCGGGGAAATTAAATTTAAAATAGGCAATAGTTCATTGGATCTTCCCAGAGCGGAGGAGAGAACTTCCCTGCGGCGGTATACCGTGCGGATCAGGAAAACGGCATAAAGGAGAAGAATCTTGCAACTATCAGAGCTTAAATTGATTTCTGCCAGCAATATCATCAAGCTGCGCACGGAAAAGGAATTGACCCAGGCGGAGCTTGGCGCGAAGCTGAATTATTCCGATAAGACCATATCCAAGTGGGAGCGGGGCGAGGCCATACCCGACGCCTATGTGCTGCTGCAGATGGCGGAGATCTTCGGCGTCAGCGTGGACTATCTGCTCTCCAACCACGACAGCTGGGAAGCCCCCAGAGACGAGGCGCAGGAGAGTACCCGCAGCTACAGCGTGAACGTCATCATCTCCATCGCCGTCATCGCGGTGATGACGGTGGCGCTGACCGTGTTTGTCACCATGTGGCTGCTGGATATCATCGAGTGGCGGGTATTCATCGTGGGCGGCTCCATCGCCATCCTCACCTATATGATTTTAGACTGTGTGTTCAAAAAGGCCAGGCATTTGCAGTTTGCCCTGGCGGCCTTTGTGCTGTCCATTTTTGTGATCTTGTATGTGTTTGTGCCCCTGGCCAAGCCCTGGCAGCTTTTCCTCATCGCCATCCCGGCGGAGATCATTGTTTTTCTCAGCTGCAATATCCGCAAAAAACCGACCAAACCATGGGAAAAAGGCACAAAATAAAGCGGTCTACAAATCGTAGAGCCGGTGGAGAGAACTCTACCGGCTCTTTTCTTTAACTGTAGAACGGAATTTGGGGGGAGTAGTTTGCGATTTGCGTGCCGCCGCCGTAAAATCGGCTTATCTTAATGAAAGGAAGAATCGTTATGAGCGATTATGTTTTGAGCTGCTGCTCCACTGCGGATCTGACCCACGAGCATTTTGAAAGCCGGGACATTCATTATATCTGCTTCCACTACTTCCTGGACGAGAAGGAATATCCTGACGATCTGGGCCAGAGCGTGCCTTTTGATCAGTTTTACGACGCCATGAGTAAGGGCGCGGACACCCGCACCGCCCAGGTGAGCATCGGCGAGTATGTGGACTACTTCACCCCCTTCCTGGAGCAGGGCAAGGATATTGTCCATGTGAGCCTGTCCTCCGGCCTGTCCGGCACGGTCAACGCGGCCAGGAACGCGGCGCTTATCGTCAAAGAGCGCTTTCCTGAGCGGAATGTCTATGTGGTCGACTCTCTGGGGGCCTCCTCCGGCTACGGCCTGCTGATGGACCGGGCCGCCGACAAGCGGGATGAAGGACTGAGCGCGGAAGAGCTGGCAAAATGGGTCGAGGAAAACCGGCTGAAGGTACACCATTGGTTTTTCTCCACCGACCTGAGCTTCTATGTGAAGGGCGGCCGGGTCTCCAAAACCGCGGCCTTCTTCGGCGGTATGCTGGATATCTGCCCGCTGCTGAATATGGACAATCTGGGCCGGCTAATCCCCCGCTACAAGATCCGCACCAAGAAAAAGGTCATCCGTACCATCGTGGACAAGATGGAGGAGTGCGCAAGAGACGGCCTGGATTACGACGGCAAGTGCTACATCTGCAACTCCGCCTGCCTGGCGGACGCCCGGCAGGTGGCGGACCTGGTGGAAGCCCGCTTCCCCAAGCTCAACGGCAAGGTGGAGATCTACAATATCGGCACCACCATCGGCAGCCATACCGGCCCGGGCACCGTGGCC
This sequence comes from uncultured Clostridia bacterium, assembly GCA_946061515.1. Taxonomy (GTDB): domain Bacteria; phylum Bacillota; class Clostridia; order Oscillospirales; family Oscillospiraceae; genus Limivicinus. The sequence continues at coordinate 55,661 of CAMGRL010000008.1, forward strand.
CTGTTCTTCTGGGGCAGCGAGCGCGTCAACTGATAATGCAATGAATATGAAAAAAGAGCTTCCTTTCCGGAAGCTCTTTTTTCATATTCATCTTCATTCTGTCTCGTGCCGGGCGCGGAGGAACAGGAAGGGGTCGGCCCCGTTGCCGGAGAGGGTGGTAAAATTCATGCTGGCGTCCACATGGTCGGCCATGGACTGCCGGGCCAGCAGGGGCATACGCATCCGGATGGCGGAGACCACGGAGGTGTGGTTGAATTTCACGCTGGACATCCAGGGGTTGTTGTCGTTGTTGCTGCGGCCGATAAATTCCAGCATGGAGGACTGGTACATGGTGAGCTTGGGCAGCAGCAGCTCGTAGCTCTGCCGGATATAGGGGTTGCCGCAGGAGTCGATGATCAGGCGGTGGAAGGGCATGTCCGTGTCCTTCATGCCCCGGATATCCTTGCGGATCACGCTGTCCTTAAAGGCTTCCGCCAGATTGGACAGCTCCCGCACCGTGGCGTCGTCCGCGTTGTGGGCGCAGAGGGCGGCGGCCTCGCTCTCAATGGCCGTCCTGACCTGGTAGAGGCTGATCATGTCGTTCAGGTTCAGGTCCAGCACAAAGTTGCCGTTCTGCCCCGGATGGCTGACCACAAAGCCCACCTCGGTGAGCTTGGCAATGGCCTCCGTCACCGGCGTGCGGGATATACCCAGAGAGGCGGAGATCTGGTTCACATTCAGTTTCGCCCCCGGGCTGATCCGAAGGGCCACGATCTCGTCATATAACAGCTGGGCCACCAGATCACGAAGCTTTGTGTCCGGGTTGGCGTTGATGTATTCCTTCAGTTGGTATTGATTCATGTCCGGCACCTCCCATTCATTGCTGCCCCAAACCATTCGTGAATGATTTGGGGAGCAAAACGGAAATCAAATCGGATTATTGATGTGCCATCAGAAATCTGAGATTTGATTCAAGATTAAATTGGCATATCAATAATCCGATTATAACGAAAAAAAACGGGCTTTACAAGACCTTTCGCCTCTGCGCATTAAGATAAATTAAGGCGTATTAAGAGGAATTAAGGACACAAAATAGTATAGTGGTCTTATAATAATCTTATCTTATAAATGATTTACAGAACGGGCGGTGTGGGTATGCATGCGGTAAAGACGAAAAAACGGATCAATCTGTCGGCGGTCACGGCGGCGGCTCTTTTTGTTCTCCTCATTCTGGCTGGGCTTTTTTCCGGCAGAGCCGGAAAGGAAAATACGGACAGGCCTCGGCAGGACGAGCTTTCGGCGGATGGAGGCGGCGAAGCGGCGGCAGAGGAAACGAAAGCAAGGGTCATCGACCCGGACAAGCCCATGGTGGCTTTGACCTTTGACGACGGCCCCTGCGGGGAGTACAGCCCCCTGATCCTGGACTGCCTGGAAAACAATCAGGCTGTGGCTACCTTTTTTGAGATCGGCTGCTATGTGGACCAGTACCCGGAGATCGACCGGCGGGCCGTGGAGCTGGGCTGTGAGATCGGCTCCCACAGCTATTACCACAAGGTCCTGCCCGGCCAGAGCGATGAGGCCATCGCGGAGGACCAGCGGCTGTGCAGAGAGGCCTTTGAAAAGGCCATCAGCGCAGACCCGGCGCTGATCCGCCCGCCCCAGGGCAGCGTGGTCAAATCCATCCTGAACCAATACGAGCAGATTTTCGTGGGCTGGTCCGTGGACACCCAGGACTGGCTCTATCGGGATGTGGACCGGACGGTGAACAATGTCAAGCAGGCCGGGGACCTGGACGGACAGGTCATATTGATGCATTCCAATTATCAGGAAAGCGTCCAGGCGGCGGAGATCCTGGTGCCCTGGCTCCTGGAGCAGGGCTACCAGCTGGTGACCGTCAGCGAGCTTTTCCAGTACCACTACGGCATTACGCCGGAAAAGCATTACTATTACGCCTATGATTACTTCATCTCCGACGGGGCGCTGATGGTATCCTGATTACTCAGAGCACATATTTCAGGATGCAAACGGCCTGCAGCAGGCTCCCCGCGTCCACAAAGAGGTGGAATACGGTGTGCAGGGCGGGATTCTTTTTGCCCAGGCCGTAAAGGATCGCGCCCACGGTATAGGCGATGCCGCCGGCCAGAAGCCACAGGAAACCGGCCTTTCCCACAGCATCCAGCGTGGGTTTCAGCGCCAGCACCACCAGCCAGCCCATGCCAATATAGCAGCACATGGACAGCTTCCCATACTGCTTGTGGTCGATGGCGGTGAACACCGCCGCAAAGGCGGCCAGAGCCCATTCCGCGCCGAAGATGACCCAGGCGATGGCCGGGTGAGCGGGGCGGATGGCGGCGAGCAGGATGGGGGTGTAGGTCCCGACGATGAGCAGATAGATGGTGCAGTGGTCGATGACCTGCATCACCTTTTTGCCCATGGAGGGCTTCAGCCCGTGGTAGACGCTGGAGACGGAGTAGAGGACGATCATGGACGCGCCGTAGATCGCCCCGCTGACCACGCCCCAGGGGTTTTTGTGGGAAGCGGCGATCAGCACCGCAAAGACCAGCACCGCCACGCCAATGGCGCCGCCCACAATGTGCGTTACCATGTTGGCGATCTCATTGGCCCGGGTGTAGTCCGGCAGACTGCGTTCACAAAGTGGTGTTCTTGTCATTATAATGACCTCCTTTTTGCAGTCATATTCTATGCCCACCGGAGAGAAAAACACAAGCTACTGACAGCGCCCGGCGCTATACTCATTAAATATAAAAGGTAGAGTCCAAAAAACGGACTCTACCTTTGATTTTTGCGCTTTGTAATGCGTTAACCTTTTAGTTTTTTCTGGGCCTCTTCCCGCTGGCGGCAGACCTCCGCCCAGCTGGGCAGGGTGGCGAACACGGCGGGCATCTCCTTCATCAGAGCGGGCACGTCGATGCCCTGGGGGCAGATGGCCCGGCATTTGCCGCAGCCAATGCAGGCCTGGGGCCGCTTGCTCTCGTCCAGAGCGTCCACTCTCATGCTGATATTGAAGCTGGGCTCCAGCTTGGTTTCGTTATAGAGACTGATGAGCGTGGGGATATCCAGCTGCTTGGGGCAGCCGGCGCAGCAGTAGCGGCAGGCGGTGCAGGGCACGGCGTTTTTCAGCTTTTCGGCGATGGCATACAGCAGCGTGTTCTCCTCTTCGGAGAGCGGGCGGCGCTCATCAAAGGTATTGACGTTGTCCACCATCTGCTCAAAGGCGGACATGCCGCTGAGCACCATCTTCACGTTGGGCAGGCCCTGGAGCCAGCGGAAGCCCCAGGAGGCCACGCTCTCGCCCGGGTGGAGGGCAGTGAGCTGCTCCGCATCGGCAGCGGGGAGACGCACCAGCTTGCCGCCGCGCACAGGCTCCATGACCCACACCGGGACGCCCCGCTCCGTCAGCAGGGCATACTTGCCTTTGGCGTCCTGCAGGCTCCAGTCCAGATAGTTCAGCTGGATCTGGCAGAACTCCAGATGCTCGCCGAAGGCGTCCAGAAACTCCCGGATGTTCTCCACGCCGCCGTGGCAGGAGAAGCCCAGGTGCCTGATCCTTCCCAGCCGCTTCTGCTCGATAAAATAGTCCACGATATGCCACTTCTCATCCTTGTAGGTGCGGATGGAGTGCTCGTTTACATTGTGCAGCAGATAGAAGTCAAAATAGTCCACGCCGCATTTTTTCAGCTGGTCCTCAAAAACAGCGGCGGGGTCGTAGCTGCTGGCGATCTGATGGCCGGGGAACTTATCGGCCAGATAGAAGCTCTCCCGGGGATAGGCACTGAGAGCCTTGCCGATGGCGATCTCAGACAGGCCGCCGTGGTAGGCGTAGGCGGTGTCAAAATAATTCACGCCCTTTTCCAGCGCGTAGGCCACCATTTTGTCCACCTGCTCCTGGTCGATATCCGCGGCGGTGCCGCCGGGGATCAGGGGCAGACGCATGGTGCCGAAGCCTAAAAGGGACAGCTTTTTCCCGTGAAAATCACTGTATATCATAGGATATCCTCCAAATCGTGGTTTGCTTACAGTTTACCATATAAAATATCCTCCGTCAACGCGGCGAGGACGGCGGGCAAAAGACGCTTTTTATCTGTCCAGCCAAAGGCTGCCCGCTTTCAGGCAGACGGAGAGGGACAGCTTCCGATCCTCTCCCTGCTCAAAGCGGATCGTCAGGACATCCTCGTTTTTCGCGATGATCTTTCCTTTGCCGAACTGCCTGTGGCAGACCCTGACCCCGGGAAAATAATCCCTGGCGGCCCAGTGCAGGGCCTGGTCGGGGGAGGGCGGACGGATGGACGCAGCGCTGCCGCGTTTGGGGGCGGCGGGCTTTTCGGCTTTTTTGGGGAAGAGGAAGGCAGAGAAGGCGGACGATAATTCTGCCTGCCGGAAGGTGAACAGGTCCAGCTCGTTTTTGGCCCTGGTCATGCCTACATAGAACAGCCGCCGCTCCTCCTCCATCAGCGCTCTGTCCTCAGCAGCGGATTGAGAGGGCAGTATACCGTCGATCACGTCCATGAGAAAGACCCGATCGTATTCCAGCCCTTTGCTGGAATGGATAGTGGAGAGGATAAACTTGCTGTTGCTGCTCTCGTGACAGCGGATCATGCCGCTCAGCTCCTCCAGCCGGTCCAGCAGCCGGGCAGGGGAGGGCTCCTGATTTCCCAGGAACCGAAGAATTTCGGCCTTGCCTTCGCTCATCTCCCGCTGCTTCAGATACTCGCCGTAGCCCATGTATTTGACGATGCGGTAGACCGCCGAGCCCGCGTTTTCCGTGAGCATGTTGTTCATATGGGTCAGCAGCGCCCGGCACTGCTTTCGCTTGAAGCCGGAGAGAGGGAAGTCCTCCGCCAGATATTCCATCACGGACATGCTTTCCGGGCAGCGCCGCACGGCGTCCTGGGCCTCCTGCCTGCTGAGACGGGTATTTAATTTATAGTAGAGATTCATGAACAGCCGCCCATCGGTCTGGTCCAGGGCGAAGCGGATGATGTCCGTGATATCCCGCACCACGGGGCTGGTGAAAAAGCTGATGTCCATCTGGCGGCAGCGGTAGGGGATGCGGTTTCGGTCCAGCAGGTCGATCAGGGGCAGGGCGCATTCGTTGTCCCGGAACAACACGGCCGTCTCCCGGTCACAGTCTTTCGCCGCCTGGAGAAGGTACGCATACTGCCCGGCCCGGTTGTTGACGGCCAACTCTTTCACCTCGGCGCCGTCCCCCCGGACAGCGGTCATGTGCTTGGGGTACCGGTCGCTGTTTTGCTGAATGAAGCTGTCCGCCGCCCGGACGATCTGCCGGGTGGAGCGGTAGTTCTGCTCCATCAGCAGCACCCGGGCATTTTTCCGGCTGCGCGCAAAATCCGCCAGAGCCTTGGGGTAGGCCGCCCGGAAGCCGTAGATGCTCTGGTCCTCGTCGCCCACCATGAAGAGACTGCCCTCCGGCCCGGCCAGCAGCTGGATGATCATGTGCTGTATTTTGGAGCTGTCCTGGGCCTCGTCCACACAGATAAGCCGGTATCTCTGCCGCAGGGCGGCGAGAAGGTCGGGACATCTCCGCAGAATGTTGTGGGCATAGACCAACTGATCGTCGTAATCCATCAGCCTCTGCCGTTTCATGGTGTCCACATAGGCGCGGTAGATGGTGGGAAAGCCTTTAATCTCCTGATTGAGTTCTTCGATCTCCTCCGGCTTCAGGCACATGTTCTTCACATAGGTGATTTTGGTGCGGATGGCTTTGATGTCGCTGTCGGCCGGATATTCGTTCAGCACTTCCCGGCAGATCTCCCCCAGCATGGCGGCGATCCGGCTCTCGTCGGTCAGAAGTTCAAAGGCGGTGGTGTTCCGGCTCTGCTCATATTGGCGGATGATCCTGGCGCACACGCCGTTGATGGTGCGGAAGGCCAGTCTGTCCGCCAGTTCGTCCCCAAACAGGGACACAAAGCGTTTTCGCATATCGGCGGCAGCGGCCACGGTATAGGTCATGGTGAGGATGTTCTCCGGCGCGATGCCCCGGCAGTAAAGGGCATAGCCCAGCCGGGCCACCAGCACGGTGGTCTTGCCGCTGCCGGGCACAGCCAGCAGCAGGATATTGTCCTCCGCCGCGCGTACAGCCTCTTCCTGCTGCGCGTTCAGCGTCAGGGCGTATTTTTCCGCAAAGCTTCTGTAATCCATGAAGTACTCCTCCGATAACAAAAGGCATTATATTGGATTTCCCGGACAAATTCAAGGCTGGGGCAGAGCAGGGGATAGGGCCGGAAAATGAATATTTTCTCGATAAATTCAACCGATGGCAGGTTCACAAAAAACTGAATGGGACTGACTTAAATTTCTTGTGCAAATTTGTCAAATGCATTCAGTGCAATGCAAAATGAGCATGACCTTAATAGCCTCGTGTATGTCCTTGAAGATAACCCAGTTTTCGGGGGCATTGTCAAGG
>CAMGRL010000009.1 GCA_946061515.1 uncultured Clostridia bacterium
TGGACGATTTTGAAAAAGGCGGGACCGAGGAGCAGCTGGACGCCTTCTTCTCCGCACTGAAAGCGCGGATCGTCCCCCTGATGCACCGCATCGTGGCGGAAGGCAAGCCCATCCGGGAGGACTTCCTCTCCCGGCCCTGCCCCATCCCCCAGCAGGAGGCCTTCTCCCGCTATCTGCTGAAGGAGGAGGGTCTGCGGGAGAGCGCCCTGGTGCTGAAGACCACGGAGCATCCCTTTACCGACAACTATGGGCCCAAGGATGTGCGCGTCACCACCCATTATTATGAGGACAACTTTATCTCCAACATCTTCTCCACCATGCACGAGGGCGGCCACGCCCTGTTCATGCAGAACGAGCCGGAGGAGGTCTACGCCAACCACTGCGACAACAACATGTCCAACGCCATGCACGAGACCATCTCCCGCTTTTACGAGAACATCATCGGCCGCAGCGAGGCCTTTATCCACTTTGTCTATCCCAAGCTCCAGGAGATCAGCGGTGACACCTTCTCTGACGTCAGCGAGCGGGAGCTGTACGAGGCGGTGAATATCTCCCGGCCCAGCCTGATCCGCACAGAGTCCGACGAGCTGACTTATTGCCTCCACATCCTTGTGCGCTACGAGCTGGAAAAGGCCTTTGTCAACGGAGAGATCACCGTGGACGAAGTTCCCGCCCTGTGGAACGCAAAGTACAAGGAATATCTGGGCGTGGACGTGCCCGGAGACGACGTGGGCTGCCTGCAGGACGTGCATTGGAGCGGCAGCTACGGCTACTTCCCTTCCTACGCGCTGGGCAACGCCTACGGCGTGCAGATTTTGCGCACCATGGAAAAGGATTTCGACGTTTTCGCCGCTGTCCGGGATGGCCAGCTCTCCAAAGTCGCCGACTGGCTCAAGGAGCATGTGTTCAGCATTGCCTCCCTCACCGACCCGGACCAGTGGATCCGCGCCATCACCGGCGAGAGCCTGAATGTGAATTATTTCCTTGACTATCTGGAGGACAAATACACCAAGCTCTACGAACTGAAATAAGCCAAACAAAAAGCAGAGGAAGCTGACAAAGCCGCCTCTGCTTTTCTCATTTTACCACAACATTTTCGTCGCCCAGCATTTCCTTCAGCTCCTGCACAAGGGCCGGGTGGATCAGGCACCGGGCGCCGATGCGCTTTTTCTCCCGCTCGCACCAGATGATCATCTGCTCCGTTCCGGGGAACATGGTCAGGATCAGCTCGATCTTATGGAGCCGGGGATCGTCCGCTCCGGGCAGCTTCACCCAGAGCTTCTGCCCGGGCTGGGCCGCCGGGGCCGCCGGTTTCTGCACCACGGCGGTCTGGGCCAGTGTGCCGATATCGCTGAGGGGCCGAATGGAATCCACCATGATCTGGGGCTCCTTCTCGTCCCGCACAGAGATCCGCCCACGGACGATCAGGGAGGCATTCTCCACCACATAGCAGCCGCCGGTGTCCAGCGCCTTCTGGAAAGCGATCAGCTCGATGCTGCCGGTGTCGTCCTCCAGCATGATGTAGCTCATCAGCGAGTTATTCTTGGTGGTGCGGGTCCTGGTGGAGGACACCACCCCCGCCACGGTGACCGTCTGGTTATCCGCGTAGCTGGCCGGTCCGTCGGCGGCGGCAAAATCGCTGATAATCGCGCCGATGGGGGCCGCGCCGATCTTCCGCACCGCGTCCCGGTACTCGTCCATGGGGTGGCCGGTGAGATAGAGGCCGGTGACCTCCTTCTCCATGGCCATCTTCTCTCTGGCGGAAAACTCCTCCACCTGGGGGATGGCGATCCGGGCAGGCTGCGCCTGCTCCTGTCCGCCAAAGTCACCGAAGAGGTCCATCTGGCCGGAAATGTTGTCCCGCTGGGCCTGGTTGATGCTGTCGATCACCGCGCCCGCGATCTGGAGCAGGGCCTTGCGCTTGTAGCCCATGCTGTCGAAAGCCCCGGCCCGGATCAGGTTTTCCACGGTGCGCTTGTTCATGTCCTTGCCGGACATGCGGCGGCAGAAATCCTCAAAGTCCGCAAAAAGGCCGTTTCTCTCCCGCTCGGCCACCAGGCCGTTGATGACGCCCCAGCCGATGCCCTTGATGGCCACCAGACCGAAGCGGATATTGTCCCCGGCCACGGTGAAGTTTGCGCCGGACTCGTTCACGTCCGGGGGCAGCAGCTGGATGCCCAGCTCCCGGCACTCGGCGATATACTCCGCCACCTTGGTGCTGTTATCCAGCACGGAGGTCAGCAGCGCCGCCATATACTGCCGGGGATAATGCCGCTTCATGTAGGCGGTGCGGTAGGTGACGATGGCATAGCTCACCGCGTGGGCCTTGTTGAAGGCGTAGCTGGCAAAGTCCAATATCTCGTCGTAGATGCTGTTGGCCACATCCTCCGGCACGCCGTTGGCCACCGCGCCGGCAATCCCCCGCTCACTGTCGCCGTGGACGAAGGCGATGCGCTCGGCGTCAATGACCTTGTGCTTTTTCTTGCTCATGGCCCGGCGGATCATGTCCGCCTGGCCCAGGGAAAAGCCCGCCAGTTGCCGGAAGATCTGAATGACCTGCTCCTGATACACGATGCAGCCGTAGGTCACTTCCAGGATCGGGCGCAGCAGCTCGTGCTTGTAGCTGATCTTTTCCGGGTGGGTGGAGCACTCCACAAAGCGGGGGATGCTGTCCATGGGGCCGGGGCGGTAAAGGGCGATGACAGCGGTGATATCTTCAATGTTTTTCGGCTTGATGCTGGTGCACACGCCGGTGATGCCCGTGCTTTCCAGCTGGAACACGCCGCTGGTATGTCCCGCGGCCAGCATCTCAAAGGTCTCCGGGTCGTCCTCCGGTATGGTCTCCACCTTGAAATCCGGCTGGAACTGCCGCACCAGCTTTGCCGCGTCCTCCAGCACCGTCAGATTTCGCAGACCCAGAAAGTCCATTTTCAGCAGGCCCAGCTCCTCCAGGGTGGTCATGGGGTACTGGCAGACCACGGACTCGTCGTTTCTCGCCAGAGGCACATATTCGTACACCGGCTTTTCCGTGATCACCACGCCGGCGGCGTGGGTGGAGGCGTGGCGGGGCATACCCTCCAGGGCTTTGGCCACGTCGATCAGGTGCTTGATGTTCTCGTCCCCTTCGTACAGCTCCTTCAGGGGCTTGGAGAGCCGCAGGGCCTCGTCCAGGGTCATATTCAGCGCCCCCGGGCCGGAGGGCACCTGTTTGGCCACCGCGTCCGTCTGGGCGTAGCTGACGGACAGGGCCCGGCCCACATCCCGGATAGCGCCTCTGGCCGCCATGGTGCCGAAGGTGACGATCTGGGCCACATGGTCGCTGCCGTAGAGCCGGTTCACATAGTCGATGACCTCCCCCCGGCGGTTGACGCAGAAGTCCACGTCGATATCCGGCATGGAGACCCGCTCGGGGTTTAAGAAACGCTCGAAGAAAAGGCTGTATTTAATGGGGTCCACATCGGTGATATGCAGGCAGTAGGACACCACGCTGCCCGCGGCGCTGCCGCGGCCGGGGCCTACAGGGATGCCGTTTCGCTTGGCGTAGCCGATAAAGTCGGAGACGATGAGGAAATAGTCCACAAAGCCCATCTTTTTGATCATGTTCAGCTCGTATTCCAGCTGCTCATGGACCTGGGGCCTGTCGGGGAAGCGCTCGGCAAAGCCCTTTTCACAGAGCTTTTGGAGATAGGCAAAGCTGTCCGTTTCCCCCGCGGGCAGTTTGAAGCGGGGCAGGTGGTAGTGGCCAAATTCAAAATCGTAATTGCAGCGCTCCGCAATGGCCACCGTGTTGTCCGCCGCCTCCTGAAGCTCCGGGAAGAGGGCGCGCATCTCCTCCTCGCTTTTTAGATACAGCTCCCGGGACTCAAAGCGCATACGGTTGGGGTCGTCCACGGTCTTGCCCATCTGGATGCACATCAGCACATCCTGATAATAGGCGTCTTCTTTTTCAATATAGTGGGCGTCGTTGGTGAGAACCAGAGGAATGCCGGTCTCCTTATGGAGCCGGATCAGGCCCTGAGCGGCCTTTTTCTCCTCCGGGAGGCCGTGGTCCTGGATCTCCAGGAAGAAATCCTCCGGTCCGAACAGCGCCCGAAGCTCCAGAGCCTTGGCTTTGGCCCCCTCGTAGTCGTCCTTTATAAGCATCTGGGGGATGGCCCCGGCCAGACAGCCGGAGAGGCAGATCAGCCCCTCCGCGTGCTGGTGCAGCAGCGCCCAGTCGATGCGGGGCTTAACGTAAAAGCCGTCGGTAAAGGCGGCGCTGACCAGATAGCAGAGGTTTTGATAGCCCGTCTCGTTCTTGCACAGCAGCACAAGATGGGTATAGTCATTATCCCGGCCATGCTCCTTGTCGCTCATGTTCCGGGGGGCCACATATACCTCGCAGCCGATGATGGGCTTGATCCCCGCCGCAAGGCAGGCCTTGTAAAAGGCTACCGCGCCGTACATGACCCCGTGGTCTGTGACGGCCAGGGCCGTCTGCCCCAGGGCCTTGGCCTTTTCAGCGATCTTGTCGATACGGCAGGCCCCGTCCAGCAGGGAATATTCCGTATGTACATGTAAATGGGCAAAGGCCATGGTTACTCCTTTGAGGCTAAGCTCATGATTTTTTTGAGTCTGTGGGAAATGCAGCTTTTGGTCACCGGCGGATAGGAGAGCTTTGCCAGATCCGCAAGGCTGGCCTCCGGGTTTGCGATCCGCAGCAGAGCCGCGTCCTTCAGCGGTTCGGGCAGGGCGTCGATCCCGTACTCCTTTACGATATACCGTATGGCTTCAAGCTGCTCCTGGGCCGCGTTCACCACCTTGTCGGCGTTGGCCGAGTCGCAGTTGACCCGGCGGGTGATGGTGTTTCGCATGTCCTTTTCCACCTTGGCCGTCATAATGCCCAGGGCGGTGTTTGTGGCCCCGATGGTGGTGAAAAAGTCGGCGATGGCGTCAGCCTGCTTGAAATACAGCAGGGCGTTTCCGCCCCGCTCCGCCTCCCGGGGGCTGAAGCCCATATCCAGCAGCACCGAGTAGGTCTCCCGGCTGACGCTGTGGTGGGGCGTGGCCAATTCAAGATGATAGCGCTTTTCCGGGTCGGTGACGCTGCCCCCCGCCAGAAAAGCCCCCCGAATAAAGGAGGCACGGCAGCAGTCCTCCTCCAGCACGCCGAAATTGACGTGGTGGGACAGGGTGCTGTCCACCTCCGCGCCGTAGGTGTCGAAAATGCGCTTGATTTTGTCCGGCGAGGTGATCAGAAAGCTGCTTTTCCCTTTGGTGTTTTCCGGGGGCAGCACGTCAAAGCTCAGAGAAAAGGCCCGCTTGAACAGCCGGGGCAGCCGGGCGGCAAAATCCCGGCTGGCGGTGATGATCCGGATCTCCCGGGCCGAAAAGGTGTTGCAGTAGAGCAGCACGCCGTAGCTCTCCGCCACGGCGCAGCACTTTCTGTCCGGCCTCTGGGCGCAGAGCTCTGCCTTTGCGTCGGATGAAAATGACATTTTAATCTCCATTCTGCCGCGGTTGCCGCTTCAGCGGCGAGCGGCACGCCGTTTCAATCCCTCTACTTGTCGATATCGCGGTTTACGTTCACCGAATCTATCTCATGGGCGTGGAAATAGTCGTTCAGCGCCGCGGCCAGGGCCACACTGCGGTGGCGGCCACCGGTGCAGCCGATGGCGATGGTCAGCGTCAGCTTCCCCTCCTCCAGATACAGGGGCAGCAGGAAGTCCAGCATGTCCTCCAGCTTTTCCAGGAAGGTCCGGGTCTGCTGGTAGCTGAACACGAACTCCGCCACCGGCCTGTCCAGCCCGCACATGGGCCGGAGCTCGTCCACATAGAAGGGGTTGGGCAGAAAACGGGCGTCAAACACCAGGTCCGCGTCCATGGGGATGCCGTGCTTGTAGCCGAAGGACATGACCGTCACGGCGATTTTTCGCTTGTGGCCCTCCCCGGCAAACAGGTCGAAAAGCTTGTTTTGCAGCATACCCAGGGTCAGGCTGGAGGTGTTCACGATATAATCCGCCCGCGCCCGCACCGGGGCCAGCAGCTCCGCTTCCTTCGCCACAGCCTGCTCCACGGACACGCCGGGGGCTGCCATGGGGTGGGGCCGCCGGGATTCCTTGTAGCGGCGGACAAGAGTGCGGGTGTCCGCGTCCATATACAGGATGCGGCAGCTGACGTCCATCTCGCCCAGCTGGTCCAGGGTGGTCAAAAGCTGGCCGAAGCCGTCCTTTTCCCGCACGTCCGTCACCAGCGCCACCTTTTCATAGCGCCCGCCGGTGGCCACGCACAGCTCCGCAAAGCGGGGCATCAGCGCCACGGGCATATTGTCCACGCAGTAGTACTCCAGGTCCTCCAGCACATCCGCCGCCCGGCTCTTGCCTGCGCCGGAAAGGCCGGTGATGATCAGAAATTCCATGTCTCTCTTTCCCTCATTCCTCCGGCAGGGTCTCCTCGTTTACATCAATTCTGTATATGGGCGCGTCCGGCGTCTCGTCCTTCAGGGCGTAGTCCGGGGGCAGGATGATGATCTCCGGCTCCAGGAAAACGCCGGTCTGGGTATAGACGGTGTTTCGCACATGCATCATCAGGTCATAGACATCCTTGGAAGTGGCATTCCCTTTGTTCACCACAAAGCCGGAATGCTTCTCCGACACCTGGGCGCCGCCCACGGTATAGCCCTTCAGGCCCGCCTGCTCGATCAGGGCGGCGGCAAAGTGCCCCTCCGGGCGCTTGAAGGCGCTGCCCGCCGAGGGCAGGTCCAGGGGCTGCTTTTCCCGGCGCTTCTCGTTCAGCTCCCGCATTTTCGCGGCGATCTGGTCCTTGTCGCCCTTTTCCGGGCGGAATACCGCGCTGAGAATGGCGCAGCCGCCCTGGGTTTTGAAATTGCTGGTCCTGTAGCCGAAGCCGCAGGCCTCCGCCGGGGCTTCCAGCAGGGTCTGCTGGGGCAGGAAGTAATAGACCACGCTCTCCACCACGTCTTTCAGCTCCCCACCGTAGGCACCGGCGTTCATCAGCAGTCCGCCGCCCACCGTGCCGGGGATGCCGGAGGCAAATTCCAGGCCCTGCAGCCCGTTTTGCTGGGCAAAGCTTGATAGCTTCGCCAGCGACACCCCCGCCTCGGCGTAGATGGCCCCGTCAGGCAGCAGGAACATTTTCGTCAGCTTTTCCGTGCTGATGATAAACAGCTCCGGCAGCCCCTCGTCCGGGAAAAGGATGTTGGTGCCGTTTCCTAGCAGCATGGGGGCCAGTTTGTTCAGCTTCAGAATATGGCAGATCTTCGAAAGAGAGCTGACGTCTGAAGGCACGGCCAGGGCCCGCGCCGGGCCGCCGATCTTAAAAGAGCTGTGGGCGCTCATGGGCTCGTTTTCCATCAGGCACAGCCCGGGCAGTTCCTGTTTGATTTGTGCAATGGCGGTTTCAAGGTTTTCCATAGGTCTCTCCCAAAAATTATTTTACAGAAGTCCGGCGTCCACCGCGTAGTCGTGCTCGGCGGCCAGGGCCTCGGCGGCGTTATAGCCCATCTTTTTCTGGCGGTTGTTCATGGCCGCAAGCTCCAGAATGACGGCCAGGTTCCGCCCGGGCTGGACGGGGATGGTCACCAGGGGCAGCTTTACGCCCAGGAAGGTCTCCGTCTCCTCGGAAAGGCCCAGCCGGTCATAGGCCTTGCCCTCCTGCCAGGGCTCCAGCTTTACCACCAGGTCGATGTTGGTCTCCGGCTTTACCGCGCCCACGCCGTAGATATGGCGCACATTGATCACGCCGATGCCCCGCAGCTCCATATAGTAGCGGATCAGCTCCGGCGCGTTGCCCGTGAGCTTATCCCGGCCCACCAGCTTGATCTCCACCGCGTCGTCGGCAATCAGGCGGTGGCCGCGCTTGATGAGCTCCAGGGCCGTCTCGCTCTTGCCGATGCCGCTGTCACCGATGAGCAGCACGCCTTCACCGTAGATCTCCACCAGCACGCCGTGGGTGGTGATGCGGGGGGCCAGGTAGCTGCGGAGGGTGCCGATGACATCCGCCTGAAAGTCTGAGGTGTCCTCATCGGTGATGAACAGGTTCCGGTCGTACTTTTCTGCCATCTCCAGGCACTCGGGGAAGGGCTGCATCCCGTGGCAAATCACCAGCGCCGCGATATCGTACTGCATGAACCGTTCCAGCGCCTCCCGCCGCTCCTGCTCCGTCAGGGTGTCCAGATAGGTGCTCTCCACTCGGCCGATGATCTGGAGCCGGTGAGGGTCAAAATAGTTATAAAAACCCGCCAGCTGCATGGCCGGGCGGTTCACGTCCGCCGTGGTCAGCACCGCCGTGTCATAGTCCTTTGATGTGTGAAGAATATTCAGCTTGTGCTCCTGCACAATGGTCTTTAGCTTTACCGTGTATTTGCTTCTCATCTTTATCCGCCTCCCAAAGTTTTTTCTTCCGAAAACTATATTCACTATTTTAACCACTCGGGGCGGATTTGGCAATAGCTTTTACACTCATCCGGGCGTAAAATGCTTACACCATATTATATTGACATTGTCCAAAAAAATAATTATACTCACTTGAAAACACGGATTTCTTTTATTGGGGGCGGGGATATGAAAAAGCACATTTATTCCGCCGCGGTCATCGCCAGCGGCTGTCTTTGGGGCCTGATGGGTCTGTTCCGGCGGAGCATGGGCAGTCTGGGCTTTGACTCCTTCGGCATTGTTTTTGTCCGCTGCGGCGTGGCGGCGCTGCTCTTCGCGCTGACGATCCTCATCCGGGACAAAAGCGCCTTTCGGGTAAAGCTTAAAGATTTCTGGTGCTTTATCGGCTCCGGCCTCTGCTCGCTGCTGTTTTTCTCTGTGTGCTATTTTCAGGCCATGACCCTGATGAGTCTTTCCGCCGCGGCCATCCTGCTGTACACCGCGCCCTGCTTTGTGGTGCTCATGTCCGCCCTGCTGTTTCAGGAAAAGCTGAACGGGCGGCTGGTTCTGGCGGTGTTTCTGGCCTTTTCCGGCTGCTGTCTGGTGTCGGGCCTTGTGGGGCAGGAGACCAAAATCAGCCTGATCGGGCTGCTCTACGGTCTGGGCTCCGGCTTTGGCTACGCGCTGTACAGCATTTTCGGCAAGCTGGCCCTCCGGCGGGGCTATGCCAGCAGCACCATCAATTTTTATTCCTGCCTGCTGGCAGCTCTGGGCGCGGGGCTGATCTTCGGTGTGAAAGCGCCGGTCGCGCTGATGTTCTCCTCCTCCGGCACCCTGGCCCTTTGCCTGCTGGCCGGGGTGGTGACAAGCTACCTGCCCTATCTGCTGTACACCTTCGGCCTTTCCGGGATCGAGGCCGGCAGAGCCTCCGTCATGGCCTCGGTAGAGCCGGTGGTGGCCACACTGGTGGGTGTTTTGGTGTACCGCGAAAGCCTGAATCTGTACAGTCTTGCCGGTATCGCCCTGGTGCTTTTCGCCGTCCTCCTGACCGGAATACAAGGGCATAAAAAGGGCGCATGACAAAAGCCTTCCCCTCTGAGGGGAAGGTGGCCAGGAGGGCCGGATGAGGTGCCCTTCCCGGGCGGCCACGCAGGGCCGCCCCTACGGCCCAACCGAAACAGCGCTGCAACGGCTCCCCTTGTCAGGGGAGCTGGCTGCCCGTAGGGCAGTCTGAGGGGTAGTCAAAGGTAGCAACGAGGCAAACCCCTCCGCCCCTTTCGGGGCACCTCCCCTGTTAGGGGAGGCTATACGGCGCGCGGCAAAAGCCACCCCTAAGCAAAAAAAAGGAAATGTACATTCCTTTCGGGATATACATTTCCTTTTTATTTAATTTCGCGGTGTCTTATCTGTCAGCCTTTTTCTTTTTGCTCACGGTGGCCGTGGTGATCACGGCGGCGGCGGCGGACAGGGTGAACAGTGCAAACCACAGGGCGATATTGCTGTCATCGCCGGTACCCACGGTGCCCAGCTTCGCGATCTCTGCCTTCTCCGTATAGCCGCAGACTGTGCAGGTATGTTCCTTTTCGCCCTTGGCGGTCTCGGTGGCCTTCCTGGTTACCTTCCACTCGCCGTATTTGTGGGCTTCCTTGTTCTGGATGTCGCCGCAATCGCACTCGTCCCAGTGGTTGGTCTTGTCGTACTTCTGGGTGTAGTCATGGGTGTGCTCCAGCACGGGAATGGTTTCCGTCTGCTTATAGTCGCACACCGTGCAGGTCCGCTCCCGCTGGCCCTCTTCCGTCTCCGTGGCCGCCTTGGTCACGGTCCAGTCGCCGTATTGATGGAGCTCCTTGTTCTGCACATCTTTGCACGCGCACTCGTCCCAGTGGTGTGTGGCGTCGTGCTTCAGCTCGTAGGCGTGGTCGGTGTAGGTGTTGGTGAAGGTCATATCCGCCTTCTGCAGGTTCTCCCAGTCGATGGTATAGTTCCCCTGGCCGTCGATGGACGCGGGCACGACATACACGATATATCCCGATGCATTCGCATCATCGCCCATTGCGTACGCGACGGGGATCTCCTCCATCAGCACTCCCCAGACCGTATCGTCCACCGTCCAGCCGTCCTCGCCTGCGTTCACCTGCTGCACAAACGCGCCCTCGGAGAGCATGTACCAGAGCTGCCGTTCCGGGCCGGTGATGGTCAGGGCGCCGGTATAGTCGCCCGCGCCGTCGGTCGTGACCGCGGCGGCGGCCGTCACGTTGTCCGCGGTCAGTGCCGCGCCGCTGCCGTCGATCAGCGCCAGCTCAAAGGTCGTCTCGCCCGGCTCGCCCGCGTCGCCCAGGGCCACGGTGGTGGTGAAGGGGACGGTCAGGGTGATGATCTTTTCAAAGACGGGATAGATCGTGACGTCCTGATCCGCGGTATATGTGGCGCCGAGCTTGTAGACTGCGCCCTCCTTGTCCACCCAGCCGGTCTGGACGAAGCCGTCCATGGTGAAGGTCTCGCCGCGCAGGGTGAGCGGCTCGCCGTGGGTCTTGGTGTCCATGCAAATGGGATCATCGCCGCTGCCGATATATTCCACGATGTACTGCTGCACCGCGCCGCAGCCGCAGACGCCGTCCACGTAGAGGTGCTCCGGCGAGACCTGAACGCGCTTGGTGGCGGATACAAACTGCTGATCCGCCGTATATCCATATACGCTCAAGTCAAAGTAGTTCGTATTCAGGTCGTACCACTCCGTAAGCATCACGCCGTGCCCAACGCCGTTCTCATCGATCGTCAGATCCACGCCGCTGCCCTTGCCGCCGGTGTCAAATCCGAACCCCTTGTCGAGGGTCACACCCTCCGGCGCCGTGGCGGTGAATTCGTAGTCCTGCTGCGCGCAGACCACATCCGGGCCGTCAATGGTGAGCGGCGGCATCGGCGGCGTGCCGAGGGTACATATTATCTGGAGCTGAATCGGCACACCATCTCTGGTTGCAATCATACAATATTCCGGCGTCCTGCCGTTCACGGTGACAGCCGGTGGTATACTCAGTCCTTTGTTGTTCAGTTCGAGTTCGAGAGAATAGGTCGTGCCAGCCTCGAACGCTTCGGTTTCACTTATGTTCTGCCCCTCGGGGTACTCTGCTTCTTTTACCCATGTAACAAAAAGAATATCGTCTTCGCTGAAGGTGACGCCCGGGATCGTGGATTCGAAGCTGTAGGTGCAGTCGGCCGGCGTATTGCCCACCTCGAAGCCGTCGACCGTGATGGCGAGGCTGCCCTGCACCTGATAGACGGCGTCAAAGGTCAGGTCATTGTCCGGGTTCACATTGATCTCTGTATCGGGCTCATAGACCGTCCCGGAGCCGCTCTCCTTCCAGCCCACGAATTCGTAGGGCGCGCAGTTCTCGACGTGGCCGAGGTTGAATAAGTCCCCAATTTCAATACTTAACACATAGGGGCTCGGTTCATCGCCCGCACGGCAGAACGTGCCGTACTTGAAATTCAGCGTGACCGTACGGTAGTCATCCGCAAAGGCCGCCACCGGGCAGAGCATCAGCACCATGCACAGGCACAGCAGAATACTCAAAACGCGTTTTTTCATTGTGTTTCCTCTCTTTCTCCCCCGCGGCTGCACGGGGGACTTGCTTTTCCTTTGTCAACTTTATTTCTCCGGCGGCAGCAGGCCGTCCAGCGAAAATTCATAGCGCATGGCAAGCTGCCGGAACAGCTCCTCCATGACCCGCTGCGCGATGCCGCGAATATCCAGCCCCCCAAGGAAGGCGAGAACCTTCTGCAGCTCCTCCTCCGGCACCTTGTAGCCCCGCAGGGCCAGGGTCAGGAATTTCTCCAGCTTCCGCTCCAGCGGGAAATCCGCCGTGCAGGGACTGGCCATGTACCCGCGCATCAGCCCCGACGTGCCATATTCCAGCTCAACAAAATCCTGCTCCGTCAGTTCGGGCTGATAGGGGCCGAAAATGGGGTACAGCTCCTTTGCCGTGGCGCGCTGGATGTAGGCCAGCGGACGCTCCTGGGTGTAGACCTCCAGGTAGATCTGCCGCAGATTTTCGTTCAGCTCCGTCAGCGTGATCTGCAGCGCGGTTTCCGCCGCGTAGACATACACCGGCGGCAGCGCCTCCCCCGCAACATGTCTGGCCATGCTGAACTGGTTTTCAAACATGAAGTCCACCAGCTCCAGCAAAACGCCGTCCTTGCTCTGGAAAAGATTCTGAAAGCTGCTGGCAGAGACCTGCGCATCCTTCAGGATCTGCTGCATGGTAGTCTGATGGTATCCGTTTTCCAGAAAGAGCTTGACGCAAGACTGCAAGATCCGCTTTTTTGTCAGAAGTCCATCGCTTCGAATTGCCAATCCATCATCCCCCTGTCGTGCACCTTGGTATACACACCAACTATATCAGACATGCGTTCCTTTTTCAATATTTTTCTTTTGAAAAATTGCATAAAATTTCAGCGTTTTCAGCGTTTTTTTCAACGTTCAGCGATACCGGATCGCGGCCCGTGCAATGGCTCCCTTGTGTAAAGGGAGCTGCCGCCGGAGGCGGCTGAGGGATTGTTCTTCTTGGTTACGCTGGGCAGGAAAGGCAACCCCTCCGTCTCCGCCTGCGGCGGAGCCACCTCCCCTTACACAGGGGAGGCTTTGGCGCCCGCAAAAAACAGGCGTGGCCATCGCGGTCACGCCTGTTTTCTGCTTCATTTCTTCAATTATTTCGTCCTGACGTACTCGTTCATGGGACGGACCATGTACTCATTGTAGGGGAACTGGTCGGTGGTGACGTAGCCGGCCGGGGCGTCGATCAGCTGGGGGATGCGGTTGACCAGCGTGGCGCAGGTCAGCTCCACGGTGGCGGGCTGGTTGACGATGCAGGTGGTCTCCGGCTCGCCGTAAAGGGTCCAGACGTTGGTGTCGAACTCGTCCTTGTTATAGATCTTGCCCACGCACTCGGTCTCGAAGGTGATGCCCTCCTCGGTCTCGGTGGTGACGATGGCGCGCATACCGGTGACGTAACCGGCCTTGACCACCATGCCCAGGGTCTCGGACTGCAGGTCCTCCTTGTCGATGCAGGGGATGCACTTCTGGGTCTGGGACTTCACGTGCAGGCCCATCTTGCTGCACAGCCAGCCGTTCTGGTTCCACATGTAGGAGGGCACATACTGGCCGCTCTCCACCAGCTCCTTCATCTCATCGGAGGGGGTGTCGTTGTAGCAGCCGATGGTTTTGTCGAACTCCTCAACGGTCAGGCCCGCGCCGTGGCCTTCCGCCAGAGCGATACCGTAGTCCTCCACGTTGTAGGAGCTGCTGCCGAAGATCTTGGTGATCTTGTGGGAGGAGCCGCAGAGGTTGGTGACCAGGGTGCCCCAGTACAGATCGCAGTAGCCCACGCCGGTGAGGGTGCAGTTGCCTTCCTTGGCCAACTTGTCCAGCTTGGCGGTGAGGGCGGGAGAGGAGTTCCAGGGGTAAAGGGCTTCCTCGCAGGTGCTGATGGCGTTGATGCCCAGCTTTGCGCAGATGGTGAAGATCTCCTCGATCTCCGCCACCGTGCTGCGGGTGGCCACGATGCAGACGTCCGGTCTCAGCTCGGCGAGAACCTTTTCCGCGTCAGCCGCGGGCTGAACCGTGACGCCCACAAAGGGATAATCGTTGCCGATGATCTCGGACACATCCTTGCCGATGTGGCCGGGGTTGCGGCAGAAAGCCGCTACCAGTTCACCCTCGTGCTCTAAAACATAGCGCATGAGCCAGCGGCTCATCCGGCCTGCTCCATACTGTGCAACTCTGACTTTACGTTCCATTGAGATAGCCTCCTTAAATCATCATTTTTATTGGTTATTATTTTAACAACCTGTGAGATGATTATACAGTCTATACCAAGGATAAAGTCAAGCATTATTTTTTCGGAAAACAGACCGGGATCTGGGTCTTGTAGATCATCTGCCGCTTGTCGAAATCCAGCACCGGAAAGTCCACGATCACCTCGCAGAGATAGTCCCCCACCACCTGACAGCCGTGCTCGCGCACATAGTCCATCAGCCGCAGCACGTTCTCCCGCTCCCGGGAAAACTCCGCCGAGCACAGGCACACATAGGTGGCGGCGGGCACCAGCTCCGCGTCCCGGGCCTTGTCCTTTTCATCCACGAACAGGAACACCTCGTTGGAAAACATGTTTCCGGACAGGAGATGCTCTTTCCGGATCACCGTGCCCACATTGCTGAAATAGGACAGGGGCATGTTGCAGCGGAGCAGATGCTGCTTTAGCTGCCGGAGCATGTATTCATAGCCGGTCTCGTCCTGGTCAAAGTAGTTCACATCGCAGGTATAGCGGTAAATATGCCGCTCGGGGATAAATTCGATGAAAATCTCCCCGTTTTTGGGCATGGCCTCGTAGCGCTTGAAGTTGTCCAGGGTGCGCATAATGGCCGCCCGGGAACGGGAGAGCTGTTCGATCCGTTCCTCCACCTGCCCGGCCTGCTCCAGCAGCAGCTTCTGCAGGGCGTCGGCGTCGTTTTCCTCTAAAAACTCCCGGATCCGGCGCAGGGTCATGCCGTAGACCTTCATGTTCTGGATCATGTCCAGCCGGGCGGACTGGCTGATGTGGTAATAGCGGTAGCCGGTCCGCTCGTCGGTATACTGGGGCTTCAGCAGACCCACCCGGTCATAGAGGCGCAGGGTCTGTTCAGAGATGTGGTTCAGCTCCGCCATCTGGCCGATGGTCAGTTTTTGCAGGTCCATAAACTTTACACCTACTATAATGTTATTTTGAAAAATCGGACCCCGGAGGCGGAGAGCAGGCTCCTGCCGCGGGGTCGGTTTGGTTTTATCTCAGCCGTTCAAAGCCGTCATCGGGGTCTTCCTTTTCCTCCGCGGTCTTGCTGCGGAGATTGGCCGCCATGATCCAGTTGTAATAGATCAGCATCAGCGCGGCGGAGAGCAGGATCAGCTGCTGGCCCACATTCCGGGAGTCCGCCAGAGACATGATACACAGAAACGCGCCAAACATGGCGAAAAACATGGCCCGCCAGGTGTTGGGCTGCCCGTAGGCAAAACCGGCCACATGGAAAAAGGACAGCATGGCCACGCACAGCGTTACAATTTCAACGGCAAAGTCCCAGACCACGCTGTTGATGGCGTTTTCCTTATAGCTGAGGATGAGCCAGACGGCAAACAGCAAAATGGGCAGGAAGGAGAACAGGCACAGGACCTTGGGTCTGAGCCAGGGTCTTTCCCTGTTGGGTGCGGACAGGAGCACCGGGAAGCTCAGGCCGGTCAGAAGGGCCAGCACGGCCACAATGCGGAGCATGACGGCGTTTTTATCCGTCTCGCAGGTGGCGAGGATCGCCAGACCGCCCACGCACATCAGAAGCCCGGCAGACCAGCGGGCGATGGAATAGAGCTTTCCCGGGTTGGCCAAGGCCCCTTCAAATTCGTCCGGCAGAGAATATCGCTGATTTTTAAACCGGTCCACAAAGCGGAGGAACACATAGCCCACGATCAGAATGCTCAGGGGGACCATAAGGTTCCAGAAGCTGCCTTTCGACAGGCCGTCCTCAAAGGCCAGCTGCCGCTGCATCCAGCGGAAAAACACACCGAAAGCGCCGGCTCCGGCCACATAGGCGTTGAGCTCCAGGGCTCTTTGCTGATTGAGATGTTTATTTTTGTCTTTTTCTTCGTGCATAATCAAAGTCCCGTTTCAATAACAATGGTAACAGATATTTTACCCTTATTTGCACATTCAGTCAAGCCATAATCGGAGGGGCCGCTGTGAAGAAAACCATTCTGCTGTCATACCTTGCGCTGTTTATCGTTTTGGGCTTTCCCCTGCTGCTGCGGGGACGGGCTCTGCCGGAGCCGGAGGGGCCCGACCCCTCCGCCGCCGAAACCCCTGTGCCGGAGACAAGCTCCGCGCCCGCGCCCCTGGCCGCTTCCGGCCTTGCCCCGGCTCCGGACAGCATAAGCGTTCTCACGGGGGAGGGTGTGGTCAACATGGACATGCAGGAATATCTGGTGGGGGTTGTGGCGGCGGAGATGCCCGCCTCCTTCCAGGAGGAGGCACTGAAAGCCCAGGCCGTAGCGGCCCGGACCTATGCCATGTACTGCGCCCTGGGGCAAAAGCACGGCGAGGCCCAGGTGTGCACCGATTACAGCTGCTGTCAGGCCTGGCAGGGCGACGAGGCCCTGCGGCAGAAATGGGGCGGGGACTACGACGCGTACATCCAGAAGATCCGCGCCGCCGTGGAGGCCACGGCGGGGCAGTACCTGAGCTATGAGGGCCAGCCGGCCTTTGCCGCCTTCCATTCCTCCTCCGCCGGGGCCACCGAGGACTGCGGGCAGGTCTGGAACCCCAGTCCCTATCTGATCAGCGTGTCCAGCCCGGAGACGGCGGAGGACGTGCCGAACTACGTCAGCACCGTGGAATGTACGCCTCTGGACTTCCGGGACACCCTGCTTTACGCCCACCCCGAGGCGGACTTCACCGGGGAGGAGAGCGGCTGGATCGGTGAGATCAGCCTGGACGGCAGCGGCCGGGTGGCCAGCGCCGTTTTGGGCGGCGTGAGCGTGAAGGGCACCGAGCTGCGGCAGCTATTCAGTCTGCGCTCCACTGCTTTTCGGCTTGAATACACCGGGGAGAGCTTTCGCTTTACCGTCACCGGCTACGGCCACGGCGTAGGAATGAGCCAGTACGGGGCGAACGTCATGGCCCGTGAGGGCAAGACCTACACCAACATACTGGCTCACTATTATCCGGGTACGGTTCTGGTCAGTTAAATCCGCTCATAGGTGCAGAAGCAGTAGCGCAGACCGTTCTCCTCCTGCCACTCCCCTTCGTCGGTGCAGACCCAGGCCGGGTCCGCGTCCAGGTTGGGGAAAAAGCTGTCCGAGTGGGGAGTTAAATCAATTTTTGTGAGAAACACGCGGTCATAGTGGGGATAGAACTGCTTGTACACACTGGCTCCGCCGATGACCAGACAGCGGGGGTGCTCCGCCGCCGCGGCCAGGGCCTCCTCGGTGCTGTGGACCACCTGGGCCCCCTCGATCTGGATATTCTGCCGGGTCACCACAATATTGTAGCGGTTTTTCAGGGGGCGGCCGCCGGGGAAATCAGAGAGGGTCTTCCGCCCCACAATAACGGCGTTTCCGTCGGTCACCTGGCGAAAATGCACCCGGTCCGCTTTCAGAACCACCGGCTGGGTGCCGCCGTCGCCGATGCCCCAGTCGGAATAGACTGCAACGATCGCGTCCATGGCCCCTCCTTATATCGCCACCGGGATCTTGCCGGTGAACTCCGTATATTCGTAGTTTTCCACACTGAAGCTGTCCCTGGTGAATTTGTAGAAGTCGTCCACAGTGGGGTCGATGATGAATTTGGGGGCCGGCTTCGGCTCGTTTTTGATCAGCTCTTCGATCACCGGCACATGGCGGTCGTAGATATGGGCGTCGGCAATGACGTGGACAAGCTCCCCGGGCACCAGGCCGGAGACCTGGGCCATCATCATGGTCAGCACCGCGTACTGCACCACGTTCCAGTTGTTCGCCGCCAGCATGTCCTGAGACCGCTGGTTCAGAATGGCGTTGAGCCTGTTGCCGCTGACGTTGAAGGTCATGGAGTAGGCGCATGGGTAGAGGGCCATCTCCGACAGGTCGGCAAAGGTGTAGATATTGGTCATGATCCGGCGGGAGGCGGGATTGTGCTTCAGGTCCCAGAGAACCTTGTCCACCTGGTCCATGTCCCCCTCCGGGTAGTGGTGCTTCACGCCCAGCTGATAGCCGTAGGCCTTGCCGATGGAGCCGGTTTCATCGGCCCAGGCGTCCCAGACCCGGGTGCGAAGCTCGTTTACGTTGTTGCTCTTGGCCTGCCAGATCCACAGCAGCTCGTCAATGGCCGACTTCCAGAAGGTGCGGCGGATGGTGAGGATGGGAAACTCCTCGGACAGGTCATAGCGGTTCACGATACCGAATTTTTTCACCGTGTGGGCGCTCTCGCCGTCCTCCCAATGGGGGCGGACCTGCTGGTCGGTGTCCCACACGCCGTTACCAAGAATGTCTCTGCAATTTTGGATGAATATTTCGTCTGCTCTGCTCATAGATGCACCGCCTTGTGTATAATTCATGTTATTTTACCACAGTCACAGCCCCGGGTGCAACAGAATACTATGGTTTGCGGAGGTGATGCGGGTGAAATTTGCCGTGATCGGCGGAGACAGAAGAGCCGTCCTGCTCTGCTCCATGCTGGCGCGGGACGGACACCGGGTACAGAGCTTCGCCCTGGAAAAGGCGGAGCTGCCCGGAGAGATACCAAAAGCGGGCTGCCTGCAGGGCTGCGTTTACGGCGCAGACTGCGTAATATTGCCGGTGCCTGCGGAGAAGGGCGGCTTTCTCAACGCCCCCTATGCCGCAAGCCCCTGCCGGATGGACGAACTGATCTCGGCGCTCTGGCCGGGGCAGATCGTCTGCGGCGGGAAGCTCAGCGAAAAGAGCCGCCTGGAGATGATCGCCGCCGGGCTGCACCCGGAGGATATTTTGCAGCGGCAGGCCTTTACTGTGGGAAACGCGGCCCTGACGGCGGAGGGGGCCGTGGGCCTGCTGATGGAAAACAGCGAGCGCAGCATTCTGGGCAGCCATGCCCTTGTCTGCGGCTGGGGACGGATCGGACGCATACTGGCTCTGCGGCTGCGGGCTATGGGCGCAAAGGTGTCCGTCGCAGCGCGAGGCCCCGGGGACCGGGCGCTGGCCCGGGCCATGGACTGCCGGGCCTTGGACTACAGCCAGCTGGAAGGGCTGCTGGACGGCTTTGACTTTGTGATCAACACCGTCCCCGCCCGGGTGCTCACGGACCCCATGCTGTGCTGCATGACCGAGGGGGCGCTGCTGCTGGAGCTGGCCTCCCCGCCCGGCGGCTTTGACCGGACCCTGGCGGAGAATATCGGGGTCAGGGTCCTGGCCGCGCCGGGTCTGCCCGGAAAGACCGCCCCCTATTCAGCGGCAGAGCTGATCCGGGACGAAGTAGTTCAGATCATCAGGGAACAGGAGGAATGAGCATGGAAAAAAAGCGGGTGGGCCTTGCGCTCTGCGGGTCCTATTGTACATACGAAAAGCTCTTTGCCGCGGCGGAGCGGCTGGCGGAGCACTACGAGCTGGTGCCCATCATGAGCGATACCGCCGCCGAGACCGACAGCCGCTTCGGCACGGCCACGGAGCACATCAAAAAGCTGATGCTGCTCACGGGGAAAAAGGTGGTCACCACCATCGCAGAGGCGGAGCCCCTGGGCCCGGCCCAGCCCATGGACGCGCTGCTGATCGCGCCCTGCACGGGAAACACCCTGGCAAAGCTTGCCCACGGCATAACCGATTCCGCCGTCACCATGGCGGCAAAGGCCCACCTGCGAAACGGCCGGCCCCTGGTGATCGCCCTGTCCACCAACGACGGGCTCTCCGGCTCGGCGGAGAATATTGCAAGGCTTTTGAACCGGAAAAGCGTCTACTTCGTGCCCTTTGGGCAGGACGATCCCGTGAAAAAGCCCAACTCTTTGCAGGCGGACTTCTCCCTGCTTTACAACGCGCTGGAGGCCGCCATGGCCGGCCGCCAGCTCCAGCCGGTGCTGGTGAGATAAGAAAACGCCCTGCCGTTGGCAGGGTGCTCGTAAGACAGTTAACGGAGCGTATCGGTGCGGATGCGCTCCGTTTCTTATGCTATTATGACATGCGGCGCAGCTGCAGACCGCCTCCTTGGCTCCCCCTACGGGGGAGCTGTCACCGAAGGTGACTGAGAGGGCCTTGCAGGCGCTTTTGAATGGTAATATCAATTTGTGTGCACACGCCACGAAAATCTCTGTCAATATCCCGATTGGAAAATCGCAAAACATCCAATCCCAGAGCGGATAAGAATGCGGAGCGTTCTACATCATAGGCCATCCCCTGGGGCTCATAGTGTTGAGAACCATCCAATTCAATAACTAACTTGGCAGAAGCACAATAAAAGTCTACGATAAATCTCCCGATGATTCGCTGTTTATAAATCTTCACCGGATATTTGCGGAGGAAAAGATACCAGAGCTTTCGTTCGTGGGGTGTCATCTCCCTGCGTAACCGCCGGGCGTTTTCCAGTTGGCTGTTGTCCTTTGGTATGGTCATGTTTTTCCCTCTCAGTCGGCTGCGCCGACAGCTCCCCCAAAGGGGGGAGCCAAGTTCCGCGCGTAACGCACTACACCAAACGGTGTATAGAAGTGCGCCCTTATCTGTTCGGCAAACTGGAAGTTGACGTACTGGCAGCAAAGCCTCTCTTGCCTCTCCCCTTGGGAGAGGTGCCCCCATAGGGGGCGGAGAGGGCCCTCTCAGTCGGCTGCGCCGACAGCTCTCCCAAAGGGAGAGCCAAGTGCGCGATAACTTCCGATTTATAGGTCTGTTCGGGTCCATACTATCATATAACAGGATAATATACAAGAACAGCCACAGCAGAGCAAACTACTGTGGCTGTAACTGTCTGATGAACAACCGCTTTTCGGCAGGGCGTTCAGCGATTCATATTTTATTGAACTGCTTTTCAAAAATCTTTACCAGGCCGCATTTCCAGCAGAGCAGCAGCGCCAGAGCGGAGCCCACAGTGGTCTGCATAATCTGGAAGGGCAGCTTCAAAATGGCGTATTCCGGGGTGCTGTACACAAAGGCGCGGCCCAGAGTATAGCCCACCACGGAGACGATCAGGCCGAAAACCGCGCCGATGACGGAGGAGGGCGCGGGCTTATCCTTGATCAGACGGCGGGTGCAGAGGGAGATGACCACGGCCTGCAGGCCATGGGACACCAAAGAGACAAACATGGGCGCGGGATAAAACAGCATGTCGCCGATGAAAGCTCCCACGCCGCCTACCATAAAGGCGCAGAAGGGGTCAAGCAGAATGGCGGCGGTGCAGATGATCAGGTCGTTTAAATACATGTGGCCGCCGGGGACGGGTATGCTGAAAATGCTCATGCTCATAATAATATTCATGGCCATCAAAACGGCGGTCAGGGCCAGTTTTTTGGCGCTCAGGCGGGATTTGCTCATATCCGGAACCTCCTTGACTTATTCAGGAAAAATAGTATACTGCAAATGTGAGCTTGTTGATATCACCAGTTTAAGAAAAGAAGATAAGACCAGATATGAAATATTCCATTGATAAAACCGCGGGCCAGCCCGCCTATTTACAGCTTTACCAGCAGCTGCGCCAGGACATTGTGGACGGCAGCCTGCCCTCGGGCGCGAAGCTGCCCTCAAAACGCCTTCTGGCCGCCGAGCTGGGGATCAGCGTGATCACCGTGGAGCACGCTCTGGCCCTTTTAGCGGACGAGGGCTATGTCTATCCCAGGCCCAGAAGCGGATACTACGCCTCCTTCGGCGGCTCCGCCCCCGTCCAGCCGCTGCCCAAAGCGGCGGTAAAGGACATGAGCGCCCCGGTCTCCGTGCCGGAGGACTTCCCCTTTTCCACCCTCAGCAAGCTGATGCGCCGGGTACTCTCCGACTATGGGGAGCGCATCCTGGTCAAGTCCCCCAACAGCGGCTGCATAGAGCTGCGGCAGGCCATCGGGGACTACCTGGCCCGCAGCCGGGGCATCCGGGTCCGGCCGGAACAGGTGATCGTGGGCTCCGGCGCGGAGTATCTATACGGCTTGGTGGTGCAGCTTCTGGGCCGGGAGCCGGTCTACGGGCTGGAAGACCCCTGCTACGACCGGATCCGCCGGGTCTATGAGGCCAACGGCGCAGTCTGCGCCGGGCTGAAAATGGGCGAGGACGGCATAGAGACTGCCGCCCTCGATAACTGCAAAGCCGGGGTGTTGCATGTGACGCCCTATCAGAGCTTCCCCAGCGGCGTAACCGCCACCGCTGCCAAGCGCCATGAATACGCCGCCTGGGCCGGGGACCGGGACGCCTATATTGTGGAGGACGATTACGCCTCCGAGCTTTTTGTCTCCGCAAAGCAGGTGGACACGGTGTTCTCCCTGGCCCCGGAGCGGACCATATACATGAACACCTTTTCCAAGACCCTGGCCCCCTCCATGAGGACGGGCTATATGGTGCTGCCCGAGGGGCTTCTGCCGGAGTATGAAAAGAAGCTGGGCTTTTATTCCTGCACCGTGCCGGTGTTTGACCAGATCGTGCTGGCGGAGTTTATCCGCGGCGGCGATCTGGAGCGCTACATCAACCGCCGGAGACGGCGTCTCCGGCAGCAGATGCAGAAGGGTGCCGGGTAAAGCTCAGTGTATATCCTTCCTGCTGTACCAGAAATAGGCGGCGGCCACGCCGATCAGAGCAAAGGCCATACCGATCAGGACCAGCTTTCCGTCAAGGCTGCCGTTGGAGACGATGTCCGCTCCCTCCGCGTAGCCAAAGGGCGTGATGACTTTCAGAAATTCCGCCTTTTCGGAGATATTGGCGATGATATTCAGAAAATACATCATCGCGGCGATGCCCAGACCGATGCCCAGGCTGCCCCGGCGCAGGAAGGCCGAGAGGCCAAAGCAGACCCCCGCCAGCTCCAGCTGCAAAAGGAAGTAGGCCAGATGCAGCAGGCAGATCTCCTTCCAGGCCGGCTCCTCGCCGATGACGGCGATGCAGGCGGCGGAAAGGGCAAAGATCACCACGTTCATGACGACGATCTGGACCACCAGCGCGGCCAGCTTGCTGCTGATGACGCTGACGCGGCTGACCGGGTGGGACAGCAAAAATTCCGCCGTCCGCTCCTTCTCCTCCTTGGCCAGGGCGGACACGGCGATGAGGGAGGCAAAAAACGCGCCGCCCAGCCCCAGAATGTTGCCGCACTCCACCGCGTAGAAGCCGATGAGGGTGCCGAAATTCAGCCGGTCCATGCCGAAAGCCGCCGTAAAGCTGCCCATGGAGGAAAACATGTCGCTCACATTGTCCATCTCTCCCTTCATCTCCGGGAAAAGGAACAGGCAGATGGCAATCAGAAAACCGATGGACGCGGTCCATATGGCCAGGGTCTTGAATCCCTGCTTCAGTTCATGCTTCAGTAAGGTCATTTCGTCTCGCCTCCTTCGGTGTAGTAATGGAGGAAGATCTCCTCCAGATCCGGCTCCGCCACAGACAGGTCCGTCAGACGGCAGGCGGCGAGCTTATTCACAAGGGCGTTGATATCCCCGCCGAACAGGAAGCTTGCTCCCCCGTCCAGGGGCTGAATGTCCCGGACGCCGGGGAGTTTTTCGATGTCCAGCTCCCCATGGACCGTGACGCGCTTTGCGTTGGTTTTGGACAGGGCTTCCACGCTGTCGCAGGCGATAAGCCGCCCCTCCCGGATAATGGCCGCCCGGCGGCAGTTGCGCTGGATCTCCGAAAGCACATGGGAGGAGAGAAAGACGGTGGCGCCCTCCTGATTCCGCTCCCGCAGGATGGAGAAAAACTCCCGCTGCATCAGCGGGTCAAGGCCGCTGGTGGGCTCGTCCAGAACCAGCAGCCGGGGCCGGTGCTGGAGCGCGCAGACGATGGCCACCTTTTTCCGGTTGCCGAAGGACAGCTCGTCCACCTTCCGGCTGGTGTCCAGCTCCAGCCGCTCACAGAGCCGGGCCGCCTCCTCCCGGCAGTCCTTTTTCCGCAGTCCGGCGGAGAGCTTCAGCACATCCCGCACCCGCATATCCTGGTAGAATACCGCCTCGGAGGGCAGGTAGCCCACGCAGTCTAAAATCTTCTGCCGGTCCTTCACCATGTTCATCCCGAAGATCTCCCCGCTGCCGCCGCTGGGGCTGATCAGACCCAGCAGGGTGCGGATGGTGGTGGATTTTCCCGCGCCGTTGGGGCCGATAAAGCCGAAGAACTCCCCCTCCGGGACGCACAGGTTCAGGTCGATGATGCCTCTGGCCTTGCCGTAATACTTGGTCAGGCCTGTGGTTTTTATGGCGTCCATGTTTATCCCTCTTTTCTCAAATAAATTTTCTTCCAAAATTCAAGGAGCGCGAGAAAATCCCGCTCCATTTCGTCCACGCCGATGTTGCCCCCCTGAAGCTTTTCCCAGAGGTAGCCCTCGGAGGCCCAGTACATGTCCAGATACATCATCTTCGGATCAATTCCGGGGATAAACTGCTCCGGGTCGAAATTCAAATGCTTTATATTTTCCCGGAACGCGGCATAATGAGCTATGCTTTTCTGTATCTCCTCACAGACCTCCGGGTCCTTTTCATAAAAGGCCTTGATCACAAAGGGTCCGATATCCGGATGCCGCCGCATAATGCGCACCTTGGCTTTCAGCCCCCGGAACATGGATTCAAACAGGTCGCACTGCTCGTAGCAGCCACTTTCCGTCAGCTCCCGGATCGTCATCTCCGCGCAGGTCTCCCACAAAAAGAGATACAGCTCCTTTTTGTTGCGGAAATAGTAAAACAGCAGCGATTTGCTGATGCCCGCAGCGTCCGCGATCTCGCTCATGGGGCTTTTCTTGTAGGAATTCTGGGAAAACACCCGATACCCGGCGTTGATAATGGCCTGCTGCTTCTCCTCCGGGAGGGAAAAGAACTTCTCGTTCATTGCTGTACCTCCTTTAACCGCTCCGGTCAATTTCAATTATATCGTATTGACCGTTTTTGAGAAGACCCCAAAATGAAAAAACAGCCGTGAAAATTCACGGCTGTTTTCAATATTGTTCTTTTATACGGCGTAGAACATGCCCAGGTTATCGCGCATATCGAAGTAGCTGTAATTGAAGCGCCAGCCCCGGTCAACGGAAGAGTCGTCTACCGAGTAGAAGGAAATTTCGGTATTGGGCAGGGCGTCTCTCAGGGCCTGCTGCTCCTCAAGGCTCAAAGAAGATTTGACATACCAGAGCCGCTCCAGCCAGGTCATCTGGAAAAGCTGGGTATAGTCGTCCAGCTCCACATAGCTGATGTTCAGGTGCTTTAAGGAGGTCTTGTCCAGCAGCGGGGTCAGATCCGTTACCCGGGTGATGAACATCTCCAGATAGAACAGCTCATAGCAGTTTTGCAGGGGGCTCAGGTCCGCGGTGTGGGTGTCGCCGATGATGAAATATTTCAAGTGGGGCATGTTCTCCACAAAGGAGATGTCGTCAAAATACATGTGGCCCAGGTCCAGCGTCACCATATCGGTGCAGTATTTCAGCGGCTCCACCATCTCGTTGGTGATATCGCCGTAATGGCTGGTGATGCGGGAGATGCAGAAATTGTCCGCGTCGGTACGGCAGCCAAAGCCCTTGACATACACCGTCCAGACCACGCGCACATCGTCAAACTTTTTGTTCAGCGCGTCCATCTCTTCATCGGGGATGCCGCAGTCGGACATGATGATCTTTTGCAGATTGCACATGGACGCAACGGCCTTATCCACATCGGAGGTGTCGCTGATCTCGATCCCGCTCAGGTCCAGCTCCTCGGCGTCTGATGCGGTCTCCACCCCATAGAAGTTCAGCCGGCACAGCACCGCTGCATCGTTGAAGGCCTGGCGCAGGGCAATGATATCATCCGCGTCATACAGATCATCGCCCAGGTCGATCTTCTCCACCGCCAGGAACTTATCCCCCGCCGCGCCCAGCTCCGCAAGCTGCGCGCTGCTCGCGCCGGGCAGGGAGATCTCTTTCACATCGTTGGCAATACGCTGGCCGCAGACGGTCACATAGCGCACAAATTCCACATCGGGGAAGTCCGCCGCCAGCTGCTCCGCCGCGTCATCGCCTTCCAGTTCCGCGCTTCTCAGGTCCACACGCTCCAGGGCGGGGAGATAGGGGAGCAGCTCGCTGAGCTGGGTGTAGGAAGTGGGCACATCAATAACGATGTCCTCTGCATCATCGGGAAATTCATCCGCGCCGATGCGCACCACCCAGCTGACCTCCGTCTGGGGCAGTGCCTCTCTCAGCGCCATCAGGGCGTCATAGCAGGAGGCCGCGCTGCCGTCCACCGCTTGCAGATCGTCAAAGAGGGCGAAGTTCGGGATCTCCTCCATGGTGAAATCGCCTACGGCGATGCTTTTTGCTGTGCAGTCATAGCGCTGTCCGCCGATGGGAATGTCCCAGTAGATATGCAGCTCGGGGTACTCCGCCGCCGCGTTCCGGTACTGCTCCACACTGATGGTCTTGCCTCTCAGGTCAATGTCCACTCCCTTGGGGTGAAACCCGCCGCAGACAAAGATGTAGTTGGAAAAAAGCCAGAACGCCGCGACGGCAATGACCAGGACCGACGCAACGCAGCCGATAATCAGTGCATTTCTGTGGTTTCCGCTGCGGAATGCGTGGCTGCTCTGCTTCTGCTCGCAGTGTTCAGACTTCTGGGTATCGTGTTTTTCCATCTTTTGCTCCAATCTCTGAACCCGGCGGAAGTTTCCTTCCGCCGGGTGTTCGCTTATATATCAGGTTTTCAGGCCGTTACATTAACACTGGCCGTCCCCGCGCTGACGGTAACTTCACTGCCGGAGAGCAGCTCGGGGGAGGAGAACAGGACGGTATTGAAGCTGTAGTGCGCCGCCATGGAGGCAAGCGCCGTGCCGTCCGCCGCCGTGACCGTCAGGGTGTCGTTGCTGCTGCCGCTGATGCTGCACGCGGCAAAGGTCTGGGCGCTGCCGGCGCTGAAATTTTTGATGCTCTTGGAGGTGCCGCAGGCCAGTACGCTGCCGCCGTTGACCAGCAGCTGCGCTTTGGCGTCGATGGGGTCTGCACAGGCGCTGATGTTCAGGCTGCCGCCGTTTATGGTCACGGCGCCTACCTTCTCTTCAAAGCCGGTGCCCTTCTCGCCCGCTTTCAGGCCGTCGTTTCCTGCCACCACGCTGAAGCTGCCGCCCTCAATGGTGACGGCGGTGGCGGATTCGATGCCGTCGTCAACGGCAATCACATTGAAGTCGCCGCCGCTGATGACAATATCCTCCTCCGCAGAGAGGCCCTTGCCGTCAGTGGAGCTGAGGGTGAAGCTGCCGCCGGTGATGCTCATGCCCACAGCGGATTTCAGGGCGTGGTCTGTGGAAGACACGTTGATGCTGCCGCCGGAGACGGTAAAGCCGGTGTTGGCCTTGATGCCCTTGGAACTGACCGCCGTCGGGTCGCCGGTGGTGGAGACCGCAATGTCGCCTCCGCTGATGTTCAGGGAGGTTTCAGCCGAGATGCCGTCTCCCCCGGCGGCGATGGCGATGGTGCCGCCGCTGATCTCAACAAAGCCTTTTTCGGCTTTATCGGCAACCGTGGATTTTATTCCGTCATTGCCGGAAGTGATGGCCAGGTTTCCACCGGTAATGCTGACGGATTCGGAGCCGCGGACGCCGTTGTTGGCGGCCAGGACGGTGATGGTGCCGCCCTTGATGTCCAGGTCGTCCTTGCAGGTGATGCCGTTATTGATATAGCCGCAGACCTGCAGGGTCCCCTCGCCCTTGATGTCCAGATCGTCCTCGGCAAAGATGGCCGCGCCGCTGGCCGTCCCGTCGGCCTTTTCCAGGTCGGCCTCCGTGCCGGAGGTGACCTTGTTGGTGCTGCCCGGGGCCAGAATGATGTCCACGTTCTTGGCCTGGGCCACATAGATGGCCGAGTCGGTAAGGCAGGTGATATCCGCCCCATCCAGAGTCAGGGTGACATTGCTGGGGTTGTCGCCGGTGTCGACGATGATGCGGCCGTTATTCAGCGTTCCGGTGACAGTATACTCGCCCGGGGCGGAAATGGTGACGGTGCTGCCGTTGATGGACACCCCGCCGCCGGCGTATTTGGCGCTGTCGCCGTTTAAGGTGATGGCCTCTTCCGCGCCGCCGGCGCCGGTACTGCCGTCATTGGATGCGCCGATGACCGTGTCGGAACAGGCCGTGAAGCAGGAGAGGGCCAGAAGTGCCGCAAGGAGGCAAACAAGGATTTTTTTCATCGCTTTCTCCTTTTTTCTGTCAGATCGCGTCTTTGTTTGATTCCCTGCCGCAGATGATGTTCAGGTTTCCGTTGCGGCAGCGGATATCGTCGATAAACTGCTTGCTGACCTCAGGTGTTTTCAGATTGATGGTATAGGTAAGCTCGTAGAGTGTGCCCATGTTGGTGGTCTTGACTCTTACCAGCTCGTGCCGGCTGGTGTACTTTTCAAAAATATCGTCAAACAGCCCGTCGTAATCCAGGTTCTCCGGGATGGTTATCTTCAGCTGGCGGCTGGAGGCCGCGGTCTCGCCGAAGCGGAAGAGGCTGAGGAGCACAAGGAAAACGGCCATGACCAGGAAAAATACCGCCGCGATGCCGATGAAGCCCATGCCGCAGGTGATGCCGATGGCCGTGGACATGAACAGACCGCAGATCTCTCTGGCCGTGCCCGGTGCGCTGCGGAAGCGGACCAGGGAAAATGTGCCCGCCACGGCAAGACCGGCGCCGATATTGCCGTTGACCATCATGATCACCATGGTCACGATGGGGGGCAGAACGGCCAGGGCCAGGATGAGAGAGCCGCTGTGCTTGTTTCTGAAGGAGAAGACCAGCGCGGTCAGCACGCCCAGAACAAGCGCGGCGAAGATGCACATCAGGAAAGCGGAAAGGGTCATTGCGTTGGGTATAACACTGTTAAACACAGGAAATCACTCCGTTAAAATATTTTTCCAGCAGGGCGGTTTTATAGCAGGTTCCGTATTTTGAAAAGCCGGTGGGGAAGAGGGACAGCTCGCTGAGCATATGGGCCAGCCACAAAGGCGCGGCGCCGGGGATCTTGATCTCCATCAGCACCTGGCCCGGCTCAATGACCGGCTCCCCGTGGCTGCCGGCGCAGAGGTCCAGCTCCGTCTCCCGCCAGCGGATATCGTGGTCGAAGGTTATGCGCAGCTCCGGGTTGTCCTTTGCCACATAGGCCGCCCGGTCACAGGCGATGAACACCTTGGGCACAGGCCGGTTCTCATGCAGGAACCAGTCGATCTCCCGGGTGATCTGGCTGACCGCCGGCGGAGGGCATTTCCCCGCCAGGTAGTCCGCCGCCTGGACGGCGCTCATGGTCACCCGGCGCTTATAGACGATGCCCTTGTATTTTTTCTTCAGCTCCACAAACACCGTGTCGTCGGGTCCCGGCACATTGTAGCTGCGCACCCGCAGCTTTTCCTTGTACACCGGGCCTTCGATGGAGTGGCGGATCAGCTGATAATCGTCGCTGTCGTAATAGATGCTGCAAACGGTACTCTTAAAGTAGACGTCCGGCACGATATGCTCGTCCAGCTGCTGTCTGAGCGCGGCATACCGCTCAGGGGACAGAAGATATTTTTTTTCGTAGCGTTTAAAGGTGAGTTTAGTCTCGCCCATGGCAATCTCTCCCCGATTTTACCGTAAAACCTATGATACCTCAGTATGCAAAGTTTTTCAACGGCAAATTGCGGAATCCTTCCGGTCATTTGTCACCAAACCAGATCTCCCTCTGCGCATCATCCAGGTCAAGGATTTCGCAGATGGTGTTGATGTTGAACTGCGCGTAGTCATTTCCGCCGATAAAGTTTTTCAGATACTCCACATTTCTCTCCCAGCGTTCAAGGCTGGTGTGCCAGCGCGCCGCGTCCCGCTCAGTCTCCGGCTGGATCAGCGCCACAAGCCTGTCGATCTCCGCAAGCACATTCTCATTGGACAGCGGCCCTTCGATTGCCGCGGCAAAGCGGGTGAGCAGCCGCTCCGTAAAGACCTGGTTTTCCATCAGCGGCATGAGGATCTGGGAGATCTGCTGCATATAGGCCTGGGGGGAATACAGCAGGTTATAGAAGTTATTGAAGGTCCGCAGCAGGGTGGCGTCCAGATCATAGAACACCACTTTCCAGAGCCCGCCGTTTTCCGTGGAACGGCAGTAGCGCACGTTGCCCTTGAGGATGTCGCCGTTGGCGCAGTAGCCCTCCATGATCAGCCAGTCGATCAGACTGTCCACGTCCATCACGGAGCAGAAGTGCTCATAGTTCTCCGGCAGCGACATATCATGGGTGGTGACATACTGGTACACGTCCCGGTAAAAATCGGTGTTGACGCCGGCCGGCCCGTCGATCATGGTGACGCTGTCCTTGCTGACGCCGGCCTGGGAGGCGTAGAGCTGGCGGTTCACCTTCTCCTTCAGGGCATAAAGGCCCCAGTACTGTCCGTTGATGTACAGCACGCAGTATTTGCTGCGCTGGGTCACCACGCTGTCGGTGGTCTGCAGGCACAGGTTCTGGCACAGCTCGTTTCGGATAATGGCGCTGTAATAATCCTGCCCGGCCCGGACGGTCAGGTCGGTAAATTCGGCAACGCCGCCGTCGAACAGGTCATAATCCAGCCAGGCGTCCCCATAGGCGCCCCGGAATTTCAGGCTCATGTTCTTCTTGGGCAAAACCAGACTGGTCATGCCGCTCATGGTCACGCCGCAGCCGATGGTAAAGGAGCCGTCTTCCTCGTAGAGGGAGACGCTTCCGGGCATTTCCCAATGCTTTGTCCCGGAAGAATAGACGCTGTTGAACTGTTCCAGATCATTCAGCACCAGGCTGATCACCGGCAGGCTGTGTCCCTCATTGAGGAAATAGCTCAGGGTCAGGACCCGGCTGGGGATCCCGCCCTCCTCCACGGAGATGGCCCGGATGATGGTGGTTTTGTCAACGGTGATGGGGCCGCTGTAGGGCGTGCTGGCCGTGGTTGGGACCTGCCCATCGGTGGTATAATAGATCGTGCCCTCCGCGCTCAGCTCTATGCTCAGGGTTTCCACGTCGTCGTAAGTCCCGTCCGGCGTGAGGGCCGCAGGCTCAGCCGAGACCCGGCGGCATCCTGTCCCGTTATTATAGCCCGGCGTGGGGCTGGTGAAATAGAAAAAGCCGTTTTCCCCGTCCATGCGGCCGAAGCTGCACTCACAGGGGATGTCCCGCAGATAGGCGCTGTCCACCACATGGCTGCTGTCGGAGAGGAAGAGCTGTTCCGCGGTGGAATTCAGCGAGAAGGGGGCACAGGGGTAACGGTCCCCCCGCTGGGGGCCGTCGCTGTCGCAGATGATCAGCGTGACCGCCCCGGGAGCCAGTTCCCTGTCCGGAAGCTGCCACAGCAGGTAATCGTCGTCGCTGTCAGACAGATAATAGTTGGAAAGATTTACGGTCTCAGCGGAAACATTTTTGATCTCCACCCAGTCCCGGTTCCCCGTGACGTTGAGATAGCTGCTCAGGAAATTGGCCACCATCACCTCGTTGATGACCAGGGGTCCCTCCGCCGCAAGGCTCTCCTGCCAGGCGTCGTAGCCCGCCCGGCTGTTTTCATAGCCCGGGCTGGGGTACAGGGTCTCTTGGGCCTGTCCCTCTCCGTTCAGGGCCAGGGCCAGGTCCGCTTCGCCGGTGCCGCAGACAAATTTATCCGCCGAATAGCCCCGGCAGTTGGTCAGGCAGACGGTCTCATCCTGGGAGAGGGAAAAATCGGTGTGCAGCTCTCCCTCCCGGCTGTCCCTGCCGGAGGCAAAGATCAGCAGCCGCCCTCCTGCGGGCAGCGTTACAGCGGGAAATTCCCAGCCGAGACGGTCCTCCTTGTCGGAGATGTGCCAGCCGTCCAGATCAACATCATGGTCAGAGATATTTTCCAGCTCAATCCAGTCGGAGAAGCCGCCGTAAGCGTCTTTGAGCACACTGCGGTTTTTGGGCATAACCTCGGAGATGCGCAGAGCGTCCGCGTCCCGGCTGATCTCCGCAAGAAAAGCCTCCTGTCCGGAGGCGCTGTTTTCATAGCCCGGGCTGGGGGCCTCCGCCGGGGAAAGCCCTTTGTCTGTGCGTATGTATGCGCTGTCAGCGGAAAGGGCGCTGAGGGCAAGACTGTCCGAAAGCTGCTCATCGGCGTCAAGCAGGGAGAGCGTCACCTCCCCGGATTCGGGAAGGGAAAAGTCCTTGCCCTCGGAAAGCCAGAGCACATAATAGCCTCCCGCAGGCACAACCGCGTCCGCGGGGAAAGGGTATTCCTCCCCATCGCCGAAGAGCCGCCAGTCCGCCAGAGAAATCTCCTCACCGGTGCTGTTATGCAGCTCGATCCAGCCGCAGTTCTCCCCCTCCGGCGAGTAAACCGGGCCGCCTCCGGCCATCAGTTCGCTGAACCGGATCGCCCCGGTCTCCCGCGTTTGGGACTGGCAGGCGCACAAAGCGGCAAGCAGGAGAACAAACAGGGCCGCAATCAGCTTTTTCACATGGTGTTGCATACAGGGATCCTCCGCTGACGGAAAAGCAATAAATGACATAATTTTATATATTATACACAAAACGGCGTATCTGTGTCAAATAAATATAAACTATCCACCGTTGTACGCCTGACGCCGGATCAAGTTTACCTTTACCGAATTTTTTGTCAAGGCGGCCCCGGGCCGAAAGACCCGATTGCATAAACCGGGGCAAGTTGATATAATCTGAACAGAACAGTGAGGTGCAACATGAAAAATATTCTTATGATCGGCACCGGGGGCACCATCGCCTCGGAGATGACCCCTGAGGGTCTGGCCCCGGAGCTGACTCCGGCGCAGCTTCTGCGCTATGTCCCGGCGATCTCCGACCTCTGCCGGGTGGACTGCCTCTCCCTTTTCAGTATTGACAGCACCAATATCACTCCGGCCCACTGGTGCGCCATTGCCCGGGCCCTGGAGGAAAATTACGAGCGCTACGACGGCTTTGTCATCAGCCACGGCACCGACACCATGGCCTATACCGCCGCGGCCCTGTCCTATCTGGTGCAGGGGGCCAAAAAGCCCATCATGCTCACCGGGGCGCAAAAACCCATAAACTACGATTCCACGGATTCAAAGCTCAATTTAATGGACGCTTTTGTCTGCGCCTGCTCGGAGGAGCTGCACGGGGTGAACATCGTGTTCAGCGGCAGGGTCATTCTGGGCACCCGGGCCAGAAAAACCTGCTCCAAGAGCTTCGCCGCCTTCTCCAGCATCAACTACCCGGACGTGGGCATCCTCCACGACCACCTGCTCATGCCCTATATTGAGGGAACCTATGCAGAGCGGCCGGAATTTTTCACCCGTCTGGATTCCCGGGTGGGGCTGGTCAAGATGATCCCCGGCACAGATTTTGAACTGCTGGAATTTATGCTGGAGCGGAAGGACGCCCTGATCATCGAGTGCTTTGGCGTGGGCGGTCTGCCCTCCTACAGCGACGACCAGCTTTTTGACACCGTGCGCCGCTATACAGACCGGGGTAAATTCATCGTCGCCACCACGCAGGTGCAGAATGAAGGCTCAGACCTGTCGGTTTACAGCGTGGGCCACCGGCTGAAGGACAACCGGAACGTGCTGGAGGCCTATGATATGACCACAGAGGCCGCCCTGGCCAAAATGATGTGGATTCTGGATAAAACAAAGGAGCCGGAGGAAGTCAGCCGCCTGTTTTACACGCCGGTGGCCCACGACATTCTTTACCGGGGGTAAGCTATGGAGACAGTAGTCGTGATCGGAGGCGGAGCCTCCGGGATGATGGCGGCCCTGACCGCCGCCGAGGATAAAAACAACAAAGTCCTTCTGCTGGAGCGGCAGCAGCGGGTGGGCCGGAAGCTGCTGGCCACCGGAAACGGCCGCTGCAACCTGACCAACACCGGCGCCACGGCGGAAAATTACCACGGCGACGACCCGGATTTTGTCAAGCCCGCTCTGGAAAAATTCCCGCCGGAAGCGGCCCTGGGCTTTTTCGGCGGGCTGGGCCTGCTCACGGTGGAAGAGTACGGCGGCCGGGTCTACCCCCTCTCCAACTCCGCCAACAGCGTGGTGGATGTCCTGCGCTTTGCCCTGGACCGGGCGGGGGTGGAGCTGCGCACCGCCTGTCCTGCCCGGGAGATACAGCGCCGGGACGGGGGCTATCTGGTGCGCACGGACGAAGGCGAGCTCTTTGCCCACAAGCTCATTGTGGCCTGTGGCGGCGCCGCCGGGGCAAAGCTGGGCGGCGTCATGGACGGCTATGAACTTTTAAAGCCCCTGGGACATAAGCGGACAAAGCTGCACCCGGCCCTTGTCCAGCTCATCACCGACCCGGAATACCCCAGAAGTCTGAAGGGCGTCCGAGCTGAGGTGAAAATGGGCCTGTACCGGGACGGGGAAATGGTCTGTGAAAGCCGGGGAGAGCTTCAGTTTACGGATAACGGCGTCTCCGGCCCGGCGGCTTTTGATCTTTCCAGAGCTGCCGCTGAGGGCGGCGGGGAGCTGCGGATCGACTTTCTCCGTGACTATGGTAACGCCCATGTGCAGGATCTGCTGCGCTATCGCCGGGAGCGCTTTCCCGCCCTCCCCTGCGGCGAGCTTTTCACCGGAATGCTCCACAACCGGCTGGGCCGGATGCTGGTCAAATACAGCGGGCTGAATGCGGCAGTTCCGCTGGAAAACCTCAGTACCGCCGAGCTGCAAAGAGCGGCGGCCGCATGCAAAGACTTTCGCCTGACCCTCCGGGGTACCGAGGGTTTTGACAGCGCCCAGGTGACCGCCGGGGGCATAAAGACCACGGGCTTTGATCCCGAGACGCTGGAGAGCTGGTTCATGCCCGGCCTCTTTGTATGCGGCGAGCTGCTGGACGTGGACGGCGACTGCGGGGGCTACAATCTCCAGTGGGCCTGGGCCAGCGGCCGGCTGGCGGGGAGGCTGGGAAAATGATCCTTGTGCGAAATGTAAAGCTCCTTCCCGGCGAGCCGGCGGAGACGCTGAAAAGTCTGGCCGCAAAGAAGCTGCGGCTGAAAGAAAGCGAGATTACCGGGCTTCATCTCACCAAGCGTTCCCTGGACG
This sequence comes from uncultured Clostridia bacterium, assembly GCA_946061515.1. Taxonomy (GTDB): domain Bacteria; phylum Bacillota; class Clostridia; order Oscillospirales; family Oscillospiraceae; genus Limivicinus. Next base: position 35,025 of record CAMGRL010000009.1, read on the forward strand.
CCCGGAAAAAGAACGACATCCATTATGTCTGCGCCTGCGCCGTGGCGGTGCGCGGGGATGAAGAGAAAATCATCGCCAGGGCCAAAAGCCCTGACGTGAGCAAGTATGAGAAGATCGAGTACCATATTCCCCGGGTGGAGCCGCCGGCCCTTCGTCCGGTGGTGGTGGGTTTTGGCCCGGCGGGGATGTTCGCCGCGCTGGTGCTGGCCAAGGCGGGCGCCCGGCCCATCGTCATCGAGCGGGGGCAGGACGCTCTCAGCCGCAAGGCGGCGGTGGACAGGCTCCGCTCGCTAGGTGCGCTGGACCCGGAGAGCAATGTGCAGTTCGGCGAGGGGGGAGCCGGCACCTTTTCCGACGGGAAGCTGAATACCGGCACCCACGATAAGCGCATGGGCTGGATGCTCTCCCAGTTTGCCGCCCACGGCGCGCCGGAAAATATCCTCTATGACGCCAAGCCCCACATCGGCACCGACATTCTTATCGACGTGGTGCAGAATATCCGCCGCAGAGTGATTTCTCTGGGCGGGGAAGTGCGCTTTGAAAACCGGCTGGAGCATCTTATTATAGAAGAAAATCGGCTGACCGGGGCGGAAATTCGGGACAAAAACGGCGTTTACACCCTGCCCTGCGACAAGCTGATATTGGCCATCGGCCACTCGGCGAGAGACACCTTTGAACATCTTCACGCCCAGGGCGTGCCCATGGAGCCAAAGCCCTTTTCCATGGGCGTGCGCATTGAGCACCGGCAGGCGGACATCGACCTTGCCCAGTACGGAAGGGCCCGGGGAGAGCTGCCGGCGGCGGATTACTCCCTGAATGTCCATCTGCCCGACGGGAAAAGCGCCTACACCTTCTGCATGTGCCCCGGCGGGGAGGTGTTCGCCGCCGCCTCGGAAGCGGGCGGGGTCTGCACCAACGGCATGAGCTATTCCGCCCGGGACGGGGAAAACGCCAACGCCGCCCTGCTGGTCACGCTCCATACGGAGGATTTCCCGGACAGCGGCGTGCTCTCCGGTATGCACTGGCAGCGGCAGATCGAGCAGGCGGCCTACGCCTACGGCGGCGGCAATTATCGGGCTCCCGCCCAGCTTGCGGGGGATTTTCTGGCCCACAGGCCCAGTACGGGGCCGGGGGCAGTCCAGCCCAGCTACCGCCCCGGCGTGGTCTGGGGCGAGCTGCGCCAGGTATTGCCGGAACGGATAACAGAGGTGCTGGAACGGGCGCTGCCGGAGCTGGGGAAAAAGCTCAACGGCTTTGATTCCCCCGACGCCGTACTGACCGCGCCGGAGACCCGCTCCTCTTCCCCGGTACGTATTCTGCGCGGCCCCGGCCTTTCTTCGGCTATCGCCGGACTGTACCCCTGCGGCGAAGGCGCGGGCTACGCCGGCGGTATCTCCTCCGCCGCCGTGGACGGCATGCGCTGTGCCGAGGCAGTGCTTGCCGCATTGAATAACGAGAAAAAAACTGACTGAAGCGCTGTGCGTCAGTCAGTTTTTTACATATTTTTGGATGAAACTGTCCAGCTTGGCCGCGTATTCCTCCGGGGCCACATACATGCTCTCCACATGCCTGGCCTCCGGGACCCAGAGATGATCCTTCTCCGCCGGGCACAGCCTGTACAGCGCCTGGCCCACATCGGCAGGCACGGTATGGTCCTCCATGCCGTGGACAAAGAGGACTGGCGTATGGCAGCGGGCCAGATTGGGGCGCACATCGGTATCCTTCAAACTGTAGCCCGCCGTCAGGCGGTTGATCGCCCGCAGGGGCTGGACCATGAAATAAAGGCGCTTACTCAGCAGGCTGCCCACATTCATAAATCCACTGTCCGACACGATGAAGCGCACGTTTTCCGGCACCCGGTCGCTCATTTTCAGAACGGTGGCGCCGCCCATGGAAAAGCCGTGCAGGACGATCTGCACATTTTCTCCGAAACGCCCGGTCAAATACGACAGCCACTTCAGGCAGTCCTGGCTCTCATAGACGCCATAGCCGATCAGCTTTCCGCCGCTTTCGCCGGAGGCGGTGTGGTCGCAGCAGAACAGGTCAAAGCCCCGGCTGTGATAGTAGTCCATGAACATGCCCGCCGCTTCCGCGTGGTCCGAGCGGTAGCCGTGGATCAAAAAGGCGATCTTTCCCGAGGGCTTTTCCCCGCAGGGGAGATAAAAGCCGCACAACTCCTCCCCCCGGTCTGAGCGGAGGCCTATCCGCTCCTGGGGCGCGGCGCGCAGCCGTTCCGCCGCACCGTCCCTGTACAGGGTGAAATCGCGCACATGGTTTTTGTTATCGGAAAACAGATTAAACAAAGGGGAACCGCTCCTGCAAAAAACATAGCGGTACAGCTCCCCCGTCAGTACGGCAGCCGCTGAGGCCGCCGCGATCAGGGTCTTTTTCTTCATTTTATTCCACCACGAAAATTATAGCCGTTTTTCACTTTCTTCAGCGGCAGCCCGGTAAAATTCAAGGAAAAATTCATACATGGGCATAAGCGCTGAATAGGCGTCGGCCAGAGTCCGGGGCAGGCTGCTTTCAAAAAGCTCCCCGCCGAAGTCTTTGCAGCGCTCCATTCCTATGCGCTTCCGGTTATACCAGCGGTTGATGATCTCGCCCCGGTTGCCTTTGGGCCGCTTGTACTCCTCCCCGTAGACCCGGAAGCCCCCGTTCTCCACCGCCACGGCCAGCCGTTCAAAGCGGGCGGGGTTTGCGTCCACCAGGCGGCGGAAGGCCTCCATCTGGCTGGGGCTGGCGCCGCAAAAGCCCATGCCGTAGCTGTAGTCCGCGGCGCCGATCTCAAACCAGAACATGGGCCCCTCCCCCTGGATCTCCCCACTTTTCAGGGAGAACCACAGGTGGTCCTTATAGGGTCCCCGGCCAAACAGCCGCCGGGCGTCCCGATAGATCCGGGCCACATGGAGCTGCAGCCCCATGTGTGGGTATTTTTCTCTCATGATTTCATGGGTGTCCGCCGCCAGGGCCTTGAAAGGCTGGTTCAGGACTTTTTCAAACTCATCCTTGTGCGCCAGAAACCAGGGGCGCTCATTGTTGAAGGACAGCTCCCATAAAAAATCGCTGGTCTGCTGCGTAAAGCCGTTAAACATAGAAATAGCCGTTTCTTCCTCAATCGTTAATTTAATAATTATACCATTTTTACTGCACGAAATCAATGGCTTTATCCTGATTTTTTGTGGGAATGCGCTAAAAATTCCAATAAATTTCACAGAATATTGACAAATTTTTTATATCGTCATATAATGCTTCCAGATTTTACGGGAAAAACCTTCCTGTAATATAAAAAATTGGAGGAGAAAAAATGAAAAAGCTTTTTGCCCTTATCCTCGCACTGTGCATGGTATTTGCCCTTTGCGCCTGCGGACAGACTGCCGCCCCCGCCGAGAGCGCCGCTCCCGCAGAGAGTGAAGCCCCCGCAGAGGCTCCCGCAGAAGAGAGCGCCGCTCCCGAAGCCACCGGCTGGGCTCCCGACGGCCCCGTAACCCTGGTCGTCGCCTACAAGGCCGGCAACGGCACCGACGTTACCGCCCGTATCCTGGCTCAGTATGCTGAGAAGTACGTTGGCCAGACCATCGTCATCGAGAACGTTGACGGCGGCTCCGGCTCCATCGGCTGGTCCCAGATCGCCGCAGCCGAGCCCGACGGCATGACCATCGGCTTCATGAACCTGCCCAACTTCAACAGCTCCATCGTCAAGGGCCTTGGCACCTACACCACCGATGACTTTGCCGCCATCTGCAACCACGTCACCGAGACCTCTCTGGTTCTGGTCCGCGCTGACGACGACCGCTTCGCCACCATCGACGATCTGGTCGCTTATGCCAAGGAGAACAACACTGTCGCCTCCACCAACGGCGCACAGGCCTCCAACCACATCGGCGCACAGGCCTTTGCCAACTCCGCCGGCTTCAAGTACACCGACCTGCCTCAGGGCAACACCGCCGACGAGCTGACCTCCCTGCTGGGCGGCGAGGCTGACTGGTGCGTAGCCAAGGTGGCCGACATTGCCGGCCGTACCGACGTCCGCGCTCTGGCCGCTTTCTCCACCGAGCGTCTGGCCGAGATGCCCGATGTCCCCACCCTGGGCGAGAAGGGCTACTATGACCAGTGGCTGGGTTCCTCCCGCTGCGTTGTGGCTCCCGCCGGCGTCTCTGACGAAGTCATCGCCTTCTACGAAGAGGCCTTCCGTCTGACCATGGAAGATCCCGAGTATCTGGAAGCCGCTGCAAGCTTTGCCACCGATTACAAGAACGCCGCTGACACCGCTGCTCTGATCCAGCAGCAGCAGGAGTTCACCGAAAGTCTCGCTGAGGGCTTCTGGTACGAATAATCCCACAAAACAATAAAAAAGGGGCAGGCAAGCCTGCCCCTTTTTTCCCATTTCCCAATTCTTTTCGCTAAGGAGGGATATCCCTTGAAAATGAAAAAGACAGACATCGGCGTTGTGGTCTTCATGTACGCCGTCTGTGCCTTCTTTTATGCCTACAGCTCCACACTCAGCGACACCAGCAAAACCTACCCTCTCTTTACCATCACCCTGCTTTTCGGCCTGACCACACTGTATCTGATCCAGATGATCCTGGCCGCCCGTAAGTTCGGCGTGGAGAGCGGCGTCGACAAGGTCTTCGCCGGTTTTAAGGCTCTGCAGTTTATTCTTTCACTGGTACTGACCATCGCCTATTTCTTCATGGTGAAATATCTGGGCTTCTTTACCGCAACCACGATCTTTATGATCGCATCCTTTATCTATCTCAAGGTTCCCGTGCTCCACTCCATCATCGCCCTTGTGGTCATGGACCTGCTTATTTACCTTGCTTTCGTTCAGTTTCTCGGTGTGCGTTTGCCCACCGGACTGCTTTTTTAAGGAGGGCTTGACTTATGCTTGAAACTTTACAGCTTATGGGTCAGGGCTTTATCAGCGCCCTCACTTGGATGAACCTTTTGGCCATGGCCGGCGGCGTGGCGCTGGGCATTATTATCGGCTGTCTGCCCGGCCTGTCGGCGGCAATGGGCGTGGCCCTGATGCTGCCGCTGACCTTCTCCATGCCCGCAGACACCGGCCTGATCGTTTTGGGCGCCATCTACTGCGGCGCCATCTTCGGCGGCTCCATCTCCGCCATTCTGATTCACACCCCCGGCACCCCCGCCTCCGCCGCCACCGCCATTGAGGGCTACCAGATGACCCTTCAGGGCAAGGCCGGCAAAGCCCTGGCCACCGCCTGCTGGAGCTCCTTCTGGGGCGGCCTTCTCAGCTGCATTTCCCTGTACTTCTTCGCCCCGCTGCTTGCCCAGCTGGCGCTGAAGTTCATGTCCGCCGAAAAGTTCTGGCTGGGCATCTTCGGTCTGACCATCATCGCCGGTGTTTCCAGCAAGTCCATCGTCAAGGGCCTGATGTCCGGCGCGCTGGGTCTGATCATCTCCACCATCGGCCTTGACCCCATCGACGGCACCAAGCGCTTTATGTTCGGCCAGGCCTTCCTGGCTGAGGGCATCAACACCACCTGCGCCCTGATCGGTCTGTTCTCCATGTCCCAGGTCTTTATCCTGGCGGAGAAGGAGATCAAGGCCCGGGCCAAGGCGGCCAAATTCACCGACAAGATCACCCTGACCAGGGCCGAGCGGAAAAAGATCCGTCCCACCATCGTCCGCTCCTGGATCATGGGCAACATCATCGGCATTCTGCCCGGCGCCGGCGCGTCCATCGCCTGCTTTTTGGGCTACAACAGCGCAAAGCAGTTTTCCAAGACCAAGGAGGAATTTGGTCACGGCGCCATTGAAGGCGTGGCCGGTTCTGAGGCCGCCAACAACGCCGTCACCGGCGGCTCCCTGATCCCCATGCTGACCCTGGGCATCCCCGGCGAGTCTGTCACCGCCGTGCTCATGGGCGGCCTGATCATTCAGGGTCTGACCCCGGGTCCCGAGCTCTTTACCAAGCACGCCGCCATGACCTACACCTTCTTTGCCGGTTTTGTTCTGGTGCAGTTTTTCATGCTGGCCATCGGCACCCTGGGCTGCCGCGGCTTCGCCCAGATCTCCCGCCTGTCCGACGCGATTTTGATCCCATGCGTCACCGTGCTCTGCGTCATCGGCTCCTACGCCATTCACCGCAATATGAGCGACGTGGTGGTCATGATCATCTTCGGTGTGCTGGGCTATCTGATGCGCAAGTTTGACCTGAACACCGCGGCGGTGGTTCTGGCCCTGATCCTGGGGCCCATCAGTGAAAAAGGCCTGCGCGGCGCTCTTCGCGTCAGCGACGGCGACATCGGCTGTCTGTTCCAGTCTCCTGTCAGCTGGGTGCTCATCATCCTCAGCATCGTCGGCATCTTCTCTCCCTTTATCATGGACAAATTCGAGCGCAAAGTCGCCGGAGACGAGAGCGTGGACCAGGCCGTTCAGGACGAGACTCTCTCCTGATCTGAATCTTTCGTCAAGAAAAGTTTCCCGGAACATTTTCCATGTTCCGGGATTTTTTATTCCTTTAGCGCGCAAGGCGCATTGTGGATAGTGCATAAAAAACGGCGTCGAAATTTGGCTTGCCTAAAAATGCCTGTACCGTTATAATATATGCGGGTTTGAACGCCCTATTTTGACTGCGTGTGCAGCTCTCCATATTCTTAGCTGTACACAGCTTTAACAAGGAGGAGTATGAACATCCCCTGACTCGGGGTGCGGCAGTGTGGAGACCTGTCGTAATGCGGGAGGCTTTGCCCCCGCGAGGTCACTCAGGCGGAGGCCGTTTGACCGGAGTCGGAAAGCATGGCAACTGTAACACTGAAAAACGTCAAGAAGATCTATCCGTTCGTCAGCGGAGAGGGCAAGAAGAAAAAGAAGAAAAAGGACGAGCCCGAAGAGAAGAAGGTCAACCTTCAGATCACCGATCAGGGCGTCGTCGCCGTTCAGGAATTCAACCTGGACATCGCGGACAAGGAATTCATCGTTCTGGTCGGACCTTCCGGTTGCGGCAAGTCCACCACCCTGCGTATGATCGCCGGTCTGGAGGAGATCTCCGATGGCGAGCTGTACATCGACGGCAAGCTGATGAACGACGTGGCTCCCAAAGACCGCGACATCGCCATGGTCTTCCAGAACTACGCTCTCTACCCCCACATGACCGTTTATGAAAACATGGCTTTCTCTCTGAAGCTGCGCAAGGAGAAGAAGGATGTTATCGACAAGAAGGTCCGCGAGGCCGCAGAGATCCTGGACATCACCCAGTACCTGGACCGCAAGCCCAAGGCTCTGTCCGGCGGCCAGAGACAGCGTGTGGCCATCGGCCGCGCTATCGTCCGTGACCCTGCCGTCTTCCTTATGGACGAGCCTCTGTCCAACCTGGACGCAAAGCTCCGTAACCAGATGCGCGCCGAGATCATCAAGCTGCGCGAACGTATCAATACAACCTTTATCTATGTTACCCACGACCAGACCGAGGCTATGACCCTGGGCGACCGTATCGTCATCATGCGCGACGGTTACATCCAGCAGATCGGCACGCCGCAGGAAGTGTTCAACAATCCCCGCAACCTGTTCGTCGCCGGCTTCATCGGCACGCCGCAGATGAACTTCTTCGACGCCAAGCTCACCAAGGAGCAGGGCAGGTACTTCGTGGAGCTGGGCGGCGTCAAGGTCGAGCTCAGCGAGGAGAAGCAGCAGCGTCTGGCCGCCAACAACGTTGAGCCTCAGGAAGTCACTCTGGGCGTTCGTCCCGAGCACACCACCCTGGGCGACACTGGTATTGTTGCCAAGGTCGACGTCTCTGAGATGATGGGTTCCTCCGTCCACCTGCACGTCACCGCAGAGGGCAGAGACGTGATCATCATCGTCCCCACCCTGGAGATGAAGGGCAACTACGGCATCGGCGATACCGTACACTTCAACTTCGAGGGCAATGTGGCTCACGTCTTCAGCAAGGAGACCGAGCGCAACCTGGAGTGGTAAAAACAAGCTTAAACCCTCCGTGTCGTTTGACACGGAGGGTTTAATTCGTTGACAAAGTCAAAATGACTTTGTCAACGAGAGAGGATGCACTTCACTCGACGCCTCAATGTGTGCCTGCGGCACACATTTCGACACTCGTTTCGTGAGAAGTGTTTTCTGCGACGCGCATGTCGCCGCAGAAAACTAATTAGATTTCTTTTTCCGCTGCGGCGAAAAAACTCTGCGAGGCTTTATTTTCATTTCAAAACCTCTGTGTCTTTGGCACGGAGGTTTTTTCTGCGAATCCAGCAGCGCGGCGATCAATTTGGTTTTTTTACTCCTCATATTTTAACATATTTTTCGAGGCCATGCGCTTCATGTGTTCCTCCGTAAAGTTGACCGGTCGGTCTGTTTTATTTCTGCACTATAGCGCGAACAGACCGGCCGGTCAATATTCAAAGGAGAACGACAGCAAAAAATACTTTGTCAGAAATTTATAAATCTTCCCCCGGCGGGCGGCGGCTTCTTATCCATGCCTACGAAGTGGAAAAAAGGGCTTGCAATTTTCCCGTCCATAACCTATAATCCACATGAAAAGAGATTTTTAAGGATCGGTACAGAGAGACCGGCAAAATCGCTCATAAAGCTCAGGCGCTTGCTGCGTCTGGCGTTCTGCGTGTCTTGCCGCTGCTGTGCCGGCAGGACTTTTTTGTTGCCGGAAGGAGGTTTTCCTGTGAAGCTGAAAGCGCAGATCATGGACGAGGCCGCGCTGAACCGGGCTCTTATGCGCATCTCTCACGAGATCGTGGAAAAAAACAAGGGCGTGGAAAACCTGCTTCTTGTGGGCATCCGCCGCCGGGGAGAGCCTATTGCCCGGCGGATCCAGGCCAATATCCAAAAAATCGAAAATGTAGAGCTGCCCTGCGGCAGCATCGACATCCGTTTTTACCGGGACGATCTGACCGCGCTGGCCGATTCGCCCCAGGTGCAGCGCACCGAGCTGCCCTTTGACGTGACGGACCGGGACGTGGTGCTGACGGACGACGTACTCTACACCGGGCGCACCGCCCGCGCCGCCATTGAGGCCGTGTTCAGCTGCGGCCGCCCCCGGAGCATACAGTTTGCCGTTCTGGTGGACCGGGGCCACAGGGAGCTGCCCATCCGGGCAGACTATGTGGGCAAAAATATCCCCACCTCCCGCAGCGAGCTGGTAGAAGTCAGACTTCCGGAATTCGACGGGGAGACCGGCGTTTTCCTGATGGATCTGACGACCTGATTTTGCGCAGTCCAAAATTTCATATAAAGAGAGGTACTCAAAAAATGGGAAAAGAAAAGAAGCCTTCCATTGACGGGCCTGTTTACGACGCACGCACTCTTGGCACCCCCAAGATGCTGGTCCTGGGCCTTCAGCACATGTTCGCCATGTTCGGCGCCACCGTTCTGGTCCCGGCCCTCACCGGTCTGGACGTAGCCACCACGCTGCTCTTCGCGGGTCTGGGCACACTGCTGTTCCACCTGCTCACCAAGCGTCAGGTTCCCGCTTTCCTGGGCTCATCTTTTGCTTATCTTGCCGGTTACTGGGCGATCGCTCCCAACGGCGAGGCTAACCTGCTGCCTTACGCCTGCTTTGCCGTGGCAGTTTCCGGCCTGATGTATGTCATTCTGGCCGGCGTCATCAAGACCGTGGGCGTCAACAAGGTCATGCGCTTCTTCCCGCCCATCGTCACCGGCCCCATCATCATCGCCATCGGCCTGATCCTGTCCTCCTCCGCCATCAACAACTGCAGCGCCAACTGGCTGGTGGCCATTATCGCCATCATCGTGGTCATCGTCTGCAACATGTGGGGCAAGGGCATGATCAAGATCATCCCCATCCTCATCGGCGTTGTGGCCTCTTATCTGGTCTCCATGATCGTCGATCCCGCCTCCCGCGCCGCTGTTGCTGAGACTGTGGCCGCTGCCGACTGGATCGGCCTCCCCGTCCACAAGGACGCCACCGTCTTCGGTCTTTTCGCCAACGGCGTTGACACCGGAATGCTCATCACCGCCTGCATCACCATCGTCCCCCTGGCCATCGCCACCATGATGGAGCACATCGGCGATATCTGCGCCATCTCCTCCACCGTCAACAAGAACTTCCTGGTTGAGCCGGGCCTGCACCGCACCCTGCTGGGCGACGGCCTTGCCACCGCGCTGGCCTCCCTGTTCGGCGCTCCCGCAAACACCACCTACGGCGAGAACACCGGCGTTCTGGCCCTCTCCAAGGTCTATGATCCCCGGGTCATCCGCATTGCCGCTGCCTTCGCCATCATCCTCAGCTTCTGCCCCAAGTTCGCCGCTCTCATCACCGCCATGCCCGCTGCCACCATCGGCGGCGTGTCCCTGGTGCTCTACGGTATGATCTCCGCTGTGGGCGTTCGCAACGTGGTCGAGAACAAGGTTGACTTCACCAACACCCGCAACGTGGTTATCGCCGCGCTGATTCTGGTGCTGTCTCTGGGCATCGCCAACAGCTCCGCCGGCGCCGTGCATATCGGTTCCGTCAGCCTGTCCGGTCTGGCTGTGGCCTCCATCGTCGGCATCGTCCTCAACGCCATTCTCCCCGGCAAGGACTACGTGTTCAAGCAGGAGAGCGAAGGCTCCACCTCTGTCAACTTCAAGGTCTGATCCTGATAAAGTAAGTAAGCAAAAGCAGATGCGGTTTTACGCATCTGCTTTTTTATGCCATTCTCCTTACAAAACAGACCCTCAAGTCGAAAGATAACGCATTCCAAAGCCTCCCTCTGATGAGGGAGGTGGCAAAAATCTTTGATTTTTGACGGAGGGAGAGAAAAGGATGGCCGGTGGTGTATGCAAATACATTGCTTTGACCGTCAGACACCTCTCCCTCAGTCAGCTTTGCTCGACCACCACAGGCGTAAGTTTGGCTTAGCGAAATCGAAGATTTCGAGCCTCACTTAAGCTCCCTCGTTGGCAAAGCCCTTCCGGTTTTGTCAACGACTTAAAAAAGCTCTCAAGGCGTCGACAAAGTCCGACGCCTTGAAAACTTATTCAGGAGTATTCAGAAATACTCCTGAATAAGCATAGATTGAACGCCGAAAGGGGACTCCCGTCCCCTCTCTGCGCTCTCCCCATGCAATTCTATACACTGCCGATAGCTTTGTCTACAGTCTGAGCTCTCCTTTTCAGGAGAGCTTTTTTAGTCTTTATCGTTCTTCCCGGAAGTAGGCTAAGCCCAGTGAGGCCGGGGGCTGATCCTCCCGCTTGTTTCTCATGCTGGTGGCGACCAGAACGATCAGCGTCACCACATAGGGCAGCATCTTGTAAAGCTCCTTCACCGCCAGGTTGGTGCCGGTGGGGATGAACAGGTAGAGGATATACAGTCCGCCGAAGAGGATGGAGGCCAGAACGCCCACGTTGGGCCGCCAGATGGTGAAGATCACCAGGGCAATGGCCAGCCAGCCCCGGTCGCCGAAGGCGTCGTTGGACCAGACGCCGCAGGCGTAGTCCATGACGTAGTACAGTCCGCCCAGGCCGGCGATCATGCTGCCGGCGCAGGTGGCCACATACTTATAGCGGTTCACGTTGATGCCGGCGGCGTCGGCGGTGTTGGGGCTTTCGCCCACGGCCCGCAGATGCAGGCCCACCCGGGTGTGACGGAGGATATAGGCACACACAAAGGCGATGATAATGGCCGCGTAGGCCAGAAAGCCGTAGGACAGGAAGATCTTGCCGAACCAGCCCAGCTTGCTGGCAAAGGGCAGGGAGCGGCTGAAATAGGCGCTGGTGGCGGAGAGGGCGATGGAGGGCACCTCGCTGCCGGTGAGCTTGATGAGAGAGCCGCCGAAGAAGTTGCCGAAGCCCACGCCGAAGGTGGTCAGCGCAAGGCCGGTGACGTTCTGGTTGGCCCGCAGGGTGACGGTGAGGAAGCAGTACAGCAGGCCCATCAGCAATGAGCCCAGCAGGGACGCGCACAGGGGGATGCCGATGGCCAGCACGCCGTTCATGGCCTCCGCCGAGGGCAAAGACTGCTCATACAGAAACGCGCCGATGACGCCGCTGATGGCGCCCACATACATGACGCCGGGTATGCCCAGGTTCAGGTTGCCGGACTTTTCCGTCAGCGTCTCGCCGGTGCTGCCCAGAAGAAGAGGGATGCTCTGTACCACAGCCCGGGGAATAAAGGATACAAAATCAAACATTTGCCTTGCCCTCCTTTCTTGCGCTCTTGCGGAAGCTGATCTTATAGGAGATAAAGAACTCGCATCCGATGATGAAAAACAGGATGATGCCGGTGAGAATGTCCGCAAAGGACTGGTTCAGGCCGAACACCGTGGAGATCTCGCTGGCGCCCCGGTCCAGGAACACCAGAAGGAAGCTGGTGAAAATCATAAAGATGGGGTTGAATTTGGCAAGCCAGGAGACCATGACCGCCGTGAAGCCCCGCCCGTTGGCGATGGTGGTGGTGATGGTGTGGTCCGTGCCGCCCACCAGCAGCAGCCCCGCGATACCGCAGACCGCGCCGGAGAGGAGCATGGTGCGGATAATGACCTTTTCCACCTTGATGCCTACATAGCGGGCGGTGCGCTCACTCTCGCCCACCACGGCGATCTCATAGCCGTGCTTGCTGTAGTTCAGGTAGACATACATCAAAATGGTCAGCGCCGCCACAATGAGGATGTTCAGCAGATATTTGTAATCCCCGATCTGAGGCAGCCAGCCCGCCTCGGTGGACTGGTTGATGATGCCGATCTTGCCCGCGCCCTTGGGCACTTCCCACAGGATGACAAAGAAAGCTACCAGCTGGGTGGCCACATAGTTCATCATCAGGGTGAAAAGGGTCTCGTTGGTGTTCCATTTTGCTTTGAAAATGGCGGGGATGACGGCCCAGATAGCGCCGGCCGCGATGCTGGCCGCCACCATGGTGCAGATGAGCAGCCAGTTGGGCAGCTTGTCGCCCAGGCAGATCATGCAGGCCGCCGTGGCCAGGCCGCCGATGAGCACCTGGCCCTCGCCGCCGATGTTCCAGAAGCGCATTTTAAACGCCGGCGTCACCGCCAGGGAGACGCAGAGCAGAATGGCAATGTTCTGGAACAAAATCCAGACCTTTCTTGTGGTGCCGAAAGCGCCTTTGATCATGGTGGCATAGATCTGTATGGGGTCTTCGCCGGTGAGCAGGGTGGTGACCAGCGCGCAGGCCAGCAGGGCCAGAACGATGGCCGCCGCCCGGATGCCCCAGGCACAGTACCAGGGCAGTGCGCCCCGTTTGACGATATGGACCAGAGGTCCCTGATTTTGCTTATTCATCGGCTTTGCTCCCTCCCAGGCGAGTCATCATCATGCCCACGTCCCGCTTCTGCGCGCCGCGGCCTTCCACGATACCGCTGACCTTGCCGCCGCAGAGCACCAGGATCCGGTCCGCCAGCTCCAGCAGCACGTCCAGGTCCTCGCCCACGTAGATCACGGCCACACCGGCGGCTTTCTGCCGGTTGATCAGGTCATAAATGGTGTAAGAGGAGTTGATATCCAGACCGCGCACCGCATAGGCGGTCAGCAGCACGGTGGGTGCGGAGGAGATCTCCCGGCCCACCAGCACCTTCTGCACGTTGCCGCCGGAGAGCTTGCGCACCTGGGTGGAGATGCCCGGGGTGTTCACATCCAGCTCTTTGACCACCGCCTCGGCCAGCTTTCTGGGGGATTTCCGGTCGGTAAAGAAGGAGTGGCCCCGGCGGAAGGAGCGGAGCATCATGTTGTCCGCCAGGTCCATATTGGCCACAAGGCCCATGCCCAGACGGTCCTCGGGCACGAAGGACAGCGCCACGCCCATCTCGGCGATGCGCAGCGGGTCTTTGCCCAGAAGCTCTTCCCGCTCTCCGTTATCCTCCACATAGCAGATGCTGCCGGACTCCACAGGCTGCAAGCCGGCGATGGCCTCCAGCAGCTCCTTCTGTCCGCAGCCGGAGATGCCGGCAATGCCCAGAATCTCGCCGCTGTTGGCGGTGAAGGACACGTCATCCAGCTTCAGCACCCCGTCGATGCTGCGCACCGTCAGGTTTTTCACCTCAATGCGGGGCTTGGGGTCAACGGGCTCCGGTCTGTCAATATTCAAGGTGACCGCGTGGCCCACCATCATATTGGTCATTTCCTGGGCGTTGGTGGACTTGGTGGGCATGTCGCCGATAAACTGCCCGTGGCGCAAAATCGCCACCCGGTCGGACAGCTCCTCCACCTCGTGCATCTTGTGGGTGATGATCACGATGGCCTTGCCGTCGTTTCGCATGTTGCGCAAAACGGCAAAGAGCTTGTCGGTCTCCTGGGGGGTGAGAACAGCGGTGGGCTCGTCCAGGATCAGGATATCCGCGCCCCGGTACAGCACCTTGATGATCTCCACCGTCTGCTTCTGGGAGACAGACATGTCATAGATCTTCTGGTCCGGGTCCACCTCGAAGCCGTACTGATCGCAGATGGCCCGGATTTTCGCGGCGGCGGCCTTCAGATCCAGCTTTCCCTTCTCCTTCAGACCCAGAACAACATTTTCCGTGGCGGTGAGCACGTCCACCAGCTTGAAGTGCTGGTGCACCATGCCGATACCCAGATCATAGGCGTCCTTGGGGGAGCGGATGACCACTTCCTTGCCGTCGATGCTGATCTCGCCCTCGTCCGGGAAATAAATGCCGGAGAGCATATTCATCAAAGTGGTCTTGCCGCTGCCGTTTTCGCCCAGCAGCGCCAGGATCTCTCCTCTGTAAATGTCCAGCCATACCTTGTCGTTGGCTACCACAGAGCCAAAGGTCTTGGTTATATTCCGCATTTTCACCGCGGCGGTTTTGTTGTCCAAGAATTTCACTCTCCCCAATGATAATTCGCTGAAAAGCATAATACTGCAAAGGGCAGCGCGGCGGCGGATGTCACTGCGCTGCCCTTTACAGCAGTAAACGCAAGGTCAAGGGAAGTCCCGGCAATGCCGGGACTTCCTCAAACAAGATCAAATCAGAATGCCTGGTCCAGCAGAGTGATACCGTCGATCTGCACGTCGAAGTAAGGAGCAGAGCGGAACTCGGACTCGTGGAAGTAGCCGTCAGCAACGACCTCGGTGTCACCGGTGTAGGCGGGATCGGTGTCAACGTCGGCCATGTAGCTGTCCAGAGCAGCACCGCCAACGGTGAAGGTGGTGATATCGAAGACCTTCAGGCTTCCGTCGGCCAGAGCGGCCTTGGCTTCCTCGATGGCCTCGACAGTGCCGGCTGCTGCGGCCTGCTCGTTGACCTCGGTCAGGACAACGGAGCCGGTCTCAACGGTACCGGTCCAGTCAGCAGCGATCTGCTCGCCGTTCAGGACGCAGTTGACAATGTACTCGAAGTAGGGAGCCCAGTTGATGCGGGAAGAGACGATGAAGGTGTTGGGGCAGGCGGCGACAGTGCTGCCGTTGTAAGACACGTTGGGAACACCGGCGGTCTCGCAGGCAGTGGGAGCGCCCATGGAGTCAGCGTGCTGGCTGATGAGCTTGCAGCCGTTGGCGATGAGCTTGTTTGCGCCTTCCTTCTCGGCGGTCTCATCATACCAGGAGCCGGTGAAGGTCACTTCCATGGTGGCGGTGGGGCAGACGGAGCGGGCGCCCAGGAAGAAGGAGGTGTAGCCGGAGACGACTTCTGCGTAGGTGAAAGCGCCGACATAGCCGATCTTGGCCTCGTCTGCGGTGAACTCACCGTTCTCGATCATCTCGTTGAGCTTCAGACCTGCGGCAATGCCGGCCAGGAAGCGGCCCTCGTAGATGGAGGCAAAAGCGTTGTGGAAGTTGTCAAGACCCTCGGTGTGAGCCTTGGTGCCGGTGGCGTGGCAGAACTGAACCTCGGGGAACTCCTTGGCAGCCTGGATCATGTAGTCCTCGTGGCCGAAGCTGTCGGCGAAGACGATGGAGCAGCCGGCGTCGGCCAGCTCAGCGGCGGCGTCATAGCACTCCTGGCCTTCGGGGATGTTGGTGCGGAAGATGAACTGATCTTCGCTCAGGCCCAGAGCAGCGCAGGCTTCCTTGGCGCCGTTGATGAAGTTCAGGTCATAGGTGGAGTTCTCGTCGTGCAGGAAGATGAAGCCGACCTTGATGTCGGAAGCGGCGGACTCCTCAGCGGGAGCGGCGGATTCCTCAACGGGGGCAGCGGACTCTTCGGCGGGAGCAGCGCTCTCAGCGGGAGCTGCAGAATTGCCGCAGGCGCACAGGGCGAAAACCATTGCGAGCGCAAGGATCATGGCAAGAAACTTTTTCATTCTTTGATCTCCTCAAGTAAAAGTTTTTATTTATCTATACCGCTGCTGCGGTAAAGACCGAAAAACATAACCGGTCACAGCCGATTTGAAGCCGTGACCGGTGCATAAACAAAAACAAAAGCGCAAGAAGCTTTCTGTTTCGCTTTTTCGATAGTCCGGTCATTTACGGTGTCCGGGTAGAAACTTCAAATCCATATTATTTGCTTTATATCGAAGTGATGTGTCCAGTTGTTACAGGATATAGATTAGCAGTATGCGTGAAAAATGTCAAGTGACGGTTTTAGACGATTTTACTATTTTTAACCTTTGTTTTTTGGCAAAAAGGACAAAATCAGGGCGCAAAGTTGCCGCGAGACGCCGCAGGCGATTTATTCTGCGTTTGCTTTAACAAAAGCAGAGGCTGCCGTCGTCGCCCATGGAGGCGATCCTGGCCAGGGATTCTATGCGAAGCCCCTGACTGCGCAGCAGGTCGCCGCCGCCCTGGAAGGCTTTTTCAATGGCGATGCCGGCGCCCACAACGGTGGCCCCCGCCTGCTCCGCCAGGGTCTTCAGGCCCACAAGGGCCGCGCCGGTAGCCAGGAAATCGTCGATGATGAGGATCCGGTCTCCCGCTTTCAGATACTCTCTGGACACCACCACGGTGTTGGTGTTGCCGTGGGTGAAGGACTCCACCTCCACGGAATACACATCGTCGGAGATGTTGCGGGACTTGCTCTTCTTGGCGAACACCAGCGGGCAGCCGAACACATAGCCCACAAGGCTTGCCATAGCGATGCCGGAGGCCTCGATGGTAAGGATCTTGTTGATCTCTTCCCCGGCGTAGAGCCGTTTCAGCTCCAGGGCCATTTCATAGAGCAGGGAGGGGTCGATCTGGTGGTTCAGAAAGCCGTCCACCTTGAGGATGCCGCCGGGCTTCACCTTCCCGTCGCTGAGGATGCGCTGTTCAAGAAGCTTCATATCCGTTCTCCTATGTTTCTGCAAAATTCGACAGGGGTATTGTATATGACCGGGGCTGATATTTCAAGCCCCATATAACCGAAAAAAGCCCGTCGTACAGCGTTCGACAGGCTTGTTTCGGGTAATGTTAAATTACACAGCGCGGGTGACCTTGCCGCTGCGGAGGCAGCGAGTGCAGACGTAAACATGCTTGGGGCTTCCGTCCACGATGGCCTTGACGCGCTTCACATTCGGCTTCCAGGTACGGTTGGAGCGTCTGTGGGAGTGGCTGACCTTGATGCCGAAGGCCACGTCCTTCTCGCAAAACTGACACTTTGCCATATTTGAAGCACCTCCTTGCTTGTGTTTCGCTGATGAGACAGCTTTTATATAATAGCAGACCCGGGCAGGAAATGCAAGAGAAATTTTTTCTTTTTTGTCCGGGCCGTATAGGGGAGAAAAGTTTTGAAAAACTTATTGACAAGGTCTCCGAACCGGTGTATACTGACTCAGTAATTGATTTTTGTACTTTTTCTGTGAGCGTTCACTGGTGTAAGGGGCCAAGTGCCCCCTTAAGGCATCGGAGAACGTTATTTTTTTGCAGAATACACAGAGGAGGTACTCATATGACAAAATACATTTTCGTTACCGGCGGCGTGGTTTCCGGACTGGGAAAGGGCATCACCGCAGCGTCTCTCGGACGGCTTCTGAAGGCCCGGGGCCTGAAGGTGGCGGCCCAGAAGCTGGACCCTTATATTAATGTAGATCCGGGCACCATGAGCCCCTATCAGCACGGCGAGGTCTTTGTTACCGAGGACGGGGCCGAGACCGACCTGGATCTGGGCCATTACGAGCGCTTTATCGACGAGGATCTGAACAAATACTCCAACCTGACCACCGGCAAGGTGTACTGGAATGTGCTGAACAAGGAGCGCCGGGGCGAGTATCTGGGCCAGACGGTACAGGTCATCCCCCACATCACCCAGGAGATCAAGGATTTTATCTACAGTGTGGGCCGGAAAACCGGGGCCGACGTGGTGATCACTGAGATCGGCGGCACCACCGGCGATATCGAGAGCCAGCCCTTCCTTGAGGCCGCCCGTCAGGTGGGGATCGAGCAGGGCCGGGAAAATTCCCTCTTCATCCACGTCACGCTGGTTCCCTTCCTCCGGGGCAGCGACGAGCACAAGACCAAGCCCACCCAGCACTCCGTGAAGGAGCTTCAGGGCATGGGCATTTCCCCGGACATCATCGTCCTGCGCTGCGACGAGCCGCTGGAGCCCGCCATCTTCAAGAAGATCGCCATGTTCTGCAATGTCAAGCCGGACTGCGTGATTGAAAACCGCACCCTGCCCAATCTCTACGAAGCGCCGCTGATGCTGGAGGAGAACGACTTCTCCCTGGTGGTCTGCCGGGAGCTGGGTCTCTGGACCAAGGCCCCTGACCTGCGGGAGTGGCAGGATCTGGTCCGGCGGATCGAGAGCCTGGACAAGCAGGTCACCATCGGCCTTGTGGGCAAATATGTGCAGCTGCACGACGCCTATCTCTCCGTGGCCGAGGCCCTGCGCCACGCGGGCTACGCGCTGGGTGCCAAGGTCCATATCCGCTGGATCGACAGCGAGAACATCAACGAAGGCAATGTGGCCCAGGTCCTGGGCGACTGCAACGGCATTATCGTCCCCGGCGGCTTCGGCGACCGGGGCATCGAGGGCATGATCTGCGCTGCCCGCTATGCCCGGGAGACGGGCGTGCCTTATCTGGGCATCTGCCTGGGTATGCAGGTGGCGGTAATTGAGTTTGCCCGCCATGTCTGCGGCATTGCCGACGCAAATTCCGGTGAATTTGATCCTCTTTCCGCAAATAAAGTGATTGATTTTCTGCCCGATCAGAACGATAATATAGATAAGGGTGCAACGCTGCGTCTGGGCGCTTATCCCTGCCATGTGCAGGCGGGCACACAGATGCACGACTGCTACGGCGCGGACGATATCAGCGAGCGCCACCGCCACCGCTATGAGTTCAACAACGATTACCGCGAAGTGCTCAGCAGCAAGGGTCTGACCCTCTGCGGCCTCTCCCCCGACGGGCACATTGTGGAGGCGGTAGAGCTGGATAACGGCAGCTTCTTCGTGGGCGTGCAGTTCCACCCCGAGTTCAAGAGCCGTCCCAACAAGGCGCATCCCCTGTTCAGGGGCTTTGTGGGCGCGGCAGTGAAAGGATTGAAAGAATGAGAGATTATCAGGCGGAATTTGAGGGCCGGGTAAGCTTCATCCGGGAGCTTGTGAAAAGCTCCGGGGTCTCCGGCATCGTATTCGGCAACTCCGGCGGCAAGGACAGCGCCCTTGTGGGAATCCTGTGCAAGGCCGCCTGTGAAAACACCGTGGGCGTCATCATGCCCTGCGCCTCCAAGCGCAATTTCGGCATGGACGCGGACGACGGCCGGGCTTTGGCAGAGCAGTTCGGCATTGAGACCCGCATGGTGGACCTGACGGCCGTCCGGGAAACGCTAATGGAACAGCTCAGCGCCGTGACGGAGCTGAACAGCCAGGCCATCACCAATCTGGCCCCCCGGCTGCGCATGACCACCCTCTACGGCATTGCCGCGGCGGAATCCCGCCTTGTGGCGGGCACCGGCAACCGCAGCGAGGCCTATATGGGCTACTACACCAAGTGGGGCGACGGGGCCTGTGACTTTAACCCCATTTTCGACCTGACCGCCACAGAAGTCTTTGAATTTCTGGAATACCTGAAGGCGCCCCGCTGCATCATTGACAAGGCCCCCTCCGCCGGACTGTTCGACGGGCAGACCGACGAGGCCGAGATGGGCGTGAGCTACCGGGCCATTGACGATTATCTGCTCTACGGCAGGGTCAGCGAAAAGGATAAAGCCGTCATCGACGGTTATCACCGGCGCAGCGAGCATAAGCGCCGTCCCATCAGTACATATAAATAATGGTAACAATGGAGAGAGCGAGCATGCACGAATTTTACCAGAACCCCCTGTGCGGCAGATACGCCGACGACGAAATGAAGCGTCTGTTTTCCGACGACAACAAGTTTTCCACCTGGCGCAAGCTGTGGATCGCGCTGGCGGAGGCGGAGCAGGAGCTGGGCATCCCCATCAGCGACGAGCAGATCCAGGAGATGCGCCAAAACATTTATAACATCGACTATGCATCCGCCGCGGCGCATGAGCACGAGGTCCGGCACGACGTGATGGCCCATGTGCTCACCTTCGGCGAGGTCTGCCCCAAGGCCAAGCCCATCATCCACCTGGGCGCCACCTCCTGCTATGTGGGTGACAACACCGACATTCTGCAGATGCGGGACGGCTTGCTGCTGGTGCGAAAGCTTCTGGTAAACGCTGTGGCTGCTCTCCGTGACTTTGCGGAGAAGTACAAGGCTCTGCCCAGCCTGGCCTACACCCATTTCCAGGCCGCCCAGCCCACCACCATCGGCAAGCGGGCCTGCCTCTGGCTTAACGACCTGCTCTTCGACATCGAACAGCTGGACTTCCAGCTGGAAAACCTGCGGCTTCTGGGCTGCAAGGGTACCACTGGCACCGGCGCCAGCTTCCTGGAGCTCTTTGACGGGGACAAGGCAAAGGTGGAGCTGCTGGAGGAGAAGATCGCCGCCAAGATGGGCATGGACAAGTGCCAGAAGGTCAGCGGCCAGACCTACACCCGCAAGGCGGATTTCGCCGTGCTTCAGGTACTCAGCGGCATCGCCCAGAGCGCTTCCAAATTCTCCAGCGACATCCGGCTGATGAGCCATCTGAAGGAAGTGGACGAGCCCTTTGAGGCAAAGCAGATCGGCTCCTCCGCCATGGCCTATAAGAGAAACCCCATGCGCTCCGAGCGCATCGCCTCCCTGTCCCGCTATGTGATCTGCGACGTGCAGAACGCGGCCCTCACCGCCTCCGCCCAGTGGTTTGAGCGGACGCTGGACGACTCGGCCAACCGCCGTCTCTGCATCCCGGAGGCCTTCCTGGCCGTGGACGGCATTTTGAACCTGTACATCAACATCGTCAGCGGCATGAAAGTCTATCCCGCCGTCATCAAAAAGCATCTTGACGCGGAGCTGCCCTTTATGGCCACAGAGAACATCCTGATGTACTGCGTCAAAAACAAGGGCGGGGACCGGCAGGCCCTCCACGAGGCCATCCGCCGCCACTCCGTGGCTGCCGCCGAGCAGGTCAAGCTCTACGGCAGGGATAACGACCTGCTGGAGCGCGTCATGCAGGACGAGAGCTTCGGCCTTACCAAAGAGGAGCTTGAAGCCCTCACCGACCCTGCCACCTTCACCGGCATGGCGGAGTATCAGTGTGAAAAGTTCCTGAGCGAGAGTGTAGACCCGGTACTGGAAAAGTACAGTGAATATATCGGCTTCAAGGCCGAGGTCAAAGTATAAGACAAAGAAAGCGAGAAGAGCCATGTTAACATCTATCGTAGGTACAAACTGGGGCGACGAGGGCAAGGGCCGTATGGTGGACCTGCTCAGCGAGAAGTACGACATCGTTGTGCGCTATCAGGGCGGCAATAACGCCGGACACACCGTGGTGAATGAAAAGGGCAAATTCGTTTTGAATCTTATGCCCTCCGGCATTCTCCGGGATGAGACGGTAAACGTCCTGGGCCCGGGTATCGTCATCGACCTTGAGCATCTCTACGGCGAGGCACAGCGCCTGCGGGAAGGCGGCATTGAGGTCACGCCCGAGCACCTGAAGATCAGCGACCGGGCCACCATCTGCATGCCCTACCACAAGCTGCTGGACGGGCTGGAAGAGGACCGGCTGGGCGACAAGAAGTTCGGCTCCACCCGCCGGGGCATCTCCCCGGTCTATGCGGACAAGTTCATGAAGAAGACCATCCGCATGGGCGATCTGCTCCACTGGGACACCCTGAGAGACCGGCTGGAGGGCATCATCGAGTGGAAGAACCTGACCGTTGAGAAGGGCTACGGCCACGCGCCTGTCCTGCTGGACGAGATCATGGATTGGCTGGAGAAATTCGGCCGCTGCTTCACCCCCTACGTCTGCAACACCACCGAGTATCTGAATCAGGCCATGAAGGAGAACAAGTCCATTATCTTTGAGGCCCAGCTGGGCGCTCTGCGCGACATTGAATACGGCATCTACCCCTACACCTCCGCCTCCACCACCCTGGCGGCTTACGCGCCCATCGGTGCCGGTATCCCCTTTGCCAGGCTGGACGAGAGCATCGGCATTATGAAGGCCTATTCCAGCTGCGTGGGCGAAGGCCCCTTTACCTGCGAGATGTTCGGCCCCGAGGCCGACGCCCTGCGGGAAGCGGGCGGAGAATACGGCGCGGCCACCGGCCGGCCCCGCAGAGTGGGCGGCTTTGACGTTGTGGCCTCCCGCTACGGCGCACTGATGCAGGGCTGCAGCTATGTGGCGCTGACCAAGCTGGATGTGCTCTCCTATCTGGAGCAGATCCCCGTCTGTGTGGCCTACGAGCTGGACGGCAAGCGCATCGACTACTTCCCCTCCGACATCGACGAGCTGAACGCGGCCAAGCCTGTGTATGAATATCTCCCCGGCTTCCACTGCGACGTCAGCGGCTGCCGCTGCAAGGAAGACCTGCCCGCCGCGGCGCTGGACTATATCCGCTACATTGAAAAGGCCATCAACTGCCCCATCAAGTATGTTTCCGTGGGCGCTGAGCGCGAGGCCTGCATCACCATGTTCTGAGGCAGGGCGGACCAATGCGAGACGAAAAAATTCTTGTACTGGACTTCGGCGGACAGTATAACCAGCTGATCGCCCGCCGGGTCCGTGAATGCAATGTTTACTGCGAGGTCAAGCCCTTCGACATGAGCCTTGCCGAGATCAAGGCCTATGACCCCATGGGCATTATCTTCACCGGCGGCCCCAACAGCGTCTATGACGAAAAGGCCCCCCATGTGGACACCGGCGTGTTCAGCCTTGGCGTGCCCATTCTGGGCATCTGCTACGGCTGCCAGCTGCTGGCCCACGAGCTGGGCGGAATGGTGACTGCCGCCCAGGCCGACTCCGCCCGGGAATACGGCAAGACCGAGACCTTTTTTGACCCCGGCTGCCGTCTGTTCAAGGGTCTGCCGGAGCAGAGCGTTACCTGGATGAGCCACGGCGATTACATGGCAAAGGTGCCCGAGGGCTTCTCTCTGGTGGCCCACTCTGCCGCCTGCCCCACTGTAGGCATCTGCGATGAGCAGCGCCGTTTCTACGGCGTGCAGTTCCACCCCGAGGTGAACCACACCGAATACGGTCAGAACATGATCCGGAATTTCCTCTATGAGGTCTGCGGCGCCTCCGGAACCTGGACCATGTCCGACTATAAGCAGGAGGCCATTCAGGCCGCCCGTGCCAAGATCGGAACGGGCAAGGTGCTTCTGGGCCTGTCCGGCGGCGTGGATTCCTCCGTGGCCGCCGCTCTGCTGGCGGAGGCCGTGGGCAATCAGCTCACCTGCGTCTTTGTGGACCACGGTCTGATGCGGAAAAACGAGGGCGACGAGGTAGAGCAGGCCTTCGCCAAGTGGGACATCAACTTTGTCCGCGTCAACGCGGAGGAGCGTTTCCTGCAGAAGCTTGCCGGCGTCACCGACCCGGAGCGCAAGCGCAAGATCATCGGCGAGGAGTTCATCCGCGTCTTTGAGGAAGAGGCCAAGAAGCTGGGCGCCGTGGATTTTCTGGTGCAGGGCACCATCTATCCCGACGTGATCGAGTCCGGCAAGGGCGACGCCGCCGTCATCAAGAGCCACCACAACGTGGGCGGTCTGCCCGACTATGTGGACTTCAAGGAGA
>CAMGRL010000010.1 GCA_946061515.1 uncultured Clostridia bacterium
TGACTTTGGGGTTCGCCGCGATCTCCGCCGGCAGGCCGGAGGCGATGGTCTGGCCATAGTCGATGACCTGGATGCGCTCGCACACGTTCATGACCAGGGACATGTCGTGCTCAATAAGCAGTATGGCGATGCCGAAGCGGTCCCGGATGGTGTTGATGCACTCCAGCAGCTCCGCCGTCTCGGTGGGGTTCATGCCGGCGGCAGGCTCATCCAGAAGCAGCAGCTTCATGTCGGTGGCCAGGGCCCTGGCGATCTCCAGCTTTCTCTGCTGACCATAGGGCAGACTGGAAGCCAGCACCTCGGCTTTGTCCTCCAGATGGCAGATGGCCAGAAGCTCCATGGCCTTTTCCGTGATGGCCTTCTCCGTCTGCCAGAATTTTCTGGTGCGGAAGGTGGCGTCGAAAAGGTTGTATTTGATGTCCTTGGTAAAAGCGGTTCGGACATTGTCGATCACGCTCATCTGCTTGAACAGGCGGATGTTCTGGAAGGTACGGGCCACGCCCGCCGCCACAAACTGATGGGTCTTTTTCCCGTTGAGGGGCACGCCGTTTAACAGCACCGTGCCCTCGGTGGGCGCATACACGCCGGTGAGCAGGTTGAACACCGTGGTCTTGCCCGCGCCGTTGGGGCCGATCAGGCCCACCAGCTCGCCCTGATAGATTTTAATATTGAAGTCGTTGACGGCTTTCAGGCCGCCGAAGCTGATGCCCAGCTTTCTTGTCTCCAGAACGGGGACTCTCTGTTCTTCAGCCATGGCTCTTTGCCCCCTTTCGCTCTGCTCTCTCCGCGCTCTTTCGGGCCAGGGAGGCTTTCACATCCCTTCTCAGGTTCATCAGCGAAAATTCATAGGTGCCGAAAATGCCCTTGGGACGGAACAAAATCACCACGATAAGCACAATGGCGTAGACCAGCATGGGGTACTCGAAAACGCCCTGTACGGAGGCGGACAGGGCCGTCACCCAGGCGCCGTTCTTGATCTGGTAGTTCACCAGGAACATGATCACCGCCGCCACTACGGAGCCGGTGATGGAGCCCATGCCGCCCAGCACCACCATGACCACCACAAAGGTGGAGTTTAAGATGCCGCCGTTGGTAAAGGCGAAGGACGATGTAGACAGCGTGGCGTTGGCGCAGGCGTAGAGTGCCCCGGCAATGCCCGCGAAAAAGGCAGAATAGGCGAAGGTGAACACCTTGTAATAGGAGGTGTTGATGCCGGAGGCGGAGGCGGCGATCTCGTCGTCCCGGATGGCCTTGATGGCCCGGCCGTACTTGGAGCGGATGAACATGAACATCAGCGTCAGGCACAGGATGGTCACCAGCAGAGCCACCCAGATATAGGCCACCTTGTCCTTGCTGCCGAAGCCCAGACCGTTTTTATACAGGGAGGCCGCGGCGGAGCCCTGGGCCAGGCCGTCCTGGCCGCAGAAGGGCAGGTTGTTGATGATGTTGACAATGATCATGCCGAAGCCCAGGGTGATGATGGCCAGATAGTCGCCCTTGAGCCGCAGGGCGGGGACGCCCACCAGCAGGCCCACCAGCGCGGACAATAGGCCCGCAGCGATGATGCAGCCGAAGAGGATAAGGATGAATACCGCGCCCTCTTTTTTCGTAAAGAGTTCCGCCCGCTCACAGGCCAGGCTCAGCAGCGCCGCGGTGTAAGCGCCGATGGCCATAAAGCCGCAGTGGCCCAGAGACAGCTGGCCCAGAAAGCCCAGCACCAGGTTCAGGGAGGCGGCCAGGATGATCAGATAGCAGCACTGCCACAGGCAGGGCACCACCACCAGCTTGAAGGAGCCCTGGGAGCCGAAAATGCCGGTGATGATCTGGAAGGCGGTAAAAAGCAGGATAATGACAATGGTGTTCAGCAGGTAGCCGAAGCCGGTTTTGTTCTTTTTCATACCTTTTCACCCACATTCTTTCCCATAATGCCGGCGGGTTTGAGCACCAGCACAATGATGAGGATCAAAAACACAAAGGTGTCGGCCATACTGGAGGAGATATAGCTTGTGGTGAAGGACTCCACCAGGCCGATCACAATGCCGCCCAGCACGGCGCCGGGAATAATGCCGATGCCGCCCAGCACAGCGGAGACAAAGGCCTTCAGACCCAGCAGGGAGCCCATGGTGGTGTACACCTTGGGGTACTGAGCCATGTACATCAGCGCGGCCACCGCCGCAAGGCCGGAGCCGACGGCAAAGGTCAGCAAAATGGTGTGGTTGACGTTGATGCCCATCAATGTGGCCGCCGCCTTGTCCTCGGACACGCAGCGCATGGCCCGGCCCAGCCGGGTCTTCTGGGTAAACTCATAGAGGATGACCATAATCACCGCGCTGATCAGGATGGTGATGATGGTGGTGTATTCCATGGTGACAGAGCCGATGCTGATGCCGCCGGAGGCGAAGATTTGGCTGGACACCTTGGGGTTGGGGCCGATGGCCGGGATGGCCTGGGCCAGGTTTTCCAGAAACAGGCTCATGGCGATAGCCGTGATCAGGGCCGTCATGGCGGTGCCGGTCTTTCGCACCGGCCGGTAGGCGATCAGCTCCGTGCCCACGCCCACCAGGACACAGACCACCACGCCGGCCAGCACCGCCGTCCAGGCGGGCAGGCCCATGCGGAGAGCCAGAGGGATGGTAAAGATCATGGTATAGCCGCCCACCATGATAAAGTCGCCGTGGGCGAAGTTAATGAGCCGGATAATGCCGTAGACCATGGTGTAGCCCAGCGCGATCAGCGCGTAGATGCTGCCCAGTCTCAGCCCGACGATAAGGGTTTGAAAAAATGTACTCACGCTTCTCTTTCCTTTCATGTTCAAGCAAGCTGCGGCAGGAAGCCCCGGGGCGCCCTGCCGCATTGCGGTGGTTGTGGTCATTGATTAAGGAGTGAAAAAGTGTGTGAATCAGGGAAGTTCAGTGACCACGTCCACCAGCTTGGAGGTGACAGCGCTGCCGTCGGACACGAAGGAAATAATTGCCGCGCCCTTTACCGGTGTGCCGCTCTCATCCAGAGAGAAGGTACCGGTGACGCATTCATAAACCGCGGAGGTGTCAGCCAGGGCGTCACGCACAGCACTGGACTCATCAGTGCCGGCTGCCTCGATAGCGGCCTTGTACATGTACACGCAGTCATAACCGGTTGCGCCGAATGCGCTGGGGATGCTGCCGTACTTGGCCTCGTAGGCGCTGACGAAGGAGCTGACCTTCTCGGAGGTATCGGAGGGATCGTAGTGGTTGGTCCAGTAAACGTCGTTGAAGGCGGTCAGATCTGCGCCCTCCACAACATAGTCGGGGGTGGTGTCGTAGCCGTCAGCGCCCATGATAACGCCGGTGTAGCCGGCTGCGCGGGCCTGGGGCACCACATAGGGGCCAATCACGTCATAGTAGAAGGGAGCGTAGACGAAATCAACGCCCGCAGTCACCATGGAGGTGAACTGGTTGGTGTAATCCTGCACGTCAAGGGATGCGGTGGACTCGGAGGCCACTACCTCCACGCCGTATTCGGCGCAGGCGGAGGAGAAGGAGTCAAACAGGCCCTTGGAGTAAACGTCGGCGGCGCAGTAGACCACGCCCACCTTTTCATAGCCGGCCTGCTTTGCGTAGGCCGCTGCGATAGCGCCCTGGAAGCTGTCGGCGTAGCAGGCGCGGAAGATGTAGTCGTCCTCGGTGGTGATGGAGTCTGCGGTAGCGGTGGGGCTCAGCAGGCAGACCTCCTCTTCGTTGGCCGCGTCGGTGATGGCGGAGGTGCAGCCGGAGGTGGCAGAGCCAATGATCAGGCCCACGCCCTGAGAGACCAGGGAGTTAAAGGCGTTCAGGCACTCTGTGGGGTCGCTCTGGTCGTCGGTCTTGATGACCTCCACCGGACGGCCAAGGATGCCGCCGGCGGCGTTGATCTCTTCCACAGCCAGATCGACGCCGGTGACGATGCCGTTGCCGTAGGCGGCCAGGGCGCCGGTGTTGGGGGAGATGACGCCGATGACAATAGGCTCATCGCTGCTTCCTTCGCCGCCCTCTGCGGCAGGGGCAGCGCTGTCCCCGCAGGCGGCCAGGCTGAATACCATGCAGATAACCAGCAGCATACTGAGCAGTTTCCATTTTTTCATTTTGCAAATCCTCCTGATGTGAAGTCGCGCAGGCCCTTGGCCCGCCCCGGAAACGGGCAAAGCGCGCGGATGTCTTCAAAAAACATCCACGCGCCTTTGCGTTGTGCACATTATAGGTTTGGCCGCTTTTTTTGTCAATCGACCCGATTTTACAAAAAAATCCCTACTTTGCGCCCTGCTTTTGTCAAATCTTTAGAAAAATGGTATAGCTGCCCTTTCATCATATCTTTTCAATATGATAACCATAACACAAAAAGTATCATTTCCCGGGACGTCAACTGTTCTTCTTACAATGAAAAACCTTGACCTCCCCGCCTTCCGTGCCTGCGATCACCGGATTTGCGGGCTTTTTGCCCTGTTTGGCCTTTCCCTGGATCTCCGGCACCGGGGCTTCCTTGTTTTTCGGCCGCACGTGGGTCCAGTCCGGCCTTGCCATTCCCTGTTTGGACATTTTTCTCACCTCATACTAACACCTAATAGAAATCTTGAATTCTTTCTGGCAGAATTTGTGCCAGCCTTCGTTAGAGCCCTTGACCATATATGTCCATTATGCTCTGCGGGCTCCGCCTTGTCTGGCGCAAATTCTGCTCAGAAATTATTTTCAATCTTTCTATCAGGTATTAGTATCAGCGCTATCATGCCCAAACAGCGCCCCGGTCATACGCTTTTTAGATAGGCCAGGATCTCGGCGGCGTTGGTGTCCGGCTTTACCTTGGGCATCACCTTCTCAATGAAGCCCTTTTCATCAATAATGAAGGTGGAGCGCACCACACCCATGCTCACTTTGCCGTAGTTTTTCTTTTCCTGCCAGACGCCGTAGGCCTGGATGGCTTTCAGTTCCGGGTCGGACAGGAGGATAAAGGGCAGGCCGTACTTTTCCGCGAACTTCCGGTGGGAGGCCTCGGAATCCTTGCTCACGCCGATGACCACGGCGTCCAGGGTTTTAAAGTCCTCATAGGCCGCCGCGAAGGCGCAGGCCTGACGGGTGCAGCCGGGGGTGTTGTCTTTGGGATAGAAATATAGCACTACCTTTTTTCCCATGAAATCGGACAGGGATACGGCCTTCCCGTCCTTGTCGTTTAAGGTGAAATCCGGCGCTTTTGTTCCTGTTTCAAGCATCTCTCTTTTCTCCTTTGATAAATACATAGTTATTTTCCGATGAACGCTCCGGGGAAAAGCGGTATTCCAGATCGCTGAAGTTTGGGATATCCGCCGGGTCTGTGATTTGGTTTTCCGCCATCCAGCGCAGCATCTGGCCCCGGGCCATTTTGCACATGGTGCCCTTTTCCACCACCCGGCCCTCTTTCAGTTCCCCGAAAACGCAGGTCAAAAAGCGGACGACCTGAGGCAGCCAGGGCTCCACCGCCTTGCTGTACTCCTTTGAGGCCAGGTTCAAAACCAGGTCCGTCTCCGACGCAAGCTGCGCCGCCAGACGGTCTCCCCAGAAGTCATAGAGGTCCTTTTTCCCGTCCACGCTCAGTTTGGCCTGCATCTCCAGCCGGTAGGGCGTCACCCCGTCAAAGGGGCGGAGCAGCCCGTAAAAGCCGGACAAGATCCGGAGATGCTCCCGCAGATAGCGCAGTCCCCCGGTCTCCAGCACGCCCGGGCCCAGGTATTGGTACTGTATACCCTCGTAGGAGAGCACCGCCGGAGTAAGGCCCCGGCGCAGGTCCATGTTTTGCAGCCGCTCCATATTCAGCGCGGTGATGCTGTCGTTGCATTTCCAGAGCTTTTGCAGCGCCTCCGGGCTCATGCCCTGCAGCGCCGCCATCAGCTTTTCCGTCTCTCCCACAAACCGGGGCAGAGCTTCAACGTCAAAGCTGTCCGTATCCACATTCATTTTCTTTGCCGGGGAAATAATGATCCTCATATTCTCTCTCCGATCGGTATTCTGCCGATTTTGCCTGAACTCCGCAGTCTGATGACTGCGGAGTTCAATTTAACATAGCGGTACTTTAGATGCCAATCACTACACAAACATGGATTTGAAATGCAGACGCCTTAACAAGGGCTGTGCAACGTATAAAACCGCAGCTTTCGCATCCTGCTTCTTCACTCTTCACTATTACCTATTCCTTCCCAAAAATCGACCCCATTTTTAGTGAAGAGTGAATAGTGAAGAGGTAATAAGTCAAAAATCGACAAGCCCCAATTTGTATGGTCATTCATAATATCCACCTCACTTTTTCAAACCATATCACAAAATAGCCCTCTTTGCAAATAAGTGATAAGTGATGCCGCTGCGCTGTGATAGGTGATGCGATGCGTTCCACACACGCGCCGAAGGCGTGCATCACAGACGAAGTCTGCATCACGCACGCAGTGCGCATCACGTTCCGCAAGGAACGCATCACGCAAAAAAGTCTCTTTTGTCTACCAGACAAAAGAGACTTTTTTGATGGTGGACGATACAAGACTCGAACTTGTGACCTCCCGCACGTCAAGCGGATGCGCTACCAGCTGCGCCAATCGTCCATGCCTCATCAGCGAGGGTTATTTTACCCCACATTTTCCCTCTTGTCAAGAGTTTTTTTGAAAAAACGGGCTGTAAAAACAGCCCGTTTTTCTTTTTTCCCTTTTATCAGCCCGCTGCTGCGTAGATCTGGCATTGAGCCTTCACGCCAAACAGCTCGGCATAAAGGGTAATACCGCCTGCAGGGATCTTGGAGATGCACTTGACTTCGCACTTGTTGCCGTCTTCCGGATCCACAGTGATCTGCACATACTGCTCATTATCGGAATCCACGCTCCATGTGACCTTGTCGGAAATGTCCGTGGGTGTCACCAGTGCGTTGAGGGGAACTACCTCATCCACCTTAATGGAGAAGTCTTCCTTTACCGTTTCATAGTAGCGGATGGAAACCTTCTCAACCGTCGGCGGCGGGGTAGGCGTGGGGGTAGGTGCAGGGGGCGGGGTGGGCGCCGCACTTTCGGTTGCCGGGGTGGGTGTGGCCTTTGCTGCGGGGGCGTCTGCACCGTTCAGTCCGGTGGAGACCATGACGATAACCGCCAAAATCACCGCGACCACAAGAATGAGGCCGAAAATCAGCTGCCACTTGGTGTTAACGGCGGCCCGTTCATAGGCTTCGGTCCCTCTGACTGTGCCGGGGGTGGCTGCCGGGGTGCGCCCGCTCTGGCTCACGCGGCGGGTACCGCAGTTGGGGCAGCGGCTGCGCATGGAAGAGAAGCTCTCCCCACAGCGCCGGCACTTTACCTCAGGTATCAAACTCATCAACTTTCCTCCATTCTATGTAAATAGAATCAGAATTACTGCTTAAAACGGCAAAATAGCATACCGCAAGCTAATAATACATCTTCCAAGTCTTTTCGTCAAGTATTTACGCTCTAAATTGCCTTAATTTTGCGCCGTTTTCCGGTATTAATTCCCCACTTGGGCCCCAATTTTCCCGCAAAATCGCCATTTTGGGACAATTTTCCTGTTTATTTTGCTTCCCGCTGCCCCATAACAAAGCTTATTGAAAAAAACCGAAAGAAATGGTATCATTGAACAAAAAAGGCATGGGAGCGATACATATGGCCAAGAAAATCACCCGCATTGTTCTGACCGGCGGACCTGCCGCCGGCAAAACCACCCTGATCAGCCGCATCTTGAAGGAGTTCAAGCAGGAGGATGGCTGGCGGGTCATCACCATCCCCGAGACCGCCACGGAGCTGATCTCCGGCTTCGGCCTGGGCCCCTTTCCGGGCTGCATGTCCATGCTGGAGTTTCAGTATTTTGTGATTGGCGACCAGCTCCACAAGGAGAAGCTGGCCCTGCGCGGCGCGGAGACCGTGCCGGAGGAGAACATTCTGATCATTTATGACCGGGCGGTGCTGGATGACAAGGCCTACATTACCGACGAGGAATTTACCCAGGTTTTGTCCAGCTTCGGCGTCACGGAGGAGGAGCTGCTCTCCGGCTATGACGCGGTGCTGCACCTTGTCACCTGCGCCAAGGGCGCGGAGTTTGCCTACAACTACGGCAACGCCGCCCGCTACGAGAGTGTGGAGGAGGCCAGGGAGATGGACGACCGCACCCTCCGCGCCTGGAGCGCCCACCCCTCTCTGCACATTATCGACAACTCCGTCGCCTTTGAGGATAAGATCAACCGGGCCATTGGCGAGATTTACCGTATTCTGGGCCAGCCCGCGCCGGACGTGGAAAAGCGGAAGTATCTGATCCGTATGCCGGATGTGGAGAAGCTGAAGACAGATTATGACGCCGTCGCCGCGGACATGATGCAGACCTACCTTGTCCAGACCAAGCCGGGGGTGGAACGGCGCATCCGCCAGCAAAAGAGCTGCAAGGACTACCTCTATTTTTACACCGAGAAGCGCCTCAGCGAGGATGGAAAGCGCTGGGTCATCGAGCGGCCCATCTCCGAAAAGGATTACGTCTCCTATCTGATGGAGTGCGACATGAGCCTGCACCCCGTGCGCAAGACCAAGTACCGCTTCAACTTTGAGGGCAAGCGCTTTGAGATCGACGTTTACCCCTTCTCTGCCGACCGGGCCGTGATGTTCGTCTACGGCGACGGCTCGGAAAACGCCAAGCTCCCGCCGGAGATCGAGACGATCAAAGACGTCACCGGCGACGCCGATTACAAAAACCGGCAGCTTGCAAAGGCACAAATTCTCTGACAAAAACGGGCGACCGCAAGGGTCGCCCCTACGGGACAGCATAAAAACGCTCAGGAATTAACCTGAGCGTTTCAGACTGTAGACAAAGCTATCGGCAGTGTATAGAGTTGCATGGGGAGAGCGCAGAGAGGGGACGGGAGTCCCCTTTCTGCGTTCAATCTATGCTTATTCAGGAGTATTTCCAAATACTCCTGAATAAGTTTTCAAGGCGTCGAACTTTGTCGACGCCTTGAAACGCTCAGGTCAATTCCTGAGCGTTTTTTCATTGCTTCAATTCACTTTTCCTGTTTCCAGGTACGTTCGCTGATAATGTACCGGGGGCGCTGCTTGGTCTCCATGTAGATTTTCCCCACATACTCGCCGATGATGCCAAGGCAAATGAGCTGCACGCCGCTGACAAAGCAGACAATACAGGTGGTGCTGGCCCAGCCGGCCACAGCCTTGCCCATCAAAGCGGTGACAATGGCCCAGATGACGCCAATGAAGCTGGCGAAGGCCACCAGCACGCCGAAGCCAGTGATCATATGCAGGGGCTTGACGGAAAGGCTGGTGATGCCGTCCACGGCAAGGGCCAGCATTTTTTTCAGGGGGTAATGGCTCTTCCCGGCGATGCGCTCGGCCCGGGAATAGCCCACGCAGGTGCTCTTAAAGCCCACCAGCGGGATCATGCCCCGGAGAAACAGATTCACTTCCTTAAAGTTGGCAAACTCCTGCAAGACCCGGGAGCTGACCAGGCGGTAGTCCGCATGGTTGTAGACCACCTCCGCCCCCATGGCGGAGAGAAATTTGTAAAAGCTCTGGGCCGTGAAGCGTTTGAAGAAGGTGTCGGTATCCCGGCTCTCCCGGACGCCGTAGACCACCTCACAGCCGTTCAGATATTCGTCCACCATCTTGTCCATGGCGTTGATATCGTCCTGACCATCGCAGTCGATGGAGATGGTGATGTCGCAGCGGTCCTTGGCCTCCATCAGCCCCGCCAGCACCGCGTTCTGGTGGCCCCGGTTCCGGCTCTGGCTGATACCGAGAACATGCTCATCCTCCCGGGCAAGGCCGGAGATGATCTCCCAGGTCTTGTCCTTGCTGCCGTCGTTGACGAAGAGGACGCGGCTTTCGTCGCTGATCTTCCCGGCGGCGGCCAGGTCCCTGATTTTCTGAAGAAACATGGGCGCAGTGATGGGCAGTACCTCCTGCTCGTTGTAGCAGGGCACCACGATATAAAGCACAGCAGGCATTTTCTGACCTCCCTTCCGGCTCAGCGAAGAAATTTGTCCAGCTCTTCCACGGTTTTGAAGTAATAGCGGGAGTTTTGGCGCATAAAGCGCTCGATCTCTTCAATGTCGTTTGCCCAGCCCACCGCGGCAAAGTCCACGCCGCAGCGCACCGCCATGTCATAGCCTGGCTTTAAATCGTCGATCATCAGCAGCTCTTCCGGCTTAAGGCCGTAAATGCGCATGATCTCCTCCAGAGCGAAGGGGTTTGGCTTGCGCTGCTCCATGGGCAGATCCCAGCCGAACACCAGATCCGGCTGGGGCAGATCGTTTGCCGCGTAGTCCCGGCGGATGTTCTTCTCCAGGGAATGGGAGGCCACGCAGATCAGCCCGCCCTCTGCCTTCTGGCGGAGCATGATCTCCCGGATGCCCCCATAGGCCGCGGGGATGTGCTCCTCCACATATTCCTGCCAGAAGCGGACCTCAATGTCCAGGTCTGCGTCGGTCATGTCGTAATCCTCCCGGCACATGGGGATGAAGCCCGGCTCAAAATTGCGCAGGAAGTACTTCTCCAGACTGCAGCTCATGCCCGGGCGGTACTGTGCCAGGTATTTTAAAAAGCTGGGGTGATGTATGGTCGCGGTGCTGTTGACCACGGTGTCGTCGTGGTCAAAGACAAGGCATTTATATCTCATTCTGGCCTCTCGTTTTGTTTTTTTAATAGAAGGTCGCGACGGCCTGCTCGGGCGCCTGGCAGAGGACGGAATCCACATAGGTCAGCACGGGGCCTTTCTTGCCGTAGGCCCGGTTGAACTTGAAGTTGATTTTGGCCGTCAGGATCATCCAGGAGTCGTCCTGCACGGTGTCAGCCCCCTCCCACTGGCACACAAGGCCGGCAAACTGGATGTCCTCCACACAGCAGGTCATCACATGGCGGCCCACGATAAAGGTCTTTTCCGGCAGTTTTTTCCGCACCAGGGCCCGGCACTTGAAGCGCACGGTCTTGCCCTCGTACTTCTTGGGCTCTTCGGACATGTCCCTGTACCACTCGGCATAGTCGTCGTCCCCGATCTCCACAATGGGGGCGTTCAGGTCAAAGGGCAGGGGGTCCTGAATGTCGTCATACTCCACCTTGCCGCCCACATATTCATAGGCGATATCGCTGCGGCGGGAGACGGCCCTGACGATTTTGTGGTAGCCCATCTTGTCCATGGTGCCGTTGAAGCGGTTGAACACCACCAGCTCGCAGCTTTTCAGCTTGTCGTACACCAGCTGGCGCATATTGCTGTTGTAGCTGAGGAAGGTGGTGGAATCGGCAAACAGAAACTCCTGATACACCATCCATCCCTCGGGCATGGCGCTGTAGAGCAGGTCCAGCATCCACATGCCGTTATACTCGATGACCACCCGCTCGGCCTTAGTCTCCCTGAGCCAGCAGCTGAGATTTTCGCTGGTGAGCTGGCTCTGCTCCTCCACAATGCGGATAAACACGCTCTTGTCCGCAAACTGGTCGGGGGCGTATTCCTCCTCCCCCTCCTCACACACTAAAAGCAGGGTGCGCTCGCCGTTGCAGAAGCGGCGGTCCTCCAGGGTCTCCTGGATGAACTTGGTTTTGCCCGCTTCAAGAAAACCTGTGAACAGGTATACGAGGACGTCTTTTGTTTTACTCAACCTTAAACAGCTCCTTCAGCGCCTGTTCGTTCAGCTTGGACCCGATGACGCAGAAGCGCCCGGTCACGGCCGCGCCGCCGCGGCGGATATCGGTCTCGCCGGGGACATAGTCAAAGTAGATCCACTCCCCGTCGCTGGCGTCCACAATGCCCTTGGCGCGGAGCACGATGCCGTATTTGGCCTCATCCTGCAGAGCGTCCAGAATGGCACGGAGCTCCGTCTCGCTGAACTTGCGGGGCGTCTCGATACCCCAGCTGACAAACACCTCGTCGGCGTGGTGATGGTGATGATGCTCGTGGTCGTGGTCATCGTGATCGTGGTCATGGCAGCCGCAGGTGCAGTCCTCACCGTGCTCATGGTCGTGATCGTGGTCATGGTGATGATGGTGCTCATGCTCATCATGGTCGTCATCGTCATCGTGGTCATGGTCGTGGCAGCCGCAGGTGCAGCCCTCGCCGTGTTCATGGTCGTGGTCATGATCGTGGTGGTGATGATGGTGCTCATGCTCGTCATGGTCATCATCGTCATCGTGGTGATGATGCTCATGCTCCATGTGCTCCAGCTCCTCGTGCAGGGCATTGTGGTCCATGGCCTCACGGATCTGTTCCCCGCTGAGCTTGGCCCAGGGCGTGGTGATCAGGCCGGCATGGTCGTTCAGGCCCTTCAGCAGCTCCACAGCGGCGGTGGTTTTGGCCTCGCCCGCCGTGTCGGTGCGGCTGAGAACGATCAGGTCGGCGTTTTCCACCTGGTCGTTGAAAAACTCGCCGAAGTTGCGCATATACATGCGGCACTTGCCCGCGTCCACCACAGTGACCTTGGCGCCGACATGGGCGCCCTCCACCTTTTCCACGGCCTTGGCCACGTCGGACAGCTTGCCCACGCCGGAAGGCTCGATGATGATGCGGTCGGGGGCAAAGTCCTCCATCACCTTTTTCAGCGCCTTGGTAAAGTCGCCCACCAGGGTGCAGCAGATGCAGCCGGAGTTCATCTCGGTGATCTCCACGCCGGCGTCCTTCAGAAAGCCTCCGTCAATGGCGATCTCGCCGAACTCGTTTTCGATCAGAACCAGCTTCTCGCCTTTATAGCCCTCAGCGATGAGCTTGCGGATCAGGGTCGTCTTGCCCGCGCCGAGAAATCCTGAGAAAATGTCTATTTTTGTCATGGCTAATCCCTCCATGGTTTATTTTTTCTCTAAAATAGTATTATACCACAATTTTGTACCTGTCACAAGGGAAAAAGACTTTTCACCCGTAAACAATCTGTGAATCCTCCCCCACCGGTTGACAAAGGAATTTTTTCTCCCTAAAATTTTCGGTAAGTGAAATATTTCCCCGGGAAATACGACTTATGAGGTGAAGGAGGTTGGGACATGACAGACGCCTCAATTATTGCGCTGTATCTGAAGCGCTCGGAGCAGGCCATAGCGGAGAGTCAGAACGCCTACGGCCGCTACTGCTACCGCGTGGCGGAGGGAATTTTGAACGACGCCTCCGATTCGGAGGAGAGTGTAAACGACACCTGGCTTGCCGCCTGGGACAGCATACCGCCCACGCTCCCCCAGAGTCTCCGGGCCTATCTGGGCACACTCACCCGGCGCATTTCCATTGACCGCCTGCGGAAAAGGCGGGCAGAAAAACGGGGCGGAGAGGGGGCACTTCTGGCCATCGACGAGCTGGCCGAATGTATCCCCTCCTCCTGGAGTGTGGAAAAGGCCGTAGAGGACCGGGAATTGATCCGCGCCTTCAACCGCTTTCTGGCCGGTCTGCCGGAGGCGGACCGAAACTTATTCGTGGCCCGGTACTGGTATGGCCTGCCGGTGGCGGAGATCGCCCGGAAATTCAGCTGCAGGCAGAACACGGTGCTGACCAAACTGCGCCGTACCCGCCTCCGTCTTTCCGCCTATCTTGAACAGGAGGGACTACAGTGAACAAAGATCAATTTTTTGACGTCTTCGGCCAGATCGACCCGGCCTACGTTTTCGCCGTGGATGAGATTCTGGCCGGGGTTGGGACAAAGCCCGCCGCCTTTTCCCGCCGCAAGCTGATCCGTGCGGCGCTGATCGCGGCGGTGATCCTGGGACTGCTCACCGTCACCGCCTACGCCGCCGGGCTTTTCGGGCTGCAGGAGCGGCTGATCCGGGACCCGGCCCCCACCGGGCAGAGCGCCGGGCTCGCCGACGACACGGAAAAGACCCTGGACCAGCTTCAATCGGTCCACCACCGGGATCACCTCTCT
Source organism: uncultured Clostridia bacterium (assembly GCA_946061515.1). Taxonomy (GTDB): domain Bacteria; phylum Bacillota; class Clostridia; order Oscillospirales; family Oscillospiraceae; genus Limivicinus. The sequence goes on from CAMGRL010000010.1 coordinate 13,855, forward strand.
CTCAGCGGCGTCAACGGCTCCCCCGAGTACCGGGCCGCCGCCGAATGGCTTGCCTATAAAGGCAGCCATGCCGACCAGATGGCCGCGGAGCAGCTGGAGCAAGGCCAGGCTTACTACGAATGGCGGGACCTGGAGCGCAGCTTTGCCCCCGACGAGGAGACAAAGGAGATCTGCCGTCTCTACCAGGTCTGGGACGAAGCCATGTGGGACAAGCTTCAGGAGATCGCGGAAAAATACGGTCTGGCGCTGCACACCAGCCGCACTGCCTTCCCCGGCATTTCCCGGGACTACGGCATCTATGAGGACGGCTCCTTCTCCGCCGCCATTGAAGCCACAGCCCGGATCGGCTTTTCCTACACCATTTATCTGGATCGTCCGGGCACTCTTCCCGCTGACGATCTGGCCGCCACCGGCACGGAAGAATATGAGGAATGGGAATACGTAAACGTCTGGGGCGATGAACTCAGCATGGCCCGGCGCGCGGACGATGATTGGGCCCTTGTGTTTTACACCGGGGAATCCGCCACCATTACGCTGAAAATCTGGTACGGCGGCGGGGCGGATCACGCCCTGCTGGAAAGCTACGCGGACAGGATCCATTTTGAAGCCATAGCCTCCCTTTCTGACCCGGAGGAGATCCTGACCATGCTGAGAGGAGACAAAACATGAAACGCTTTTTATCTATTTTACTGATCCTGATTCTGAGTCTGAGCTTCTGCGCCTGCGGAAGCACGACGCCGGAGACGCTTCCCGCCGGGCAGAGCGCGGAAGCGCCTCCCGACAGCGTCAGCGCCGGAGAAGAGCCGGTCAATGCCGAATTTTCCACAAACGACGGCCTGATTCAGGTACGCATCCACACCCAGGAGGCCGTCTCTGTGCCGGAGACCATGCCCGTTCTCCGCATAACGCCCAAAACCATCACCATAGAGGCCCTGCAGCAGCTCGCCCGGGCGGTTTTCGGCGACGCGCAGCTGTACGAATACAGCGAGGAGATGAGCCGGGAGGAGCTTCTTGAATGTATCGCCGCCATGGAAAAAGGGGTTACGGATGAGGCGATCAAAGCAAGTCACGGTGAGAACATCAGCGACGCGGATTTGGAGAGCATACGCCAGGCCCGGCTGGAGATGCTGGAGTATTACCGCAACGCCTACGCCAATGCCTCAGACGCTCCCTCCCCTACCCCCTGTCAGTGGAAATTCTGGCCCATGGAGCACTACGCGCTCCATGACTACGCCGGCACCGACCCCTCCTACACCGATGACATCCCCTACGGCGTTCAGGCGGACCTTCGGGCCACCGCCACGGTGGACGGCATCCCCTACGAATTCTGGGCCAGCAATTATGAGCGGGAGGGCTTTTGCAACCACAGCGTCAGCATCTTTCTCCATGCGCCCCAGGGGATGGCCGACCCCAACAGCGAGCAGTACAAAAGCTGGGTTGAAGGCCTGGGCCTCTGCGCTCAGGAGGCGGCCACCGGGCAGGAGCTGGACGCGGCCCTGACCAAAGCCGCCCAGCTGCTCCGTGATATGGGCCTGGGCGACTGGCAGCTCCGGGCGGAGAGCTGCATTGGCTACAACTACAACAACAGCTGGCAGATCGCTGTGGAGGGGCAGCCCATCTACGCCGGTTACCCGGTTGTCAGGCAGGACGCCATCAAGGACGTGCGAGACTCCCCCTTTTACTGTCAGGATGATTATTACGAGAGCGTACGCCTGGTTTTCACCAACGACGGCAAACTGCTGGAAATGAAATATCAGGGTGCCGCCGAGGTGGTAGAGGTTGTGGAAGAGGCCGCCTCGCTGACCGGCGCTGTGGAGCTGCGGCAGCTTGCGTCTGACACCATGCACGGCTGGAAATACAGCGATCTGTTTGTTTACACGGCGGACCGGACAATGAACTATTTTGGCGACCTGAAGGTGGAGATCGGCCAATGCGGCGCAGATATCAACGCCATCACCGTGGGCTTTGCCCGGAAGGAAACCGAGGGCACGGACTATCTCTTGATCCCTGTCATCAGCTTCCGGGGCGAGCTGCTGGTGACGGGCACCATTGAGGGCTTCAGTGAATCCTCCATGGACCTGATGATGTTCGACAACAGCGGCGAACACGCCCTGCTGATGATCGACCTCACCACCGGCAGCATAATCTAAGCCTTTCTCAGTCAAAAAAATATAAAAGTTCAAGGCGGCGCGTTTGCGCCGCCTTGTTGATCTTTATATTCTTTTCAGCAGAGCTGGCTGCCGGCGGGGACGCTGTCGTCCAGCATGATGAGGTGCAGCTCTTCTTCACCGTTCACCTCGCGGACGGCGGAGAGCAGCATGCCGTTGGACATCTGGCCCATCATCTTTCTGGGGGGCAGGTTCAGAATGGCCACCACGGTCTTGCCCACCAGCTCCTCCGGCTCATAGAACTTGTGGATGCCGGAGAGGATCTGCCTGGGGGTGCCGCTGCCGTCGTCCAGGGTGAACTTCAGCAGCTTTTCGGACTTTTTCACCGCCTCGCAGGTCAGAACCTTGCAGACCCGCATATCGCACTTGGCAAACTCGTCGATCGTCACATCGGGCAGGACGGGCTTGGCCTTGGGTGCGTCGTTGGCGTGCTCCCGCTTCTCCAGCTCCTCCAGGGCCTTGGCCATGTCGATGCGGGGGAAGAGGGTCTCGCCCTTATGAACGGAGACGTCCGCGGGCAGAACGCCGTATTCGCCGGTCTTTTCCCAGGTGACTGCCTCGCCGGCAGCGCCGATCTGGGCAAAGGCCTTTTCGCAGCTCTGGGGGATGAAGGGGGTCAGCATGACCAGCGCGACCCGCAGAGCCTCCAGCAGATTGTACATGACCGTGGCCAGACGGGGCTTTTTGCTCTCGTCCTTGGCCAGCACCCAGGGGGCGCACTCGTCGATGTACTTGTTGGCCCGCTGGATGAGCCTGAATACCTCTTCCAGAGCCAGATGGAGCTGCAGGGCGTCCATCTGCTTTTCATATTTACCCTTGGTGGATTTGATCATCTCCACCAGCTCGTCGTCGATGGGGTCGGCTTCCCGGTCGGCGATCAGGGTGCCGCCAAAGTATTTCTCCACCATGGCGGTGGTGCGGGAGACCAGGTTGCCCAGGTCGTTGGCCAGGTCGGTGTTGATGGTGCTGATCAGCAGCTCGTTGGAGAAGTTGCCGTCAGAGCCAAAGGGGAAGGTGCGCAGCAGGAAGAAGCGCAGGGCGTCCACGCCGAACATATCCGCCAGCACATAGGGGTCCACCACATTGCCCTTGGACTTGGACATCTTGCCGCCGTCGATGACCAGCCAGCCGTGGCCGTAGACCTTCTTGGGCAGGGGCATCTCCATGCTCATCAGCATGGCGGGCCAGATGATGGAGTGGAAGCGGACGATCTCCTTGCCCACGATGTGGACATCAGCGGGCCAGTATTTGTCGTAATCGTCGTACTTGTCGTTGAGGAAGCCCATGGCGGTGCAGTAGTTGAACAGGGCGTCCACCCACACATAGACCACATGGCCCGGGTCAAAGTCCACAGGAATACCCCAGGTGAAGCTGGTGCGGGAGACGCACAGATCCTCCAGGCCGGGCTTGATGAAGTTGTTCACCATCTCGTTGACGCGGCTGGCCGGCTCCAGGAAGGTGCCGCTCTCCAGCAGCTCCTGCACGGGCTTTGCGTACTTGGACAGGCGGAAGAAGTAGGCCTCCTCCTCCGCGTCGTGGACCTCGCGGCCGCAGTCGGGGCATTTGCCGTCCTTCAGCTGGCTCTCGGTCCAGAAGCTCTCGCAGGGGGTGCAGTATTTGCCCTTGTACGCGCCCTTATAGATATCGCCCTTGTCGTACATCTTTTTGAAGATGCGCTGGACGGCCTCCACATGGTAGTCGTCGGTGGTGCGGATGAAGCGGTCGTTGGAGATGTTCATCAGCTTCCACAGATCCAGAATGCCGCCCTCGCCGGTGACGATATGGTCCACAAACGCCTGGGGGCTGACGCCGGCGGCCTTGGCCTTCTCCTCGATCTTCTGGCCGTGCTCGTCGGTACCGGTCAGAAACATCACATCATAGCCGCAGAGACGCTTGTATCTGGCGATGGCGTCGGTGGCCACAGTGCAATAGGTATGGCCGATGTGCAGCTTATCCGACGGATAATAGATCGGCGTCGTGATATAAAAGGTTTTTTTCTCTTCCATGCTCTTCTCTCCTAAAACTCTTAAAATAGAAAACTGTATTAACCGTCGACGATGATGATATCATCGCCTCCGCCGCCTTCACCGCCGCTGCCGGTGTCTCCGCCGCTGCCGCTGTCTCCGCCGGTGCCGGTATCTCCACCGCTGCCGCTGTCTCCGCCGCTGCCGGGATCTCCGCCGGTGCCGGTATCACCGCCCTCGCCGGGAGGCGTGACATTCTCCGGCCACTTGATGTCCTCCGCGTGGAGATCGTAGTGGCTGGAGGCCTCGTCGATGACTTCCAGCAGATTGCCGTCCTTGTCGTAAACATACCGGTAGGAGAAGGCTCCCCAGCCAACCTGCACGTCGGTGTAGGTGCTGTCGTAGACAGGCCACCAGGCCGACTCAGGTACTACATAGGTGCCGTCGATGTTGCTGCCCCAGATCTCGATGGTCAGGGCCTTGGTCTCGTGGTCCGTATAGGCCACGATCTTCACCGGGTAATCCCGGTTATTTTTGAACTTGAAGTCCGGGCCGGGCCAGCTGACCGTGGCGTCCAGGCCCTTGTTCATATAGCCCACGGCGAACATGTGGCAGGTACGCTCCACAGTCTCCAGGTTCGCCGCCAGGGTGGCGCAGTACAGGGTGGAGGACACCTGGCAGATACCGCCGCCCAGCTCCTGGACCACCTGGCCGTCGTTATAGGCCGCGGCGGCCTTGAAGCCGGCCTCCTCCGTGCGCTGGCCCACATAACCGTTATAGGAGAACTCGTCTCCCGGCATGAGGACCAGGCCATTGAGCTTGCTCACCACCAGGTCGATATTGTTGATGCGGTTTTCCGTGCTGCCGTAGAAATAGGTGGTGGTAGCGCCCAGCTTGTCCCGGAACAGCAGTTCCTTCAGGCTCTCTTCCGTGATCTCCGGGATGGTCAGTTCCACCGGGATCTCCACCTTTTCATTCAGCTTTGCAGCCTTCCAGAGCTGCTCCGCTTCCTTCACGTCAAATTCCACGCCGTCCACTTCGGGGACGATGCCGCCCGTCTCTTTGTCGTAGTAGGCGTCCTCCGGGCTGGCGGACAGCTGCTCATACAGGGCCTGGAAGTCGGGCATTTCCACCTCGGTCTCCGGCATGGCGTAGCTCAGTTCAGTCTCTTTGTCCAGCAAAGCCTGGGCGACCTGCTTATACAGCTCTCCGGCGTCTATCTGCAGCTGACCGGCGCCCTTGACCAGCACCAGCAGCGAATTATCCTTGTCGATCTCATAGCCGGCATACGCGGCCATATTTTTATTGTATCTTGCCACGCCGAAGTTGACCAGCTTGGCGATATGGCTCTCGTTGAGCGTGGGCTGGATCAGGCTCACATCCTCGGGCTTGAGCAGGCCGCCGATGTAAGTAAACAGATTTTCCAGCCAGTTTCCGTCATGGCCGTAGCGATAGGCCGCTTCCGCAGCCCGCTCGGCGGTGATATTGGCCCCCGCCTTGGTGTAGTCCACGCTGAAATGTACGTCCATGGGCAGGGTGACGGCTAGGGTGCCGCTGACGGACTGGTCCCACAGCTGCCGGTCCAGCTCGGCGCGGGTCTCCTCTTTGGTCATGCCGCCCACATAGATGCCGCCCACATAAACATTGGGCAGGTTTGTCTCGCTCAGGGTGATCTGCCGCCCGGCGAAAACCGCTCCGCCGGCCAGAAGGACCAGCACAGCCAGCACAACGGACAGGATGATCAGTACTTTCCTTCTTTTTTTGGGGTCCTTTGGCGCTTTCGGCACTTTGGGCTCCTTCGGAGGCTTGGGCTCTTTGGGCTTTTTCTCCCTTACCTTCTTCTCTTTAACGATCTTCTCTTTTTCCTTTTTCTCTTTCACTTACTTGTCCTCTTTCATCTGTTGCTGATACAGTTCCGCAAAAATCTCGCTTTCGCTTTTGGGAACGCTGGTCTTCTCTTCCGCCTGGAACGCATCGCGCAGCCAAGGCGTACCCTCGATCCTGCCGCTGGCCTGGGCCTCCAGCAGAATGCCGATCAGGCTGTTGGACAGCAGGAACCCGGGCACCGTAAAGTGCCAGCGGCCTTCCTCCTCCACTGCCCAGCCCTTCTGCCGGAAGGCCAGAAGGGCCTGGTAGACCGGCCGCCAGTCGCACTGACAGCGGAGCCGGTAATCCCGTTCCGAGATCCCTCTGGTTGTGCGCATGCCCAGCATTATGTACTCCACCGCCCGCTCCAGCGGGTCAATGTTTTCATACTCGTCAATGATGCTTACCTGCCGGTCTATGCCGGAGATATATTGCTTCAGATCCCTGATGAAGCTGTAGCGCAGGTTTCCCACGCAGGAGTGGGCCCCGGGGCCGAAGCCCATGTAGTCGTCCAGGTTCCAGTATTTCAGGTTGTGCCTGGATTCAAAGCCCGGAGCCGCGAAGTTGGAGATCTCATACTGTTTATAGCCGTACCGGCTCAGCATTTCGGCGGCATAGCAGTACATGTCCGCCTGATCGTCATCGTCCGGAAGGAGGAGGGAGCCCTTATAGTTTTGATACATCTCCGTCCCCGGCTCCAGCTTCAGCCCGTAACAGGAGATATGCTCGGGGTGCAGCTCCACCACCTTGGCCAGGGTGTCTGCCCAGTCGCTCTTGGTCTGGCTGGGCAGACCGTAGATCAGATCCACACTCACATTGTCAAAGCCGGCCTTTCTGGCGTTGAAAACCGCCCTCTGGGCCTGCTGGAAATTGTGCCGGCGTCCGATCAGCTTCAGCAGATTGTTGTCAGACGCCTGCACACCCAGGGAGATCCGGTTCACCCCTTCCTCCCGCAGCAGCTTCAGCGCGTTGAGGCTGATGCTGTCCGGGTTGCATTCCACCGTCACCTCCGCGTCGGTGCGGACGTTGCCGTTGAGCTTCAGGGTGTTGAAAATGTCCACGATCCGGTCCGCCCCGTAAAAGCTGGGGGTGCCGCCGCCGAAATAGATGCTGTCCACCTCGTATTGCTTGATGGAAGGAGCGGACTCCTCCAGATGGTCCAGCAGCGCCTCGTGATACTCCGGCATCAGGTAGTCGCAGCCGGACAGGGAGTAGAAATCGCAGTAGCTGCACTTGCTTGCACAGAACGGTATATGGATGTAGATTCCCAGCCGTTTTCCCATGGTTTATCTCCAGAAAGTTTAGTTATTGTCTCAGAACAGTTCGCTGACCTGCGCCACAAAGGCGGCGGGGTCCTCGATATCGCAGCCGGCCATCATCTCGGCCATGGTCTCCAGAATGCAGGAGAGGGTTTTGGCCTTTTCCTGGTCGCTCTCATAAGCCGCCTTCAGCGCGGCATAGGCCTTGTGCTCCGGGTTCAGCTCCAGGACCCGGTTTGCGCGGATGCTACGCATCTCCTCGCTGGGGCCGTGGCGGAAGTATTTCTCCATCTCCAGGGTCACGCCGCCCTCGGTGGTCAGGCAGCAGGGCAGGCTGGAGAGCTTGCGGGACAGTCTGACTTTGGTCACGCTGTCGCCCAGAGACTCCTTCACAAAATCAAGTATGTCCTTATTTTCCAGGTCTCTTTCCTCGGCGGCCTTTTTTTCCTCCTCGGTCTCGAAGCCCAGATCATCGGTGACGATGTTGCAGAAGGTCTTGCCGTCCTGGTCGTGCAGGCACTCCAGCACCATCTCGTCCAGGGGGCTGGTCAGGTAGAGGATCTCATAGCCTCTGGAGCGCACCTGGTCGCACTGGGGCAGGCTCATGGCGTGCTTAAGAGAGTCGGAGCTGGCGTAGTAGATGCACTTCTGGCTCTCGGGCATGTTCTCCACATACTCCTTCAGGGTGATCTGGCTGTCCTCAGAGGTGTAGAAGATCAGCAGGTCCCGCAGAAAGTCCTTGTATCTGCCGTACTCATCGCAGACGCCGCATTTCAGATGGACGCCGAAGTTTTTGAAAAATTCCTCGTACTTGGGCTTGTCGTCCCGCATCAGCTTTTCCAGCTCGCCCTTGATCTTCTTCTCCAGATTCTGGCCGATGATCTTCAGCTGCCGGTCATGCTGGAGAATTTCCCTGGAAATGTTCAGGGACAGGTCGGGAGAGTCCACCACGCCCTTGACGAAGTCGAAATAGCTGTGGACCAGCTTGTCGCACTTCTCCATGATCATCACGCCGTTGGAGTACAGGGTGATGCCGCCCTTGTTGTCGCCCAGGAAGGCGGACTCATTTTCCTCGCCGGGGACGAATAACATGGCTTTATAGGACACAGTGCCCTCCGCGTTGACCCGGATCAGGGCGCAGGGGTCCTTGCGGTCGTGGTTCTTTTCTTTATAGAATGCGATGCAGTCGTCGTCCGTGACCTCGCTCTTGCTGCGCTGCCAGATGGGGACCATGCTGTTGATGGTCTCGTTTTCCGTGACCATGCGGTAGTCGTATTTGGGCTTGCCCTCGTCGTCGGTCTCGCCGTTCTCGAAGCGCTCCTGGTGCTCGATGTCCATCTTGATGGGCCAGCGCACATAGTCGGAGTATTTCTTCACCAGGGCCTTCAGCTTCCAGACCTCCAGATAGGAACCGTAGATCTCCTCCTCGGTGTCGGCCTTGATGTGCATAATGACATCGGTGCCGGGGTTTTCTCTCTCGCAGGGGGTGACGGTATAGCCGTCTGCGCCGCTGCTCTCCCACTTCACGCCCTCGTCGCAGCCGTATTTGCGGCTGATGACCGTGACCTTGTCCGCCACCATAAAGGCGGAGTAAAAGCCCACGCCAAACTGACCGATAATGGAGATATCCTCCCCGGCCTGCTCCTTGTCCATCTCGTCCTTGAACTTGAAAGAGCCGCTCTTGGCGATGACGCCCAGGTTGTTTTCGGCCTCCTCCATGGTCATGCCGATGCCGTTATCCCGGACGGTGATGGTGCGCGCTTCCTTGTCGACGATGATGTCGATCTTGTAATCTGACCGGTCAAGCCCTACCTTGTCATCCGTCAGGGACAGGTAGCACAGCTTGTCGATGGCGTCGGATGCGTTGGAAATGATCTCTCTGAGGAAGATTTCCTTGTTGGTGTAGATGGAATTGATCATCAGATCAAGCAGACGCTTGGATTCCGCTTTGAACTGTTTCTTTGACATACCTTGTCGATGCCTCCACATAAAAAAATATTTTGATAAATTATAACACAAATATCCGTAATTTCAACAGATGGTGTGAATCTTGATAATTATTAATTTTTGGTTTACATTTGTCCTCCATTGACTTTTGTACGCGGGACTGTTAAAATATTGTTAAACAGTAAATATATTATAAAGGAGTGATTCTATGCATCTGACAGACGAGCAGCAGGCGCTGCTCAACGGCGAAAAAGGCGAGGTCATGGCAAAGATCGTGAAGACCCTGGTCATGTACGGCGACACCTTCGGCGCTGAACGCATGGTCCCCGTCACCAGCGAATACGGCCACACGGTCATCAGCTTCGGTCTGAAGATCATGAAGCCGGTGTACGAAATCTACGACCAGATCATTGCGGCGGGCCTGCCGGTGACGCAGAAATTCACCGCCGACCCCCGTCCCATGGGCGCTGAGATCCCCTGCTCTCTCCTGGAAAAGCTGGTGTTCAAGAAATTCATGTACACTGAGCAGGACAACTTTGAAGAGCAGCTGCGCAAGCTGGGCATCGTTGACGATGACGGCTACACCTGCACCTGCTACATGGACCAGGTGGGCAACAAGCCGGAAAAGGGCGAGGTGCTGTCCTGGGCGGAATCTTCCGCTGTGGTGTACGCCAACTCCGTTCTGGGCGCCCGCTGCAACCGCAACTCCGGCATTATCGAAGTGATGGGCTCCATCGCGGGCTTTGTGCCTGAGTTCGGCCTGCTCACCGACGAGGGGCGCAAGGCCAGCTGGATCGTGGAGGTCAAGTGCCAGCACAAGCCGGAGGCCCAGCTTTTGGGCTCCGCCATTGGTATGAAGGTCATTGAGGATGTGCCCTATGTGAAGGGCCTGGACAAATGGCTGGGCACCGAACTGAACGAGGAGACCTGCGCCTATCTGAAGGACTTCGGCGCGGCCACCGCCTCCAACGGCGCTGTGGGCCTGTACCACATTGAAAACCTGACCCCCGAGGCCAAGGAGCAGGGCGAAGCGCTGATCCGCGAGGACGCCAGGGTCTACGTCATCGACGACGCGGAGCTGGAGCGGGTCAAGGCCAATTACCCCGTGATCTGGAAAAATCCTGACGCAAAGCCGGAGCTGTGTTTTGTGGGCTGCCCCCATCTGTCCCTGCGTCAGCTTCAGGACTGGACGAAATCACTGGAGCAGGGTCTGCGGGAGACCGGTCTGGACAAGGTGACCATACCCACCGTGTTCACCGCCGCCCCTGCCGTGGTCAAGGAATTTGAAAAGAGCGTGGACGCCTGCAAGCTCAAGAGCTATGGCGTGGTGCTCAGCTCCATTTGCCCGCTGATGTACATGAATAACCCCCTGTGCAAGAAAAAAGCGGTTATCACCTGTTCCAACAAGCTGCGTACATACACCAGCGCCAGATATTACACGGAAGCTGAAATTCTCAGCATCATCACCGGCAAGGAGGGAAAGAAATGAAGCAGTTCAAAGGACGCGTGATCGTTCCCGGCACCTGCACGGCGGAGGCTCTGGTGAGCCACGGCGGCTTCAACACCCTCGCCAGCTATCAGATGGCCATGATGTTCGGCGACAAGCAGGTGAAATGCGGCGACCAGAATAATGCCGACCTGTACAAAAAGCCCATGATCGGCAAGGCGCTGTGCCTGCCCATCACCATCGGCTCCACCACCGGCGGCATGGTGCTGTATACCGTCTGCGCCATGCACAAGCAGCCGGCCTGCATGCTTTTCTCCATGCCCATCGACTCTCTGGCCGCCTCCGGCGCTATTCTGGGCGATGTGTGGACGGACAGCAAAATGCCCGTCATCGACGGCCTGGGCCAGGAGTTTCTGGACTATGTCAAGACCGGTATGACCGTCACCGTCGGCGAGGACGGCGTGGTCACGGTGGAATGACAGCACGATAATACAGTAATACAAGCGGGCAGACATTCTGCCCGCTTTAGTAAACGCTGAATAAATCGCCTGCGGCGTTTCACGGAAAAATTGCGCCCTGATTTCGTCGCTTTTTCTTGCAATACACAAAGTATTCCTGCGAAAAAGTGCCATCATCAGAACGCAATTTTTCTCGCGGCCCGCTCTTGCCGATTTAATCATCGTTTACTTGACACTTTCCCCTACCGGTGGTAAATTATATGCGTTATAAGCGCCGCTGTGGTGGAATCGGTAGACACAGGGGACTTAAAATCCCCCGGTAGCGATACTGTACGGGTTCGAGTCCCGTCAGCGGCACCACGTCGTCGCGGACTGCATATCGTTCGCGACGACGTTTTCTTTTTCAAAGCAAACGTCATCTCTCACTCATTCCGTCGCTCCTCCTCTCCAAATTGCAACCGCTACGCTGGGTTGCAATTTGGTTTTGGGTGCTGACCTGGAAGCGGCAGTATTTACACTGTTTCGATGTTGCAGAAAAAAGCACGCTTCAGTGTGCTTTTTTCAATGAAATTCGTTCCTTGCGGAACGAGTGAAATATTACTTCGTAATATGAAATACGCTTCGCGTATGAAATATGCCTGCGGCATTTGAAGGAACGAATTTTATTTCATATTTTGCCGCAAGGCAAATATTTCACTTCAATCCCCCGTGTCATTCTGAGCCGCGCAGCGGTGAAGAATCCCACCCCACCTGTCATTCTGAGGAGCGTTAGCGACGAAGAATCTCGTGGATAGAACGTTCAGCGTCACCATACGGGATCCTTCGCATTCGCTCAGGATGACAGCGTATTTTACTCGGGTGCCTTTAGGGAGTAACATGATAGTTCTTCCTACGATATTGCGTTGAAAAGCGGCGGCGAATCCTGTATAATAGCGCCATTATACATATACACGTCCGGTCTGACCGGCGCTGGAGGAAAACAAAATGAAAAAAACCATCAGCCTGCTTCTGGCCCTGGTCCTGTGCTTCATGCTTGCCGCCTGCGGCAGCAGCGGCACGGGGAACGAGGATTACGACTATATCATTTCCCTGCTGGACAGGGGCGAGTATGATATGGCCATTCAGGTGATCGAGATGCTGCGCACCGGCTCTTCCGCTGTTCCGCCCCAGGCAGAGGGCCCGGCAGAGGTACCCGACAGCGCGCAGGAAGCGCAGACGGAGGCCAGCGCCGACATTGCCCGCGGTGAATTTACCTTTACCGGCCCTGGCGAAGCCACCATTGACGCCCAGGTGATTCTGGAAAACGGCACTGACTATCATTTCGGTATGGATCTGATCAACTGCACCGACCGGGAGCTGACGCTCCAGGAGCTGATCATCACGGACTATGAAAACGGCAATAAAGGGGAGGATTGTTCTCTTGATATCAGTCAGTTCCAGGATTGGCCCTTTTACACTCTGGCGCCGAATGCAGGCAATGGTTTTGACGACTGGCATCCCAACCCCGCCCCCTTTGACGCGAGGGATTATTCCTTTGTTTATCAGGATGAGGAAAAGAACGAATACCGGGTCACCTTTACTTTTCATTTAGCGGGAGCCCTGGAAGTTGATGTCAACAATGGCGGTTCCGATGTGTCCGGCCTTGACTATTCTCAGGACCAGGGCAAGGACCTTATGACACTGCGGTATGACGCGGATTATGTGGTGGAAGTACACCCGGACGTCTACTGGGTGCCTGCCCGCTCCCTGGGCGACAGCCGGTACAGCAACGCGGACATTTTCCAGATGGTTGATCATTCCCCTGAGGACAAACAGGCCGCCGTCTCCACCCTGTATGAGGCGCTGCAGCTTTATCAGGTGAGCGGATTTATCTCTGCCGATGACAACATCCGCATGGGGGAAAACGGCATTGCCTGGGAGCACCACAAGCCCGGCTATTACGCGGTGCTGACCAACTGCGGCTGCTGCGCCACCGACTCCAACTGGCTGCACTACATTCTGGACGGCGATTATGACGAGATCGGCTATATCGCCACCTCCCAGCGGGACGGCAGCGGCCATGTGTTTAACTACATTCTCCAGGACGGCTGGTACTATATGATCGACCTGACCCATTACCGCACTGACTGGATCGCCACGGCCACGGAAGACGGCTATCTGGACAGTTATCACAGAAGCGACCCCATTCTGGGGAACATCCATAAGACCAGGTCCCTGGAAGCCTACGCGGACTACATTCAGGCAACATTCGGCGATCCCCCCGGACTGATCGTCAAGTATACCGCCGCTGATGTGCCGGCAGTGGACAGTGTGAGAAGTCAGAGCGGCATAGAGATCACCTACGCGCAGATGAACGATATTGAGCTTGAGATCCTTTTTGACGATCCGGGCGACAGCCTGACCTTCACTTTTGCCGACGCCCCCTCCCAGTTTCCCAACTGGGACTGACGAAAACCGATAGATTTTTTAGAAACAGGGAATGAGCCATGACAAAAGAAGAGATAAACCAGAGCAAATATTTTGACCCCTTTACCCGCATGATCGGGCTGGAGGTGGAGGAGCTGCGGCCGGACGGCCTGACCGCTAAGGCCCGGTTGAAGCGGGAATTCTGCAACACCTATTCCAGCGCCCACGGCGGCTATGTCTATTCTGTGGGCCACGCGGCGGCTCTTTTATCCGCCGGACTGTGCCTGGACCGCCGGGCCGTGTCGGTGGATGTGTCCAACGAGTATGAAAGTTCCCTGCTGGGCCCCTACGCCCGCATCCACACAAAGCTGGTCAGCGCAGGGGAGCTGATGGTGTTCCGGGTGAGAGTGACAGACAGCAAGGGCAAGCTGTGCCTGACCCAGATCGTCACCATGAAAGACGCCGATCTGCCGGTGTGCAGCCCCGCCGAATTTCCCGTCACCATCATCCACGGCGACGATAATTCCCCCGTGGACCCGGTCACCGGCATCTACTATCCCCGCCTTTCCGTGTTTTTCTCCGCCGTTTGCCACACCCACGTGCTGGGCCGGGGCGAAAAAGGCATGATCTACGGCGCGGACCTTTTCCCCGAGACTGTGGACGCCTTCGGCGCGGCCCATCCGGGCATGATCTACACCGTCTGCGACAGCGCCGCCGGCGGCTCGGCGGCCTTCCTGCTGGAGAAAAAGCCCGTCACCGTGTCCAGCAGCATCCACTATCTGCGCAGCATCACCCAGGGCCCGGTCCGGGCGGAGACCAGGCTTGTCCGCGCCGGAAAGCAGCTGCTGTTTTACACCATGGACATTACCGACGGCAGCGGCGAGCTTGCCGCCGTGGCCCAGTTTGTCATGCAGTGCGTGGACTATGAGATCACCAACGAGATGTCGGCGGAATACCGGAGAAAAGCCTTTAAGTAATTGCAATATTCCCCTCATCGCCGGGAGCAGCTTTTGCCGCTCCCGGTGTATTTTTATACACCGGAAATGTTAAAATCTTAATCGTCAATGTCCACAATTCGCCCCTTTTCCCGGTCCCTTTTTCGCGCCGCACGTTATTGATTTGACAGAAAAAAATATTCTGCTTGGCATTGCGCATTTGGAGATGCTATAATAAACTGACGGGAAATCGGAGATGCTTAAACTGTGATTTTTCTCTTTAAAATTTCTCTTTAAAATATAAAAAATACAGGATACAGGAGGAGCCATGAAAGTACAATTTACCGAAACCGTGCTGCGCGACGCCAACCAGTCCCTGGTGGCCACCCGTCTGGGCTACGACCAGTTCGAGCCCATACTGGAGACCATGGATCAGGCCGGATTCTACTCTGTGGAATGCTGGGGCGGAGCCACCTTTGACGTGTGCCTGCGCTACCTGAACGAGGACCCCTGGGAGCGGCTGAGAAAGATCCGCGCCAAGATGCCCAACACCAAGCTGCAGATGCTGCTGCGGGGCCAGAACATTCTGGGCTACAAGCACTACCCGGACGACATCGTGCGCCGCTTTGTCCGCGCCGCGGTGAAAAACGGCATCGACATCGTGCGCATTTTCGACGCCCTCAACGACATTGACAACCTGAAGGTCGCCATTGAAGAGACGGTAAGCTGCGGCGCTCTGGCTTCCGGCGCTATCTCCTACACCACCAGCCCGGTCCACACCCTGGACAAGTATGTGAGCATGGTCAAGGAAATGGCCCGCATGGGTGTGGGCTCCATCTGCATCAAGGACATGGCCGGTATTCTGACCCCCAAGGCTGCCTATGACCTGGTCTCCGCCATCAAGGACGCTGTGGACCTGCCTCTGGTGGTACACACCCACAGCACCACTGGTCTTGCCTTTATGACCTACCTGAAGGCCGTGGAAGCCGGGGCCGACGTGATCGACACCGCCATCTCCCCCTTCTCCGGCGGCACCTCCCAGCCTGCCACCGAGACTTTGTTCTACACCCTGCGGGAGCTGGGCTACGACACCGATCTGAACGAGGAAGCTCTGAACAAAATGGCCGACTTCTTCAAGCCCATCCGGGCCGATTTCCTGGCCGACGGCACCCTGAACCCCATCTCCATGGCCACCGACACCCGCTGCCTGACCTATCAGATCCCCGGCGGTATGCTCTCCAACCTGTTGAGCCAGCTGAAGATGATGAACGCCCTGGACAGATACGAGGAGACCCTGCTGGAGACTCCCAGAGTGCGCAAGGACATGGGCTATCCTCCCCTGGTCACGCCCACCAGCCAGCTGGTAGGCACCCAGGCCGTGCAGAACGTGCTGGCCGGCGAGCGCTACAAGAACGTTGGCGCCGAGATGCGGGCCTACTGCCGCGGCGAATACGGCAAGACCCCCGCCCCTATCGACCCGGAGGTCCAGGCCAAGATCCTGGGCGACGAGAAGCCCATCCAGGGCCGCTACGCCGACTCCATGCCCACAGACACCTTTGAAAAGGCCCAGGAGAAGCTGGGCGACACCGCCCGGAGCGAGGAGGACGTGCTCAGCTATGTGGCCTTCCCCGAGGTGGCGGAGAAGTTCTTTGAAAAGCGCAAAGCGGACGAGGAGAAGGTCGTGCGCTACTCCATCCAGGCGCTTTAAGGAGGCTGCACCATGGACGATCTGGTCAATATTTCCATAGGGAATGCGGGCGTTATCGCCCTGCTGGGCTACCTGGTGGTGTTCCTTGGTCTGGTGCTGCTGATGGTGGTTATCATGATTATGGGTAAGATCATGGTGGCCAAGGCCAAAAAGGCCCAGGCTGCCGCCGCGGCAGAGGCTCCTGCGGCCCCGGCCCCTGTACCCAAAGAGCCCGCCCCCGGCACCGCCGGAGAGCTGAAGCTCTATGACACCGACCCCAGAGACGCCGCCATGATCATGGCGATCGTGGCCGACACCCTGGGCAAGCCCCTCAACGAACTGCGCTTCAAATCTATCCGGGAGGTCAAGGACGATGAAATATAAAGTAACGCTGAATAACCGCGTATATGAGGTAGAAGTGGAGCAGGGCCAGGCCATGCTCATTGACGAGTACGAGCTCTCCGCTCCCGCCGCCCCGGCCGCCCCGGCCGCCCCCCTGGCCGCCGCCCCCACCGCCGCTCCCGCCGCTGCGGCAGCCCCTGTCTCCGTGGCCGCCGGCGAGCCGGTGAAAAGCCCCATGCCCGGCAACATCCTCAGAATCGAGGTCAGCCAGGGCCAGCAGGTGAAGGAGGGCGACGTGCTCATGGTCCTGGAGGCCATGAAGATGGAGAATGAGATCGTCGCCACCAAGAGCGGCACCATCGCCCAGATCGCCGTGTCCAAGGGCGCGGTGGTGGAGACCGGCGCTGTCCTGGCGGTCATCGCCTGAGGAGGGTAGCTATGGATATACTGGGTACGCTGCAAAAGCTGGGGATGGAATCCGGCTTTGCGGCCTTCTTCCTCACAGACGGCGGCTGGAAGAATCTGATCATGATCCTCATCTCTTTTGGCCTGCTCTATCTGGGCATTGTCAAGAAGTTTGAGCCGCTGCTGCTGTGCGGCATCGCCTTCGGCTGCCTGCTCTCCAACCTGAGCTACTTTGTGGGCATGGGCGCCAACGCCCTGTACCATCCGGAGCTGTGGGAGGCTTTTCTGGATGAGACCAGCCCCTATTTTCACAGCTACGGCCACATTATGAGCAACGCCGGTCTGCTGGACTTCTTCTATATCGGCGTGAAAGCGGGCATATACCCCTCGCTGATCTTCCTGGGCGTGGGCGCCATGACCGACTTTGGCCCCCTGCTGTCTAACCCCAAGAGCCTGCTGCTGGGCGCGGCGGCGCAGCTGGGCGTGTTCGTGGCCTTCTTCGGCGCGGTGCTGCTGGGCTTTACCGGCCCGGAGGCCGCCTCCATCGGCATCATCGGCGGCGCGGACGGCCCCACGGCCATCTACCTGACCACAAAGCTGGCCCCTCAGCTTCTGGGCCCCATCGCCATTGCGGCCTATTCCTACATGGCGCTGATCCCGCTGATCCAGCCGCCCATTATGAAGCTCTTCACCACCGACAAAATGCGCAAGGTGAAGATGGAGCAGACCCGCGAGGTCAGCAAGACGGAAAAAATCGTCTTCCCCATCGTGGTCGCCACCTTCGTTATTCTGCTTCTGCCCTCCACCGCGCCTCTGGTGGGCTGCCTGATGCTGGGCAACCTGTTCCGTGAATGCGGTGTTACCGACCGTCTCTCCGACACGTCCCAGAACGCCCTGATGAACATCGTCACCATCTTCCTGGCCACCTCTGTGGGCGCCACCATGGTGGCCCAGAACTTCCTGAACTTCAACACCATCAAGATCATCGTTCTGGGTCTGTGCGCCTTCGCTATCTCCACCATCGGCGGTCTGGTGGGCGGCCTGGTGATGTACAAAACCTCCGGCGGCAGGATCAATCCCCTGATCGGCTCCGCCGGCGTCTCCGCCGTGCCCATGGCCGCCCGCGTGGCGCAGGATGTGGGCCGGAAATACAACAAGACCAACTTCCTGCTGATGCACGCCATGGGCCCCAACGTGGCCGGCGTCATCGGCTCCGCCATCGCCGCAGGCTTCCTGCTCAGCGTCTTCGGCGGCTGATATCAATAAAACAACTGTCATCCTGAACGCAGTGAAGGATCCCGTATTCAGAAGCATAAACTTCTGTTTACGGGATCCTTCTTCGCTTCGCTCTTCAGGATGACTTTTTTAAAGCGCACCGAGCTTGCCGTTGAGCTTTTTATAGATCCGCTCCACAAACCAGGGCTCGGTAGAGGCCTTCAGGGCCTCTTCCAGGCTAAACCAGGCCACGCCGCTGTTTTCCTCTTTGCAGATGTGCAGTGTGTCGCTCTCCTCCGCCTCCAGCAGATAGGTGACGTTCATGTGCAGGTGGCTGGGCACATACGCCCCCCGCTTTTCGTGGCCGTCCACGGTCAGCACCTCTAAGGAAAAGATCTCCGGGCTTACCGGGCGCACATGGGCTATCCCCGTCTCCTCCCGGGCCTCCCGCAGCGCTACAGCCAGCAGGTCCGTCTCCCCGTCCGCGTGGCCCCCGGTCCAGGACCAGGAATCATAGATATTGTGATAGACCATCAGGGTCTTTGTCCGCTCCGGGTTCACGATCCAGGCTGAGGCCGTCATGTGGGCCAGCAGATTGCTCCGCAGAAAGGCGTCCCCGTTTTTTTCCAGAAAGTCCAGGATCACCGCCTGGTCCCGCTGCTCCTGCTCGTTGCAGGGACGGTATTTTTTTATCTCTTCGACGATCTTCATGTTCATTTCGCCACCGGGTACAGATCGCGGCGCAGCACGGAGCCGGTGGGAAGCTGGGCTTTGGCCGTCTCTGTCTGCGCAAGGTCGATGTCCGTATAAATAATCTGCTCTTTCTCGTCGCAGGTGCAGACCACCTCGCCCATAGGCCCGGCCACGGTGGAATGGCCCCAGCACTCGTAGCTGAAGCCCTCGTACCGGGCGGCGGAACAGCCCGCCACAAACACATGGTAGTCCACGGCCCGCATACGCAGGCTCAGTTCCCAATGTTTCGGACCCGTCACCAGATTAAACTGGGCCGGGAGAAAGACGCAGCGCGCACCCCGCTCCGCCATGGCCCGGAAAAGCTCGGGAAAACGGACGTCAAAGCACACCGCCGCGCCCATCCGGCCAAATTCCGTGTCGAACACGGTGATCTCATTGCCGGGGGCAAAGCTGTTGGACTCTTTAAAGCGCATGCCGGGGAAGTCCACATCGAAAAGGTGGATCTTCCGGTGGCGGGCGATCTGCCTCCCCTGCCGGTCAAAGACAAAGCAGGTGTTATAGAGTTTCTCTCCCTCCGCTTCGGGCACGGATCCGCCCACAAGGATAATTTTGTTCTCCGCCGCCCAGCGGGACATCTCCTTCACGGTGTCCTCGTGGCCCAGCGCGGCAAAGGTTTTGAAATATTCTTTTGCATAGGGGCAGTTGAACATCTCCGGCAGCTGCACGATATCCGCGCCGTTTTTTGCCGCCTCTCTGACCATCCGTTCCGCCTTTTCCATGGTGGCAGCCCGTTCGGTCTCCGTTCTGATCTGGCACATGGCCAGTCTGAATTGATTTTCGCTCATAACGTTTTCAGATACCCTTCTATGTCAAACTCCGCCGTTTTTTCGTCCTTTCGCAGGTACAGCGGGTGGTGGGGATGGCCTTTGTTGGAGCATTTTCCGGCGCAGAGCCAATGGGCGCCGTATTTCTGCCCCAGCTCCACCATGTCCCGGACACAGCCGGGCAGGTAAGGGCGCTTTTCGATGATGGTGCCCCAGGCGGCCCATATGGCCGGAGAGATCCCCTCACCCACATGGGAGAGTATGTATTCAAAGGCCCGCATATTCTCCCGGTGCAGGCGCTCATTCAGCTCCCTGTCCATATCGTCCGGCCGGGTGGCCCGTTGGGCGTAGACGTTGAACATGATCCAGCTGTCGTAGCCGTTGCCTGCGGCGATGCGGGCGACGGATTTTAAAGTGTTGTCCAGATCGTCCGGCGCGGCGGTGGAGGGGTTGATGCCGATGCAGATCAGCGGATCGGCCCCTCTCGTCCCCAGAATATATCGGTATTCGGTGTAAAAATCCGGCACATAGAGCCACTTTTCGCTGTCGTAGCCGCCGCTCTGGCCGGAAAGGCGCAGAGCGTCCTGAAAATCCAGGATCTCAACGGTCTGGCTGTCGCCGCTGGGGATGTGCATCACTCTACAGCCTTTTTCAGCTGCTCAACTCTGTCCGTATCCTCCCAGCGGACGCCCAGCTCCTCCCGGCCCATGTGGCCGTAGGCTGCCAGCTGCCGGTAGATGGGGCGGCGCAGCTCCAGGTCACGGATAATGGCCGTGGGCCGCAGGTCAAACACCTTCTGTACGGCTTCGGACAGTTTCTCGTCAGACACCGTACCGGTGCCGAAGGTCTCCACCAGCACGGACACCGGCTTTGCCACGCCGATGGCGTAGGCCAGCTGGACCTGGCAGCGCCGGGCCAGACCGGCGGCCACCACGTTCTTTGCCACATAGCGGGCGGCGTAGGCCGCGGAGCGGTCCACCTTGGTGGGGTCCTTGCCGGAGAAGGCGCCGCCGCCGTGGGGCGCGCTGCCGCCGTAGGTGTCCACAATGATCTTGCGGCCGGTCAGGCCGGAGTCGCCCTGGGGGCCGCCGATGACGAAGCGGCCGGTGGGGTTAATGTAATAGCGGGTGTTTTCATCCAGCAGCTCCGCCGGAACGGTGGGCTTTACCACCAGCTCGATCATGTCCTTGCGGATCTGCTCCAGCTCCGCCTCGGGGGCGTGCTGGGTGGAGATGACGATGGCGTCGATGCGTACAGGGCGGCGCTGCTCGTCGTACTCCACAGTGACCTGGGTCTTTCCGTCGGGGCGCAGATAGTTGACCAGGCCCTCTTTTCTCACCTGGGTCAGCCGCTTTGCCAGCTTGTGGGCCATGGAGATGGCCAGGGGCATCAGCTCCGGAGTCTCGTCGCAGGCGTAGCCGAACATCATGCCCTGGTCTCCGGCGCCGTTTTGCAGCTCGTCGTCCTCGCCGGTCTTGTTCTCCAGGGCCTTGTCCACGCCCATGGCGATGTCCCCGGACTGCTCGTCGATGTTGGTGATGATGCCGCAGGTGTCGCAGTCAAAGCCGTATTTGGCCCGGTCATAGCCGATATCGCGGATGACTTCTCTGGTGATCTTGGGGATGTCCACATAGCACTCGGTGCTGATCTCGCCCATAATGTGGACAAGGCCGGTGGAAACCGTGGTCTCACAGGCTACCCGGCCCAGGGGATCCTGCTCCAGAATGGCGTCCAGCACCGCGTCGGAGATCTGGTCGCAGATTTTGTCGGGATGTCCTTCCGTAACGGACTCGGATGTAAACAGATAGTGGCTCATATTTTTTCTTCCTTTCTTTTTTTGAGGCAATAGAAATGCTCCATCGGAAAGATGGAGCATAGTTATCACGTTTAAGCCTCATCTTTCGTTTCACCGCCGGATTTGGCACCTTGCTTTATCGCAGGTTGCCGGGCTTCACAGGGCCGTTCCCTCCACCGCTCTTGATAAGGTGTTGAATTGTACCTTGTTATTATAACAGCTTTTTTCGGTATGTCAACTACAAAAGGAAATAAACCAGCGCGGGCATAGTGGCCATGGACAAAAACGTGTCCAGCAGGATGCCCTTGGAGGTGTATTCCGCGTCCCGGCCATACTGTATGGCCAGCACCGTCACCATGACCGCACTGGGACAGCCCGCGATGATCACCATGGCCCCCAGCAGCACCGGGTCTGCCGTGATGAGCTTCAATACCGGCAGCGTCAGCAGCGGCACCAGAACCAGCCGCATCAGGCTGACGAAATACAGGCTCTTTTCCTTAAACGCGTCCAGCAGGCTGACGCCGCCCAGAGAGGAGCCGATGACCAGCATGGACATGGGCATGGTGGCGGCGGACAGGGTATTGCAAAGCTCCTTGACCACCCCCGGCATGGGAATGTTCAGCACAAAGATCAGCAGCGCCGCCATGGTGGCGATCAGGGGGACGCTGACCATGTTCTTCCAGTTCAGCTTTACCCGCTCCCCGCTCTGATTCATGCGCCAGACGCCGTATGTATACAAAAACACGTTGAAGGGGATGCAGCTCATGGCGATATAAAACACTGCCTGGGAGCCGAATATGGGCTCCGCCACCGGCACGCCGATGAACATGGTGTTGGTAACGGAGATCAGAAGCTCCATCAGAGGCTTGCGCTCCCGCTGAAAGGGCAGAAGCCTGACCACCAGCGCGGAGATCAGATAGCCGAAGCCCACGGAAACAAAGCAGGCCAGCATCACCTTGGCCAGCTCCCCGCCGGAAAGCTGCGGGGGATTGGCGATGACGGAGTTTAAAATGGTGGCTGTCATAAACACGTTCATTGTGAGCTTGCTGGCCGCCTTGGTAAATTCGCCGTTGAGGAGTTTTGTTCTGGCTCCGATATAGCCGATGACCATCAGCACGACGAAAATGACCATCTTTGTCAGCAGTGCGCTCATATCCATAGGAAATCACCTTAAATATGCAGAATCAGTTTGGCAACGTAGATATAGATCAGAAGGCTGACCGCGTCGGTCACGGTGGAGATCAGCGGGTTTGCCATCACTGCCGGGTCCACACCCAGCTTTTCCGCCAGGATCGGCAGGGCGCTGCCCACCACCTTGGCGAACATGACGATAAACAGCACCGAGAGGCTGACGGTAGCCGCCACGGTCACTGTGACACTGTCGTTGCGGAGGATCAGCCCATCCAGCAGCAGCATCTTGAAGAAATTCACCACCGCCAGGGTCAGACCGCAGAGGATGGACACACGCCACTCCTTCCACATGACCCGAAGCGCGTCTCTGGGTTCCGTATCGCCCAGGGAGAGGCTGCGGATCACGGCGGTGGAGGCCTGAGCGCCGGAGTTGCCGCCGGTACCCATCAGCATGGGGATGAAGGCCACCAGGCCCGCCTGCACCGCCAGCATATCCTCAAAGCTGGTCAGGATCATGCTGGTAAAGGTGGCGGAGAGCATCAGAAACAGCAGCCAGGGGATGCGGTTTTTCCACATCTCCACCGTGCTGGTGCGGGAGTAGGGCTTGTCGGAGGGCAGAATACCTGCCATCTTTTCGAAGTCCTCCGTGGTCTCCTGCTCCATAACGTCGATGATATCGTCGACGGTGACAATGCCCACAAGCCTGCCTTCCCCGTCCACAACGGGCAGGGCCATCAGGTCGTAGTCGGAGAATTTCTCGGACACGCTCTCCTGGTCCTCGGTGGTGGAGGCAAAGATCACGTTCCGGTCCATCAGCTCTTCCAGCACCGTGTCGTCGTCGGCCAGCAGCAGGTCCTTGACGGTGACGATGCCCTCCAGCTTCCGGTCGGCGGAGGTGACAAAGCAGATATAGATGGTCTCCTTGTCCTCGCCGATGCGGCGGATGCGGGCAAAGGCCTCCTTCACGTTCATGTACTTTTTCAAATCCACAAACTCCGAGGTCATGATGCTGCCGGCGGAGTTGTCCGGATAGTGGAGATACTGGTTGATCAGGTTCCGGGTCTCGGGCCGGGCGGCGCGCATGACGCGCTTGACCACGTTTGCGGGCAGTTCCTCCATCATGTCCACCGCGTCGTCCACATACAGCTCTTCAATAATGCCGGACAGCTCAGAGTCGGTGATGGAGTTGATGATTTTTTCCTGTTCCGGGGTGTCGAAGTTGGCAAAGACCTCCGCTGCGGTCTCCTTGGAAAGCAATCGGAACACCATGGGCATCTGGTTGTCGTCGATCTCCGCAAGAAATTCGGCAACGTCAAATTCGTTCAGTTCCTCCATGCGCTGCTTGAGCTGCTTCATGTCCCGTTTTTCCAGCAGCTCGGTCAGCTCGTCGGTCCGTTTTTCGTGGATGGCCTCGTAATCCATGGTCTCCAGCTTTTCATTCTCTTCCAACAAACTCACCTCCGGTTTATTGTCTCACTTGCCTTTACAGGATTTTTACAGACCCAAATACTCCTCCTGCTCAGCGCTCAGGCTGTCGATGCTGACGCCCATGGCCCGCAGCTTGCGCCGGGCCACAGCCTCATCCAGCTCCCGGGGCACGGAGATGACGCCGGGGACCAGTTCAGTCCGGTGCTTTGCCAGGTATTCGGCGCTGAGGGCCTGGATGGCAAAGCTCATGTCCATGATCTCCGCCGGGTGCCCGTCGCCTGCGGCCAGGTTTACAAGCCTTCCCTCCGCAATGGTAAAGAGGGTCTTTCCATTGGGCAGCACATAGCCCTGGATATTGTGCCGTGCCTCGTAGTTCTCCACAGCCAGAGCATTCAGCCCAGCCATATCCACCTCAACGTCGAAATGTCCGGCGTTGGTAAGGATCGCGCCGTCCTTCATGCTCTCAAAATGCTCTGCGGTGATGACGCCGCTGCATCCGGTGACAGTAATGAACATGTCGCCCAGTCTGGCGGCCTCCGCCATGGGCATGACCTGGAAGCCGTCCATCACCGCCTCCAGGGCGCGGACCGGGTCCGTTTCGGTGACGACGACCTTGGCCCCCAGGCCCTTTGCCCGCAGGGACACGCCCTTGCCGCACCAGCCATAGCCGGACACCACCACAACTTTGCCCGCAACGATCAGGTTGGTGGTGCGCATGATGCCGTCCCACACGGACTGGCCGGTACCGTAGCGGTTGTCGAACATGTGCTTGCAGTCCGCGTCGTTCACCATGACCATGGGGAAGCGGAGCGTGCCCGCCCTGGCCATGGCGCGGAGCCGGTGAATGCCAGTGGTGGTCTCCTCGCAGCCGCCGATCACCTTGGGAATAAGGTCTGTATATTTGGTGTGCATCAGGTGCACCAGGTCTCCCCCGTCGTCGATAATGATGTTGGGGCCGGCCTCCAGCACGGAGCAGAGGCAGCTTTCATATTCCTCCATGGTGCAGCCGTAGCGGGCGAAGACCTGCATCCCGCGGCTGGCCAGGGCCGCCGCCACGTCGTCCTGGGTGGACAGCGGGTTGGAGCCGGTGACGTACATCTCCGCCCCGCCCATCTCCATCACCCGGCAGAGGTAGGCCGTCTTGGCCTCCAGATGCACGGACAGAGCCACCTTCAGTCCTTCAAAGGGCCGGGTTTTGGCAAAATCTTCCCCTATGCCGCGAAGCACCGGCATATTTCTCTCCACCCATTTTATTTTCATCTCCCCGGAGGGTGCAAGGGCGATGTCTTTGATCATGCTCATATCGTTTCCCCCGAATTCAGTTTTTTTCAGACAAAATATTTTATCACGATGCTTTCGTGAAAGCAAGATGAATCCTTCACCGCCCTTAAGGCGAAAAAATGCCTGTAGTGTTTTTTTAAAAAATGCTACAAATTTCTTTATAAAACATCATAAAATGGCGTTGACGCAAATTGGCTTTTCGATTATCATAATTGTGTCAATGTCAAAAAAATGGCAAATACAAGGAGGAAAGAAAATGACAAAAGAAGGAAGAAAATGGGCATTTAAGAAATCCATTACCTGTGGCGTTCCCACCATTCTGCTGACCGCTGTTATCATGTATTTCACCATGTCCGTAGAATTCGCAACCAATCCCATCGACCTGGCTACCTTTGGCGTGAAGATTGGCGGCACCGTCACCGTCACCTCTCTGATCTGCTGCTTCCTGCAGTACTTTATCGTGGGCGGCGAGTTCAAAAAGCAGTTCACCGAAGGCCATGAGAAGCTCCCCGCAATGGGCGCACGTACCGAGCAGGTCATATTCCCCAGCTGGGTTCCCGGCCAGTGGTGGGCCTATGTGATCTTCGTTTCCCTCTTCTCCGGCATGCTCATCGGCTCTGGTCTCCCCTGCTTCCTGGCTGCCTGGCAGATTAATCCTGATGGTATCGGCAGACTGGGCCACGCCATCCTGTCCGGCGTGATCAACGGTCTCGGCACCTGGTACGCCGTGTACCTCACCCAGATCTTCCTGATCCAGTTCTTCAACGAGAAGGCTGCCGCCGCTGCCGGCAAGTAATTCTTTCGCACAACATAATCCCCTTAGATCACCGGTCAAAACGACCGGTGATCTTTTTTTGCTGCGCCGGGCACATATTTCTGCGTGTGCCCGGCGGAATTTATTTCCTTTTATTTCTCACCGCAATATCATTGCATTTTACAGCGGGGAACGACGCCTTTTTCAGAATTACATAATTATAATAAACTCATCTTATGTAAACTCAAAAAGGAGGATGTATGGAGTCTGGAGGACAAGGGCGGCTTGCCGCCATCAGGGACGTTCTGACCGGGAGAGTCAGCGATGCCAGGTTCGTCACCGTGGGGAGATGCATCATGTTCTTTCTTTTGGGACTGGTGATGTCCTGCGCCAGGGTGCTGGAAAACGGCGCGCCCTTCGGCATGGCCATGGTGGCCTGCTCGGGGCCGGGAGTGTACGGGGTGTTTGCCCTGACCGGGGCCGCGCTGGGCTACCTGGTCAGCGGCGGCGTGGAATGGGGGATACGGTATATCGCGGCGGCGGTGCTGGTGTATACTATAGCCTTCATCTTTCAGGAACTGAAGATATACAAGCAGGAATTTTTCATGCCCTGCGCCGCCGGACTGGTGATGGCTGTCACCGGCTTTTTAGGCAGCTTTTCGGTGACTGCGGGCAGCGTTCCCCTGGCAGCGGAGCTGTTTTTAGAGACCTGTCTGGCCTTCGGCGGCAGCTACTTCTTCCGGGAGGCCCTGTCCGGCGGGCTTCGGGCCACGGAAAGCGCGGAGCTGAAGCACAGCGTGTCGGTGATGATCATGCTGGCCTGTGTGCTGATGGCCTTTTCCCGGCTCCAGATCTTGTCCGTTGTATCCATCGGCCGCTTTATGGCCCTGATTCTTGTGATGACCTCCGCCATGAAGGGCGGTATGCTCACTGGAGCCGCCGTTGGCACCGTATTGGGCCTTGCCATGGACGTGGCCAGCACCGGCGCGCCCTTTTACACCATGGCCTATTCCTTTTCCGGGCTGCTCTCCGGCGTGTTCGGCAAGCACGGGCGGCTGTTTTTCGTCCTGTCCTTTATCCTGTCGGGGGCGCTGTCCGTGGTCTGCGCATGGAACCAGGAGGTTTATATCAGTTCCTTATTTGAAACCTTTTCCGCCTCCGTCATCTTCATGCTGCTGCCCGCCTCTTTTCTCAACCATGTGGGGGTGATCCTCCAGTCCATGGAGCGGGGCAGCGGAGAATCCAGTCTGCGGCGCTTCACGGCGCTGAAAGTGAAAAATCTCAGTGACGCCTACGGAGAGCTTTATGAGGCGGTGAAAAAAAGTCTGGAGGAGCCCTGCAACGACGAAAACATCGCCACGGTATTTGACCGGGCGGCGGACCAGGTCTGTGTGAAGTGCAAGTATAAAAACCGCTGCTGGAACGCGGACTATGTGGACACGCTCTCCGCCATGAACGACGCCTCCAAAGCCATGCGGGAGCACGGCAGTCTGTCCGTGGAGGACATCCCCGGCTTTTTCCGGGAGAAATGCGTCAGCCTCCCCGCCTTTGTCACCGCGGTAAACGGAGAGCTGCGGGCCATGGCCTACCGCCGGCAGCTTCGCACAAGGCTGTCGGAAAACCGGAGCGTGGCCTGGGGGCAGTATAACGATATGGCCCTGATGCTGGGCCGGGTGGCCGACGAGCTGGGCAGCATCAACGGCGCAGACCCCCTGGCGGAGCGGCGGCTGATCCGCTATCTGCGCAGTCTTGACATCGACGCGGAGACCGCCGTATTCCGCGACGGCAGCGGCAGGCTCCGGGTGGTCATTGAAAGCGGCAGATTGACCCCGCTGACCAAGGACGAAAACTATCTGGAAAAGCTGTCCTCGGTGGTGGGAGTGCGCCTCTGCCAGCCCAAAGAGCTGACCGAGGGCTGCTCCAAGCTCACGCTGCTGGAGGCGGAGCCGCTGGCGGTGTCCGTGGGTATCGCCGCCATGAAGAAGCGGGGCGAAAAGGTCAGCGGCGACAAAGGCACCTATTTCAAGACCGACGCGGGGGTCCTCTGCGTCATTCTCTCCGACGGCATGGGCTGCGGGGACCAGGCCGCCCGGGACAGTTCCCAGGTGGTGGCCATACTGGAGAAATTTCTGCGCTCCGGGGCAGACCCGGCGGTGGCCATGAAGGTGCTGAACTCCGTCATGCTCCTGCGGGGCGGGGACAACTGGGGCTTTGCCACGGTGGATCTGATGTGCGTGGACCTGTTCAACGGGGAGACCTGCTTTTATAAATACGGGGCCGCCCCCTCCTATGTAAAAAACGGAAAGAGCATCCGCCGCATCAAGGGCGAGACCCTGGCCGCCGGACTCAGCTCCGGGGAGGGCATCGCGCCGGATCTGGTGCGTATGCGTCTGCGTCCCGGCTCCACCGCCATCATCGCCTCCGACGGCGTGATCGTGGACGACGAGGACGATTGGATCAAAAATTTGCTGATGAGAGGCACTGACGATATGAAGGCACTGGCACGCAGCACCCTGAAAGAGGCCGAGAAGGTATACGGCGCCAACGACGACATGACGGTAGTCACCGTCCGGGTGGAAGAGCGCGTATGAGATACCGTATCCGTGACGGCTTTCTGGATTTGTGCGGCGCGGTCTCCGCGTGGTACAGGGGTGTGTGCAGCCGGTTTCGTCAGGGCGGCTCAGGCAGAACGGAGGTGATAAAGGGCACTGCAAGCCGGGTAATTGTGGTCAAGTCCCCGGACCCGGGGATCTTCCGGGAGGCGTTTTTCATTCTGCGGGACGACTATTTTTCCAATCGCGGGATCAGTCAGGAGGAGCTGCTGCGGCAGGCGCGGCAGGCGGCGGAGGGCTATGTCAGCTCCCGCCTGCCCCAAAGCCCTCCCCGACGCAGCACGGGCAAGCTGATCTTGCTGCTCGCCGCCCTGGCGGCGGCGGTGATCGTCCTCCTGAAGCTTTTCGGACTGTGAGGTGATGCAGTACATATCGTACGGGCCGGGGCAAAACCCCCGGCCCGTCTGCCATTCCTGCTGTCATTCTGAACCGCGCAGCGGTGAAGAATCCCGTAAACAGAGCACCGGTGCCGCTGAACACGGGATCCTTCGTCACTTCGTTCCTCAGGATGACAATAGATTTAAAAAAAAGCGGGCGACCACGCAGAGCCGCCCACATTATGCATTAATCATCTTCCACATACTCAAAGATGTCCCCCACGCTGCACTGGAGGGCCTTGCATAAGGCATTGATATGTTCAATCTCAATTCGCTTGCTTTCCTCATAGTACAGGTTAGAGATAGTGTTAGGCCGAATACCTGTTAAGTCAGAAAGCTGCCGCATAGTCATTTTTCTGGCACCCAGCAGCGTGGAAATATTTATTTTAATCGCCATATCATAAACTCCTTAAAAACTTCTATCGTTATTATATAACTTGACACGGCATTTCAGGCGGTATATAATAACCTTAGGAGTTATATTGAGGGAGGTAAAATAAAAAATGCAAAAGGAAGAGCTGGAAAGAGAACTAAAGGAAAGCTGCCTTGATCTGATGGAAAACGTCTGTATTCTTCAAAGTGTTCTGCGTACGTATCAGGAGGGAAAATGCTTTGGTATACATTCTGGCGCGGCGGCGGAGCGGATGTTTTCCCGGCTGAACGATTATATTGAGCAGAACACAGGGGAGATTGAAAGTCTGTCCGCCATGCTTGTTAAAAATTCTCTCCGCTGACGCTCCGGCGTACGACCTTTTCTCGATGTTCTGAGCCGCACGCCGAATAAATTGCTTGACAATCGCATGAACTTAGTGTATAAGATAGAACATCTCTTTGCACTGCATACACGCATATGCGCAATCTACAGTACAAACTGAGCAGGCGATGAACCTTTTTCTGAGGTCATGGGGCTGGGCCGTTTCGCACGGCAGCAGAATGAGCACACGCACATCTGCGGGACAGTAGTATGTTCCGGGGGTGTATTTTTTTATCCCCGAGCAGCTGCCGGGAGAAAAATTTACTCATTCGGAGGTACTCATTGATGTCAAATCAGCTCATCGTCAATCGCATATCCCGGGTCGGGATCATTGGAAACATTCTTCTGTCCGCCTTCAAGCTCTTTGCTGGCATAGTGGGCAAGTCCGGGGCCATGGTGTCGGACGCGGTGCACTCCCTGTCCGACGTTTTTGCAACCCTGATCGCCTTTATCGGTGTAAAGCTGTCTCAGCGCAGCGCGGATGCCAAACACCCCTACGGCCACGAACGCTTTGAATGCGTGGCGTCCCTGGTGCTGGGGGGTATTCTGGCCATTACCGGTCTGGGCATCGGCTGGGCGGGCGTACAAAAGCTAATCGGCGGGAATTACGCTGAACTGGCCGTCCCCACCGCATTGCCGCTGATCGCAGCCGCGGTGTCCATCGTGGTCAAGGAGGGCATGTACTGGTACACCATGTACTACGCGAAGAAGCTGGACTCCGCCGCCTTTGTGGCCGACGCCTGGCACCACCGTTCGGACGCCTTCTCCTCTGTCGGTTCCTTTCTGGGCATTGGGGCCGCCAAGCTGGGCTTTCCCATTATGGACCCCATCGCCAGCGTGGTGATCTGCCTGTTTATCCTCAAGGTGGCTTACGACATTATCAGAGATTCCCTGCGCAAGATGCTGGACACCTCCTGCAGCGGAGATGTGGAAGAACAAATGCGCAGCTTTATCTCCGCCCAGGAGGGCGTGGAGCAGGTGGATCTGCTGCACACCCGGCTGTTTGGAAACAAGGTCTATGTGGACGTGGAGATCTCTGTGGAGCGGGACAGCTCCCTGCTGGAGGCCCACGACACCGCCGAGCGGGTCCATGACGCGCTGGAGCATCAGTTTCCCAGCGTCAAGCATGTGATGATCCACGTCAACCCCGGCGCAGAAACCACAACTTCAACCGGTTCCCCCTCCTGATCCGGCGCCCTGTATCTCATCAATTTGCCAATAGTTTCGGCCCGCTGCTTTCAGCAGCGGGCCGGTTTTCTTATCCTGTCATCTATTTTAAAACATGTTCATGTTTACGCGTAAAACATATCCACGTATTCTTCCAGCGTGATGTTCAGCTCATGGATCTGCTCGGCTGCGGAGTGGCCCACATAGCGGTAATGCCAGGGCTCATACTCCACGCCGGTGATCTCGCTCTTTCCCTCCGGGTAACGGAGGATAAAGCCGTACTTCCAGCAGTTTTCCATCAGCCACTGCTGGGTGGCGGTGTCCTCCTGCAGCTCGTCAAGCTCCGTGTATTCCTCATCCACGATATCCACAGCCAGGCCCAGCTGATGCTCGCTGTAGCCTGGGGCAGCGGCATGGCTTTTCGCGTCGGCCTCCGCCGTCTCCCGGTCAAGGCCCTGAAGCATCAGCTCGCTGACCTTTTCCTGGTACATCTGCTCCTGCTGGCTCCAATCCCGGTAGGAGGACACGACCACAGGGCTGTGCCCCGCCGCGCGGCAGGCGCGCAGCATGTCTTCCAGGTCCGCCGCGCAGCGTGAGTCCACCATCTGCATCCCTTCGATAATGGTAAACTCCGGGTTCACCTCACCGGTGGCCTGGTTCCAGGGGTTGACCAGGACAAGCAGCTTGGCCTCGTTTTTCTGTCCCGTCCAGCCTGCGGCTCTCCCAATAAAGAAACCGGCGACCAGCAGCACCAGCAGACCCAATATGATATTTACGGCAACAGGTTTCTTTTTCGTCTTCATCGGATAAATGTCAGCCTCATAAAACTCCATTTGCAATTTCCCCGATCTTTTCGGTCTGGGGGCATTATATAACGCGCTTGTATACTTTCTGCCAATTCTTTGTATCGTTTTTGTATCATTGCAAAAATTTTTTCTCAGCACGGGTTGATCTGCCAGCCGTTGGCCCAGATAAAGACCGGTATGGTCAGCTGCCGGCTTCCGCCGGTGTAAAAGTTGATGTTGTAACGATAATTATCGCCGATGCTCACGCTGTTGTCAAGCTCCGCGGCGGTATCGGTAAATTTATACATCTCCGTCAGGTTTTTGGCGATGCGCTGGACTGTGTCGGAGCTGTCTTCTATATATGACGGTTCTTTTTCCTCATTTGTTCCGTTCTCATCATAGGCGGGCTCTTCGTATTCCGTGTATCCGGCGCTGAGGATGATGCCTGTGCTGTCATCCACCGCATAGGACAGCTCGCGGTATGTGGTTCCGTCCTGCCTTGCGTAATAGATGATCCAAACGATGGCCGTTGTCACACTGGCCTTGTCCGACACGATCAGCTGCGGCTCCGCATAGATCAGATCGGCGCTGCCAAGCTGAGTATACGGGAGATCGGTTCCTTCAATAAGCCGCGGTATCTCATATACCATAGCTGTCGCTTCTTCTTTGGTCATGTTCTGCCCGCCGCTGATGGAGACGGAATTATAGCTGTTATTTTCGGAGAACAGGGAGAACAGACCCAGCTTTTCCAGCTTGGCGCTGTCGCTGGTGATGCTGAGCATGGAGCTGCCCAAATCCACGATCTCCCTGGTATTGTCCGTCCGGTTGTTCTGGATGCGGGTGAAAAAGCCCGGCATAGTCAGGCCCAGGGCCACAGCCGCCGCCATCATCAGAAGCCAGGGGAAAATATGGGCGGATTTTTTCTTTTTCACAGCCCTTTTCATACCCTGCCCCCTTTCAGCTCTACGGTGACGCAGGTGCCGTTGCCCACGCGGCTGGCAAAGCTCATGGTTCCGTTATGCAGTCTCACGATCTCGTTGCACAGGGACAGGCCCAGGCCCACGCCGCCCTGGGCCCGGGAGCGGGATTTATCCACCCGGTAAAAGGCCTCGGTGATGTGGCCGATCTCCTCCTCGGGGATGCCCCGCCCGGTGTCCAGCACCCGGATGCGGCAGCCCTCCTCCGTCATCTCCGACATGATATAGATGTTCCCGCCCTTGTCCATGGCCTTGCGGGAGTTATCCAGAATATTCACCAGCAGGGATTTGACCAGATCCGGCTCTAAAAGGCACTCGCCCTCCTCACAGCGGCACTGGAGCACGATCCCCTTCTCCTCGTACACCCGTTTCAGGTGCTCCACCATGCCGCCCACGATCTGGGCCGGTCTGGCGGGGACAAGCTCAATTTCCTTCTTCTCCAGCACCAGCAGGTCCAGCAGCTTGAAGGACAGGCTCTCCAGCCGCTTGCCCTCGGAAAAGATATAGTTGGCAGCGTCCATCTGCTCGCTCTCCGTCAAGGTCTGGGAGCGGATCAGCTCGGCGTAGCCGATGATGGAGGTCATGGGGTTTTTCATCTCGTGGGCAAAGTTGCCCATAAAGGTCTTCTGCCGGTCGGCGGCGTCCTGGATGGTGTGGATATTGTCCTCCAGCTTCTCCGCCATGGTGTTGAAATCCTCGGTGAGCTTGCCGATCTCGTCGTTATTGATGACTTTCGCCCGGTAGGACAGGTCGCCGGAGGCGAAGCGCTTGGAGGCGGCGGAAAGGGCGCTGATGGGCTGGGTCACCCAGTAGGCAATGGCCCAGCACAGCAGGCCGCCCACCACGGCGATCACCGCGAACACCTGCCGGTAGATGTGGACCTGGGCCTGGCTGTCCTCATAGATGCCGCTGATATCGTAGCAGATATCCAGATACAGGGTCTCATAGGTGGCGGACAGGGCGGCGCTGATGCGCATATGCCTTCTCCCCTGGCCGTCCCGGACGACGCTGACCAGCCCCTGGCCCTCGGGGGTCTGGTGCTGTATATCCAAAGAGATATTATAGCTGTTATCCTCAAAAAGCGTCTCCCCGTCGGAGGACAGCTTCAGGGCGGACCAGCCGGCGGAGTTCTGCCCGCTCATCTGGCCCAGCACCTCCGCCAGCTTCACATGCTCCGTGCCCGGGCTGACCTGGTCCACGATCTTCAGGGTGTTCAGGACCATGCGGGTGGCGCGGAGGGCCGATTCGGTCTCCCGGTCAAATGAGTGGGAAAATCCGAGCGTGACAATAAGGCTGCCGCCTATCCCGAAGGCAAGCGCCAGCAGCCATATCATACACATGGTTATCCTGAGCCGGAATTTCACCCTTTACAGCACCCTCAGACTCTTTTTTACAGCTCCAGCCGATAGCCCACCCGGTTCACGGTCTGGAGTTTGTCCTCCCAGCCGATCTTCTTGCGCAGGCGCTGGATGTGCAGGTCCACTACCCTGCTGCCCACGGGGTATTCCCCGCCCCAGACACGCTCGTATATGGTCTCCCGGTACAGGGCGGCCCCCGGGTTCTGGGCAAAGAGCAGCATCAGGTCCCACTCCTTTTTGGTGAGAATGATGGTCTCCCCGTTTCGCTGGACCTGGAGCGAACGCATGTCGATGGTCAGATTGCCCACCGTCAGCACATCCTCCGTCTTCTGGTAGCGGCGGAGCACCACCTCCACCCGGGCCAGAAGCTCCATCACCTCAAAGGGCTTGACAATATAGTCCTCCGCGCCCATGCGAAGGCCCTTCACCCTGTCGTCCACAGAGTTTTTGGCGGTAATGAAGATCACCGGCGTACCGGTAGGCTGTATGTACTCCATCAGCTCAAAGCCGCTGACCTCCGGCAGCATCACATCCAGCAGAGCCAGGTCAAAATGCTCCTCCTCCAGGAGATTGGCCGCCGTTGTCCCGTCATAGGCGCAGGTACAGCTGTACCCGGCTTTCGTCAGGCTCAGCTTTATCAGGTCTGAGATGGGCTTCTCATCTTCCACGATCAGTACACGGATCAAGGTGCAACCCTCCAATGGTTTATGACAGTCTCATATCCAACTGATTATACACCGGATTTGTATCGTTTTTGTATACTTTTTGGAAATATATGTCACAAAACCGCGAATTTCAGAAAATTTAAGAATTTGAGAAAGAAAAAACGCGGCAAAAATGCCGCGCCGGACCTTAAGTAAACGATGATTAAATCGGCAAGAGCGGATCGCGAGAAAATTTGCGTTCTGATGATGGCAGTTTTTCGCAGGAATACTTTGTGTATTGCAAGAAAAAGTGACGAAATCAGGGCGTAAATTTTCCGGGAGTCGCCGAAGGCGATTTATTCAGCGTTTACTTAAAGCGAAATAATTCCCAGGTGCTCAAGGAGGATCTTCACGCCGATCACCACAAGGATAATGCCGCCGGCCAGCTCCGCCCTGGATTTATAGCGGGTGCCGAAAGCGTTGCCGATGTAAATGCCCACAAAGGACAGCAGGAAGGTGGTCACGCCGATCAGTCCCGCCGCGGGCAGGATCTGCACCTCCAAAAAGGCGAAGGTGATGCCCACAGCCAATGCGTCAATGCTGGTGGCGATGGCCATGAGCAGCATGGTCTTTACGCCGAAATCGTCGTTTAACTCCTCGGCCTTGCCGAAGGACTCCTTGATCATGTTGCCGCCGATGAAAGCCAGCAGCACGAAGGCCACCCAGTGGTCGATGCTTTCGATCACCGACTCGAAGCGGAAGCCCAGCAGATAGCCGATGACCGGCATCAGAAACTGGAAGCCGCCGAAATACAGTCCGGCCAGGGCCGCGTGCTTCACGCCCACCTTTTTCACGCTCAGTCCCTTGCACACGGAAACGGCAAAGGCGTCCATGCTCAGCCCCACGGCGATCAGCAAAAGCTCGATAAAGCCCATTGATATCTCTCCAAAAATGTAAGTAAAGTTTAATCACTATAATGCAAGTTTACAAAAAAGTCAAGGAATATTCGGAGCATCGGCGTATAATGGTTTTACTTTTATTACGGAAAGGAAATTCTTATGCAGGAAGTATACGAATTTTTAAAGAACGCGGGCACATACTATCTGGCCACCTGCGAGGGCGGGCAGCCCAGAGTGCGGCCCTTCGGCACGGTGAATATCTATGACGGGAAGCTGTACATTCAGACCGGAAAATCCAAATCCGTCTCCCACCAGCTCCACGCCAACCCCAAGCTGGAGATCTGCGCCATGCAGGGCGGCAAATGGCTCCGCGTGGAGGCCACGGCGGTGGAGGATGTACGCCGGGAGGCCCGGGTCAGTATGCTGGAGGCCTACCCGGAGCTCCAGTCCCTCTACTCCCCCGACGACGGAAACACCGAGGTCTGGTACCTGCGCAACGTCACCGCCACCCTCAGTTCCTTTGAAGAGCCGCCCAAGGTCTGCAAATTCTGAAAAGCCCTTCATCCTGAGCATACGAGAACGCCTTCCCCTAGAGTAAACGCTGAATAAATCGCCTGCGGCGTATCGCGGTAAATTTGCGCCCTGATTTTGTCACTTTTTCTTGAAATACACAAAGTATTCCTGCAAAAAAGTGCCTTCATCAGAACACAAATTTTCTCGCGATCCGTTCTTGCCGATTTAATCATCGTTTACTTGAGGGGAAGGTGGCGCGCAGCGCCGGATGAGGTGGAGAAGGGCTGGAAATTTGCCGAAGTTCCCGCAAAACGCTGCCTTTCTCTGTCCACCTCATCAGTCTCGCTCCGCTCGACAGCTTCCCCTCAAGGGGAAGCCCAGCTTTGCCGTCATCCTGATGAGCGAAGCGACGAAGGATCCCGTAAACAGAAGCAAAATGCCTCTGAATACGGGATCCTTCATTTTATTTCGGATGGCCGCAAAGACAAAAAGGTTCAGAACTTCTCGTCAAACTTATAGTTGATGTCCTCTTTGAAGCTGATCTTGGTCTCCTTCCCGGCGGAGAGGCGGGAGATGGCGGGGATATGCTTCACAATAACGGCTATACCGGTAAAGATGCAGAGGAGCATGGCGAGCCTGTCGTCAACCAGCAGCAGCGCGCCGGCGATCATGGTGGCGGCCCCGGCCAGCACGGCGACAGCCATATAGCGGTTAAACCAGATGAGAGCCAGCACAATGACCAGAATGGTCAGGCCCATGGAGAAATACACGGAGAAGGCCGTCACGATCAGCGCCATAATGCCGTGGCCGCCGTGCAGGTCATACAGGGCGGGATAGACCCTGCCCATCACCAGGCAGAAGCCCGCAAAGGCCCGGCCCACAACGGCGTGGTCCTTCAGGCCGAAGAGCCAGCCGGCAATGAGGATGGGCAGCAGGTCGATCAGCAGCTCCACCAGCAGCAGCTTGATGGCGCCCTTTACGCCGTAGATCCGGCGGAAGTTGGACAGGGCGGCGCTGCCGGTGCCCAGCCTGCGCAGATCGGCGTGGAAGACCAGGTTGGAAGCGACGATGGAACTGTTCAGGTTCCCCATGGCGTAGGAGAAAACCGCCGTCAGTATTGTCAGTACCCAGTAGATCATTCCTTATCGCCTTTCTGTCTGATGACAATACGGATGGGCGTACCCTCCAGGCCGAACACGGCCCGGATCTGGTTTTCGATATAGCGCTGATAGGAGAAGTGGAACAGCTCCCGGGAGTTGCAGAAGATCACGAAGTTGGGCGGCTTGATGCCGGTCTGGGTCATGTAGTAGATCTTCAGGCGGCGGCCCTTGTCCGTGGGGGGCTGCACTCTGGCCTGGGCGTCGGCCAGGACGTTATTGAGCATACCGGTGGAGATACGCATATTGCTCTGGTCGTTGACAAAGTTGATGAGCTCAAAGATGCGCTCGGTGCGCTGGCCGGTCAGGGCGGAGATGAAGAGGATGGGCGCGTAGCTCATAAAGCTCAGATCCCGCATGATGTCCTTGCGCATTTTCTCCATGGTGCCGGTCTCTTTTTCCACCAGGTCCCATTTGTTCACCACCACGATGCTGGCCTTTCCCGCCTCGTGGGCAAGACCTGCGATCTTGGTGTCCTGCTCGGTGACGCCGTCTCGGGCGTCGATCATGATGAGGCACACATCCGCCCGCTCAATGGCCAGCTGGGCGCGCATGACGGAGAACTTCTCCACCCGCTCGTCCACCTTGGACTTGCGGCGGATGCCCGCCGTGTCGATGAGCATATAGCGTCCGTACTGGTTTTCATACAGGGTGTCCACCGCGTCCCGGGTGGTGCCGGCCACGTTGCTGACAATGACCCGCTTTTCGCCCAGAATGTGGTTGATGAGAGAGGATTTGCCCACATTGGGCTTGCCGATGACGGCCACCTTGATGCAGTCGTCCTCTTCCTCCCCCTCGTCCTCCTCCGGGAAGTACTTCAGGCACTCGTCCAGCAGGTCGCCGGTGCCGTGGCCGTGTACGGCGGAGACGGGGATCGGGTCTCCCAGACCCAGGGAGTAAAATTCATATACGGCGGGGTCGGTGGCTCCCGTGGAGTCCGCCTTATTTACCGCCAGCACCACGGGCTTGCGGGAACGGAGCAGCATGTTGGCCACATCCTTGTCCGCGGCGGTGACGCCGGTGCGGATATCCGTGACCAGAACGATCACGGTGGCGGAGTCGATGGCGATCTGGGCCTGCTCCCGCATGAAGAGCAAAATCTCGCTGTCGGTGCTGGGCTCAATGCCGCCGGTGTCCACCATGTCAAATTTTCTGCCGCACCACTCGCACTCAGCATAAAGCCGGTCGCGGGTGACGCCGGGGGTGTCCTCAACGATGGAGAGCCGCTGTCCCACCAGGCGGTTGAAAAGCATGGACTTTCCCACATTGGGGCGGCCTACGATAGCAACAAGAGGTCTTGACAACTGTATCCCCCTCCCTTTCAATTCTGATTATATTTATAGTATTCTTCTGTTGGCTCCGCGCGCACGGGAAGCCTGATTTCCGGAAGCTCGCCCGCCATGGCGTCCCACAGGGCAAAGCCGTCCTGTTCGATGGGGTAGATGGGCACGCCCAGTTCTTTACTGGCCTGCTCCAGGGTCACATCGTCCAGAAAGTCCATTTCCTCCCGGCGGAGCATGTTCTGGGAGATGAGCAGGCGCTCGCCCAATTCTCTGCCCTTGAGCTGACGGATCAGGTCCTGGCCGGTAATCAGCCCGGTCACATTGATGCTGCGGCCGAAAAAGTCGTTTTCAATGGCGTAGACCTGCCCTTTTATTGTGCCGTATTTTTCTTTTGCCATACCCAGCAGCTTTTCAAAATACGGGGCCGCGGAAACGCCGGTGGCGATGGAGAAGGGCAGGCCGTCCGGCTCGTCAGACAGCATCAGCGCGGAGCGAAACTCCGTCTCCAAAAGCCTTATCATGCCAACGCCGTTTTCCAGCTGGGTGTGCTCCTCGTAAAACTCGTCCGGGGGCAGCTCCCGCTCCGCCTTGATGTACAGCTCGTCCCCGCAGAAGAAGATGCGGGTGCCGTGGCGTTTCAGGCACTCATCCCCGAATGCGGTGACCATGTCGATGGTCTCCCCCGCCAGCTCCTTTGTATAAGGCGTCAGGGGGTACAGGCCCTCCCGGAACTTTGTCAGGCCCACCGGGACGATGGAGACGCTGTGTACCCCGGGGTACATCTCCTCCAGATCCCGCATGGAGCGCAGAAGCTCCTCCCCGTCGTTCAGGCCGGGGCAGCAGACGATCTGGCAGTTCATGACGATCCCTGCCGCCGCAAAACGGCGCATGGTCTCGATGCTCTCCCCCGCTCTGGGGTTTTGGAGCATTTTGCAGCGCAGCGCCGGGTTGGTGGTGTGGACCGAGACGTTGATGGGGCTGATGTGCAGGGAAATGATCCGCTCGATCTCCCGTTTTGAAAGATTAGTCAGGGTGATATAATTCCCCAACAGGAAGCTGAGGCGGGCGTCGTCGTCCTTGAAGTACATGGTCCGGCGCATGCCCTTGGGCAGCTGGTCAATAAAGCAGAACACGCAGTTGTTGGCGCAGGAGCGGGGCGTGTCCATCAGGTAGCTTTCAAACTCCAGCCCCAGGTCTCCGCCCTCGCTTTTTCGGACAGCGACTTCATACTCGCTGCCGTCCGGCCGGCGCAGCAGCACCTTCAGGCGGCTGTCGTAGGCGAAGAACTTGTAGTCCAGCACATCAATGATTTTATTGCCGTTTATCGCAATGACCGCGTCGCCCACATGGGCCTTCCGGTGCAGGGGGCTGCCGCGGTCGATGGATTTGATGATATTTTCCATACTCTTCATAAATAGCAAAAGGAAGAAAGGCCGACGCCTTTCTTCCTCAAGCTTTTTTACTTGCTCTCTTCAACCTGGATGACCGCACGGCCCTTGTACTGACCGCAAGCCTTGCAGGCGCGATGAGGCATAACGAAGGCTCCGCAGTTGGGGCACTTGACGATGCCGGGGGCTTCGAGCTTCCAGGTAGAAGAACGTCTCTTATCACGTCTCTGTCTTGATACTTTTCCTTTTGGGACTGCCATGTTGACACCTCCTGATATCAGCTGTTCTGAGCAGCTTATTTTAATCTTTATCCAAAAGCTGCTCAAGCACAGCAAATCTTGGATCAATTTCTTTCCGGCACCCGCAGGGGCCCAGATTAAGGTTTTTGCCGCACCGGGAACACAGGCCCTTGCAGTCCTCTCGGCAGAGGAACTTGGTCTCCATGTCCAGGATGAAGCATGTGGACAAAATCTCGTCCAGGTCGATCTCGTCCCCATCCAGAAGGAACAGCTCCGGGTTTTCCCCGTCATCGTCCTCTTCCGCGATGGTGGCGTGAAGGGCTGTGGTCTTGGTGCTGTCAAACTCCGTACCGCAGCGGTCGCAGATACAGCGCATGTCCGCGCTGATCTCCCCGCTCAGGTTCAGCACACCGGCCTCGTTGTATACCCGGCCAACGGCGTGGGGCTTGGACACATACGCCTTTACCGCCGGGAAATCCAGATTCTCCGTATCCAGCTCACATTCGAAGGGGATGGAGCCGCCCGGTATTTCAATGATCTCTCTTAAGTTAAGCCGCATATCGCACCTCGCAAAGTCACGACCGGAGGGCATACCCTCAACACAGTCGCCCTGATATTATAGATTACTTGTCAAGTCTTGTCAACAGAAATTTTATAGTGTATAATCCAAAAAAACAAAGAAGTAAAACCAATTTTTTTATGAAAGGTTCTCCTGTCAAGCCATGAAGGAACTGACCGTCAGGCAAAACGACGCCGGGCAGAGGCTGGACCGCTTTGTGGGCAAAGCCGTCCCCCTGCTGCCGGAGTCTCTTTTGCAGAAATATATCCGCCTTAAGCGCATCAAGCTCAACGGCAAGGGCGCGAAAAGGGACACCCGCCTGAAGGTGGGCGATACCTTACAATTATACATCAACGACGAGTTCTTTGAAAAGCCCCGGGAAGAAAATTCCTATCTGAAAGTGGGCACACCCCGGCTGGACATTGTCTATGAGGACGAAAACATTCTCCTTGTGGACAAAAAGCCCGGCGTACTGTGCCACAGCGCCGGAGTCTGGGACTACAACACCCTGATTGCCAACATTCAGGCCTACATGGCCCAGAAGGGCGAGTGGCGGCCCAAAGAGGAAAATTCCTTTTCCCCCGCCCTGTGCAACCGCATTGACCGGAACACCGGCGGCATCGTCATCGCCGCCAAGAACGCGGAGGCCCTGCGCATCCTCAACGACAAGATCCGGGACCGGGAGATTGAAAAATACTATCTCTGCGCCGTACAGGGCCGCCCCAAGCCCCCTTCCGGCCGGCTGGAGAATTATCTTTTCAAAGACGCGGGCAGAAACCAGGTCTATGTAAAAAACCGCCCCGAGCCCGGCACAAAAACCGCCGTCACCGAATACCGTGTACTGTGCTCCAAAGGGCCCCTGTCCCTGGTGGAGTGTCACCTGCTCACGGGCCGCACCCACCAGATCAGAGTGCAGATGGCCCACGCCGGCTGGCCCCTTTTGGGGGACGGGAAATACGGTCGGGAGCGCTTCAACCGGGATTTCGGCGAGAAGGGCCAGGCCCTGTACTCCTATAAGCTCTGTTTTTCCTTTCCTACCGACGCAGGGGTTCTGGAATATCTGCGGGGCAGGGAATTTACCGTGAAGCGTGTGGACTTCGCGGAAAAATATTTTGATATAGAAAGTCTGGAATTGTTATGATCAAGCTCTTGACAAAACTCTTCATCAAAGACCACGAAAATGTCACCAACGCCGCCGTCCGCCGGGCCTACGGGACCATGTGCAGCCTGTACGGGATCTTCCTGAACCTGCTGCTCTTCGCCGGCAAGTATTTCGCCGGGGTCATCTCCGGCTCCGTGGCCATTACGGCGGACGCCTTCAACAACCTGTCCGACGCGGGATCCTCCATCATCACCCTGCTGGGCTTTGCCATTGCCGGGAAAAAGCCCGATCCGGACCACCCCTTCGGCCACGGCCGGGCCGAGTATCTGGCCGGTCTTGTGCTGTCGGCCGTCATCATCCTGATGGGCTTTGAGCTGGTCAAAAGCTCCTTTGAAAAGATCCTCCACCCGGAGCCCATAAGCAGCGGCCTGCTCCCCGCCATCATTCTGGTGTGCAGCATCCTGGTGAAGTTCTACATGTGCCTGTATAACCGCTCCGTGGGCAAAAAGATCAGTTCCGCCGCCATGCAGGCCACCGCCACCGACTCTCTCTCCGACTCTGTGGCCACCACGGTGGTTCTGCTGTCCATGGGTGTCTCTTATTTCTTCCATGTGAACATCGACGGCTACGCCGGTCTGCTGGTGGCCGTGTTCATCCTCTACGCGGGCTTCAACGCCGCGAAAGATACCGTGTCTCCCCTGCTGGGTCAGGCTCCCGACCCGGAGTTTGTGCAGCAGGTGGCGGATATCGTCACCGCCCACCCCGAGGTAGTGGGCATCCACGACCTGGTGGTCCATGACTACGGCCCCGGCCGGGTGATGGTCTCCCTCCACGCTGAGGTCCGCGGCGACGGCAACATCTTCGACCTGCACGACGCCATCGACACGGCGGAGACTGAGCTGAAAGAGCAGCTGGGCTGCATTGCCACCATACATATGGACCCCATTGAGGCCGACAATACCGAGGTCAGCCAGATGCGCGCCGCCGTGGCGGAAAAGCTGAAGGAGCTGGACGATGTGATCAGCATCCACGATTTTCGCATGGTCCCCGGCCCCACCCATACCAATCTGATTTTCGACGCGGTGGTCCCTGCCGACTATAAGAAAAGTGACGAGGAGCTGGCTGCCTCTATCCGCCAGCAGATCCACCAGACCTGGCCTGACCGCTACGCGGTGGTCAGCATTGACCATTCCTACATTTAATTAAATCATTTTCGGGAGATCATCTATGCTTACAGTAAACGACCTTTCCATGCAGTTCGGCTCCTCTGTGCTGTTCAGCCGGGTGGACCTGCAGTTCACCGCCGGCAACTGCTACGGCATCATCGGCGCCAACGGCGCGGGGAAATCCACCTTCATCAAGATCCTCTCCGGCGAGCTGGAGCCCACTTCCGGCAGTGTGGTGCTGGACCCCAAACGGCGCATGTCCGTTTTGAAGCAGAACCAGAACATGTACGACGCCTTTTCCGTTATGGACACGGTCATCATGGGCAACCAGCGGCTCTACGACTGCGGCAAG
Source organism: uncultured Clostridia bacterium (assembly GCA_946061515.1). Classification (GTDB taxonomy): domain Bacteria; phylum Bacillota; class Clostridia; order Oscillospirales; family Oscillospiraceae; genus Limivicinus. Next base: position 57,192 of record CAMGRL010000010.1, read on the forward strand.
GAGAAGGACGCCATCTATGACAAGCCGGACTTCACCGACGAGGACGGCATCCGGGCCGCGGAGCTGGAGGAGGAATTTGCGGAGCTGGGCGGCTGGGAGGCCGAGTCTGACGCGGGCCGCATTCTCCAGGGCCTGGGCGTGGACGTAAGTCTGCACCAGAGCCAGATGTCGGAGATCGACCCCCGGCTCAAGGTGAAGGTGCTGCTGGCCCAGGCGCTGTTCGGCCACCCTGACGTGATACTGCTGGACGAGCCCACCAACAACCTGGACCTGGCCAGTGTGGTCTGGCTGGAGGATTTCCTGATGGACTACGAGGGCACCGTCCTTGTGGTCAGCCATGACCGCTATTTTCTCAACAACGTCTGCACCCACATTGTGGACATCGACTACGGCAAGATCAAGATGTATGTGGGCAACTATGATTTCTGGTATGAGTCCAGCCAGCTGATCCAGAAGCTGGTCCGGGACCAGAACAAGAAGGCCGAGCAGAAGATCCAGGAGCTGCAGACCTTTATCGCCCGCTTTTCCGCCAACAAGTCCAAATCCCGTCAGGCCACTTCCCGCCGCAAGCTGCTGGACAAGATCACCGTGGAGGAGCTGCCCGCCTCCAGCCGCCGCTACCCCTGGGTGGGCTTCAAGGCGGACCGGGAACCGGGCAAGGACCGGCTTTTCGTCACCGATATCAGCAAGACCGTGGACGGCGTAAAGCTGCTGGACCGGGTGAACTTCACCGTAGGCCGGGAGGACAAAATCGCCATCGTGGGCAAAAACGAGCTTGCCGTCACCATGCTCTATAAGATCCTCATGGGCGAGGAGGAGCCGGATTCCGGCAGCGTCAAATGGGGCGCTTCCATCACCACGGCCTATTTCCCCAAGGATCTGAACCCCTATTTCGACAACTGCGACCTGGACCTGATCGACTGGATGCGCCAGTTTTCCGAGGACAAGCGGGAGAGCTACCTGCGCACCTTCCTGGGGCGTATGCTCTTCTCCGGGGACGATGTGTACAAGCCGGTAAAGGTTCTGTCCGGCGGGGAAAATGTGCGCTGTATGCTGAGCAAAATGATGCTCTCCGGCGCAAACTTCCTGGTGTTCGACCAGCCCACCAACCACCTGGATCTGGAGAGCATCGCCGCGCTGAATAACGGCATGGAGGCCTTCAGGCACAACATCATCTTCTCCTGCCACGACCACCAGCTGACCCAGACCGTGGCCAACCGCATCATTGAAATCACCGATACCGGCATCATCGACCGCATGTGCAGCTACGACGAGTACATGAACATCAGCGGCCTTGAACAACAGCAGCGCTGAACCGAACAGCTTCTCGCAAGGGGCGTCCATAAGGGACGGCCCTTGTTTTCTTGCGCTTTGGGGCAAAGCGTGGTATATATAAGGAAAAGGAGCGATACTGATGACCGAAAAGCTTTATTATACCGACAGCCACATCCATGAATTTTCCGCCCGGGTCCTCTCCTGTGAAAAGGCCAAAAAGGGCTTTGCCGTTGTTCTGGACAAAACCGCCTTTTTCCCCGAGGGCGGCGGGCAGCCGGCGGACACCGGCTTGATCGGCCCCGCCGCCGTCCGGGACGTGCAGGAGCAAAACGGCGAGATTCTCCATTATACCGATCAGGCTTTAACGCCGGGTCAGGAATATGCCTGCGCCCTGGACTGGGAGCAGCGGCTCTGCCGGATGCAGAACCACTCCGGGGAGCATATCGTCTCCGGAATCACCCATAAGCTCTACG
>CAMGRL010000011.1 GCA_946061515.1 uncultured Clostridia bacterium
TACTTTGTGTATTGCAAGAAAAAGTGACGAAATCAGGGCGCAAATTTTCCGGGAGACGCCGAAGGCGGTTTATTCAGCGTTTACTCAAGGACCTTCTCCCCCATGAGCGCGCAGAATTTTTTCCAGAAGGCCTCTTCATTGGTGCAGGAGCCGTTGTTTTTCACCATGGCGGCGGTGCCGGCCCAGATGCCGCTGACCAGCTGCTCCGCGTTATAGCCGTAAGGCGCAAGCTTTTTGGCCAGCAGGCCGAAATAATATTTGGTAAATTGGTCCTGATCCATGGGCAGCAGGGTGCCGTCCAGGTCGAACATCACGGTTTTTATGCGCATGGGCTTTTTCTCAGGTCCGGTAGATGATGCCGATCATATCCGGCCCGGTGTTGATGCCGATGACGCAGCCCACAGGGTATTCAAACTCAGGAGGCTGATCCATGACCTTGCTCAGAGCCTCCCGGAGCTTTTCCCGCTGGAGCTGGTTGCTGCCATAGACGATCTGATAGGGGCTGCCGGGCTTGCGCTCTTTCAGGCAGGTCTCCACCAGGGCGTTGATGGCCTTGGCCTCGCCCCTGACCTTGGAGAGGATCTTCGCCTCGCCGTTTTCAAAGGTGATCATGGGCTTGAGCCCCAGAGCATCGCCCACAAAAGCGGCTGCCGGGGTGATCCGACCGGACTTTTTCACGCAGCGCAGGTTCAGGGGGATGAACATGGGCCGGGTGTGGGCCACCCACTCCTGAATGTATTCGGTGATCTCCTCCGCGCTCTTCCCCTCCTTCACCATGCGGGCGGCGGCGATGACGGGCCAGCCGTAGCACATGCTGTAGGACAGAGAGTCGATCAGGGTGATGCTGAAGTCCTTCTCCGCCTCGGGGTGTTCCTCAAAGAAGAAGGTCCTTGCCTGCATCGCGCTCTGGAAGGTGGCGGAGCCCTTGGAATTGATGCTGGTGTGGATCAAGTGTGTGTAGCCCTGCTTCCAGGTCTCCTCGTAAAGGGCCATGAACTGGACGGGCGTGGCCTGAGAGGAGCTGGGGAGAACGGCGGACTCGTCCAGAATTTTATAAAACTCCTGGGGCGTCAGGTCGTAGCCGTCTTTATACTGCTTGTCCCCGTTGACAATGGTGAGGGGGACGACGTTGATGTCCAGCTCTTCCCACATTTCCCGGGGGATATCTGCGGTGGAGTCGGTGCTGATTTTTATCTTCTGCATAGTGTTTCCTTTCAAAAATGCGCAGTTCTGTCCGCCTTGACGGGAAAGCCGGGCGGAGATATAATGATGATATTATGATACTATTCTCCAATAAAACCATTTATTTTCTAGCGGTCAGAATTGCGCCAACCTTCGTTGCTTTCCTTGCAAATATATTTCCATTATTCGCTGCGGAAAGCGCCTCGTCTGACACAATTCTGCCTCGCTAAAATTCTAAAGCGTTTTATCGCAGAATAGTATGAAAAATACTTGAATAATTTGAAGCTTTTTTGAGTATACACACTTTTGTCTTTTATGTCAAGACAGTTGGAGGGTTTTGCTTTGCGCGTCTTTTTTCCGGAAATCAAGAAGAATTTTGGCTTTGGCTGCATGCGGCTGCCGATGCTGGAGGACAAAGTGGACCTGCCCCGGTTCACCCAAATGGTGGACATGTTTATGGCCCGGGGCTTTAATTATTTTGACACGGCCCGGCCCTACCTGGGCGGGCAGAGCGAGACCGCGCTGCGGCAGTGCCTCACTTCCCGCTACCCCCGGGAGAGCTTTGTGCTGACGAACAAGCTGTCCTTCACCTTTTTTGAGAATGAGGAGGACATCCGCCTCCTCTTTGCCTCCCAAGTGGAGGCCTGCGGGGTGGAGTATTTTGACTTTTACCTGATGCACGCCATGAGCGGTGAACGGTATGAAAAATATCTCCGCTGCCGGGCCTTTGGGATCGCCCAGGAGCTGAAAGCGGAGGGAAAGATAAAGCACATCGGCATGTCCTTCCACGACACGCCCGAAGTACTGGATCGCATCCTCACGGAGCAGCCCTGCATTGAGGCAGTGCAGATCCAGTTTAACTATCTGGATGCATACAGCCCGGTGGTCCGGGGCATGGAGTGTCTTGAGGTCTGCCGCAAGCACAATAAGCCGGTCATCATCATGGAGCCGGTGAAGGGCGGGAACCTGATGAATCTGCCTGACGAGGCCAAAGCGGTGCTGGACGGCCTGAAAGGCGGCAGCTATGCCTCCTATGCCATCCGTTACGCCGCCTCCCAGGAGGGCGTGATGATGGTGCTCTCCGGCATGAGCAATGCAGAGCAGATGGCGGACAATCTCAGCTTTATGGAAGATTTCCGTCCCCTGGACGAAAAGGAATACGCCGCCATCGGGCAGGTGCGGGGCGTGTTTGACCGCATGGATCTGGTGCCCTGCACCGCCTGCCGCTACTGCACCGACGGCTGCCCCATGAAGATCAACATCCCCTCCCTGTTCTCCGCCCTGAACGCCAACACCATGTTCGGTGGGGAGAACGGCCGGGCAAGCTATAAAAACAATGTGGAAAAGGGCGGCAGCCCCGCCGATTGTGTGGGCTGCGGCCAGTGCGAGGCCGCCTGCCCCCAGCATTTGCAGATCCGGGCGCTGCTGAAACGGGTCTCCGCCCGCTTTGAAGAAAGGGAGGGCTGAGCCATGAAAAAAGAAGCCCCTTCCATAGACCAGTGGCTGAAAGAGGCCAAAGCCGACCCCGCCGCCAAAAACTGCGGCATGTTCCTGGTCCATAACGGCACCGTCCGCCAGACGGCCAAGGCCCTGGTGCGGCAGGGCGCGGCGGACACCCTGCCCGTAACGGGCATGGACTTTTCCTATGACGAGGAGAAGCTTTCCGCCGCCATCGACCGGGCCTACACCCTGCCCGGCATCTATTATATCCGGGTCTGGCTGAACGAGGGCCAGCTCGATCTGGGGGACGACATCATGCTCGTCCTCATCGGCGGCGACATCCGCCCCCATGTGGTGGACGCCCTCCAGTTTCTTGTGGGAGAGATCAAAAACCACTGCGTTGTGGAAACGGAATTGCATTAAAGAAAACACCTCCAGGCGGAGGTGTTTTCTTTATCCGATATATACTTTCACCCGGTCCAGGCCGGTTTCGGTCCGGAGCCAGTTTTCCAGGGTTTCGATCTCTCCCTCGCTCATGGGCTCCGCGGCAGAGGCGGTGAGGAGAATGTATTCCCCTTCGCTGTCGCTCATATAGCCCACGCTGCACTCTTTCAGCTTGGTAAAGATCTGCGGCGCGGTTTCGCATAGAGTCTGGAGCTGGTCCGCCGGGTCCGGGCTGCTCAACACATCCTCAAGCTGCCGGTTCACTGTGTCCAGCTCCCGCTCCTTTTCCTCCAGCTTCTCCTGCAGGGCGGAAATGGCGTTTTCCTGCAGAGCGATGGTCACCCGGTCGGAGCTCTCCAGATCGGCGCTGACGGAATTTTGGGTCACATGGAGGGTGTAGCCCTCCAGACCGTAGTTGGCCAGCTCCTTTTGCAGCATGGCAACGGCCTCCTCCGACACAGGCTGGCCCACAAGGGAGACGGAGAGCTTCTTTTCCATTTTGTCGACGCTGCTCTGGACCAGCTGGGTGTCGGAAAAGACAAACTCGCTTTTCAGGTAACGCTCTATGTTGCTGTCCAGAACGGAATTATACACCGTCATGCCGCCGATGAGGATGCTGGGGATCACCGTGATGATGGTGATGGCCAGAATGATGCGGTTGATTTTTTTCTGCCGCTGGGGGCTGATCTCCCGGTGTGCCGGTACTCTCAGCAGCACCGTCACCAGCGCGGCGGACAGGGCGATAAACAGGGTGTTGATGGCGAAGAGGTAGAAGGCACCCAGCAGGAAGCGGGGCTGCAAAGTGGCAAGGCCGTAGCCCGCGGTGCAGAGAGGGGGCATCAGCGCCGTGGCGATGGCCACGCCGGGGATCACATTCCCCTTTTTCTGCCGGGTGTTGCCGATCATGCCGGCAAGGCCGCCGAAGAGGGCGATGAGCACGTCCCAGATGGTGGGGCTTGTGCGGGCGATCATCTCCGCCGTGGGCTCCTGCAAGGGCGTCAGCAGAAAATAGAGGGTGGAGGCGATCAGGCTGATGGCCACCTGGGTGCCGAAGCTGGCCAGAGACCGGCGCATGAGGGCCAGGTCCTTCACCGCCAGGGAGTAGCCCAGGGTGAGTATGCCGCTCATCAGCGGCGAAATGAGCATGGCGCCGATAATGACGGCGGTGGAGTTTACGTTCAGGCCGATGGAGGCGATGAAAATGGCCAGCATCAGAATCCACATGTTGGAGCCGTGAATGGCGGTGTTCTCCAGCATCATGGCGTCGATCTCCTCATAGCTCATCATGTCGCCCCGGATATCCAGCAGCTCACGGAAATAGGCCTTGGCCCGGCCTGTCTTTTTCTTTTCTTCCATCCGTGCATCCCTCCTGATTTTCCATCATAGCACTTTCGTATTGCACAGTCAAAGAAAAATACACCCCAATGCGCGGTTGACAGACGGGGCGGGGTAAAATATAATGAGGAAAAATTTTATGTGGGAGATAAAGCATGAATATCTGCGTATACGGCGCCTCCGGCGACAGGCTGGCCCGGGAATATTTTGACGCGGCGGAGAGGCTGGGCGAGCTCATCGGCCAAGGCGGGCACAGTCTGATCTTCGGCGGCGGCCAAAACGGCCTGATGGGGGCCTGCGCCCGGGGCGTTTCCCGGGAAAAGGGCAAAATCACCGGCATCGCCCCCCGCTTTTTTGACGAGCCGGGGATCCTCTACCCCCACTGCACCGAGTTCATTTTCACCGAGACCATGGGCCAGCGCAAGGCCGCCATGGAGGACGCGGCCCAGGCCTTCATCGTTCTGCCCGGCGGCATCGGCACCTATGAGGAATTTTTCGAGACCCTGACCTTGAAGCAGCTGGGCCGCCACGCTAAGCCCATCGCCGTGCTGAACACCGCCGGCTATTACGACGCCATGGCCCATATGCTCCGGCAGACGGCGGAGCAGGGCTTTATGAGCAAGAGCTGTCTTCAGCTTTTTGCCCTGTGCGATACCCCGGAGCAGGCCCTGGACCATGTGCTGCACGACAAGCCCCTGTCCGGCAGCATCAAAAGGCTTTCCGACTATAATGCCTGACAAGGCAAAAAAACGCAGACCCATCGAATGGATCGGTGGGTCTGATAAACCGCTGTTTTTCATCCTTCCGGCGAAAGCCGGAAGGAATTTTTTCTTTCAATATAATATATCCTGCGCGCTGCAATTGCCCGGATGAACTATCTCTCCTGTATGTCTCCTCTGCGGAAAGCGGCCAGCAGGGCCTCCAGCGCCTCAATGCGTCGGCAGAGCACCGCGCCGCTGTCGGTGTCCGCGATGTAGCGGCGGCGGGCAAAGCTCTCCACCTGCACGGAGTCGGACTCCATGTCCTCATTGTTGCTCAAAACCCTCGCCACGCCGTTGAAGGGCCGGTGGGATTTGAGCCGCAGGCCGTGGGAATTATAGATCAGCGTGTAGCCCGCGATGCCGGTGGTGGCCTGGTAGGCTTTGCAGAAGCCGCCGTCGATGACGAAGAGCTTGCCATTGGCCTTTACCGGGCTTTCGCCCTTTTTGGCCTTCACTGGGGTGTGGCCGTTGATGATGTGGCCGCTGTCCGGGTCCAGGCCGAACTCCCGCAGGATCATCCGGGCGGCATTCTCGTCGTCCCAGAAGCGGAAATAGGGGTTTTTCGGCTCCTCCCAGGTGCTCTTGTCGTCCACCACGGCCCGCTCGAAGGTGTGGAACACCCTGCCGGAGAAGGGGCTGTCGTTGCCGCACCAGAGATACCACATCATGTCCAGCGCCGACTCATCATGCTTTGCCCAGGCGCTTTTTACCACAATGTCCGCGTAGTCCAGCAGGGACTTGCCGGAGTACCACTTGCCGCCGTGGCGGACCCGGGCAAACTGCCCGTCCTCGGTCATGGGGATGCAGCCGTGGTAGAGCAGATTGCCGTTGCAGCAGAGATAAGTGCCGCCGTTTTTATAAATGAAGTCGATATGGCGGCGCAGGGCCTGGCTTTCCCGGAAGGCGGACACATATTCCTCCACCAGGGCCTCTTCCTCCGCCGTCAGCCTATAGGGGTCACCGGGGTCGATGGTGGGCCAGAGAGAGGTGTTCAGCGGGTACACCCCGTCGTCCAGGCGGACGGTGTTGTGTTCAAAGTCGATGCGCTCCAGCATCAGCCGGGAGTCCATGCCGTAGCCCGGGTGGCGCTTAATGATCTGCCCCTCTAACTTAAAGCCCAGGGTGTTCAGGGCGTGGTGCAGTATCTTGCCCGAGGCGCTGCCGTACACCTTCCGGGAAAACTCCGTCAGCGGGCGAAGGGATATGCCGTAGCGCCGCTCCAACAGGTTGGTGTTGCCGTAGTCCACGGAGATGCGCAGCACCGTAAAGATGCAGGCGGGGCTGCCCGCCGCCGCGCCCAACCACAGGATGTCGTGGTTGCCCCACTGGATGTCGATGTTGGGGTGCTCCATCAGCGCGTCCAGCAGGCGGGCCGGTTCGCTGCCCCTGTCGAAAATGTCGCCCACGATGTGCAGCCGCTCCACGGCCAGGCGCTTTATAAGCTCCGACATGGCCACAATGACCTCTTCCGCCGATCCGGTCTCCACAATGGCGTCCAGCAGGGTGTCGTGGTAGCGGAGCTGGTTTTCCTCCTCGTCCCGCTGGACATGCAGCAGCTCGTCCAGCACAAAGCTCCACTCCGCCGGCATCTGTTTGCGCACATAGCTGCGGGTGTATTTGCCGGACAGCATCTCCGCCAGGGTGCGCAGCCGCTCCAGCACGTCCCGAAGCACCCCATCGCTGAGCTTGTCCTGCTCCCGCAGGCAGTTCAGCTCCTCCCTGGGGTAGTAGATCAGCGAGCAGAGGGCGCGGCAGCGCTCCTCCCCGATCTCCTGCTCATACAGGCGGCGCACCTTTTCCAGAATCACGCCGGAGCAGTTGTTCAGAATGTGCCGCACCGCGCCGTATTCGCCGTGCAGGTCGCTGATAAAATGTTCCGTGCCCTTGGGCAGGGAGAGGATGGCCCTGAGATTGACGATCTCGGAGCACGCAGCCGCCCTGTTGGGGTATTTTTCCGCCAGAAGTTCAAGATATTCCTGGGAGTAGTCTGCCATGTTCACGCCTCCTGTGCATTGATTTTTCTATTGTTTATTATATCATTTCTTTTTTCCGCTTACAATCAAATCCATATCATATCCTGTGAAAGTTTTTTCCCGGAAACTTTCCGGCCGGAAAAACGTCTTTACCAACGCAGCTGATCTTTTCCCGTTCATTTCTTAAACGTTCTTAACCTTTTAAGAATCCTCTTCCTTTTTGCCTTTATCCGTCGTATAATATGCTCAAGCCTTTCATAAGGAGGACAAGATGAAAAAACAAACCAGAATACTTTTAACTGTACTGTGTGTGGTGTTTCTGTGCGTGTTCGCTTTCAGCGGATACAAGCTCTACTCCATCATTCATGAATACAGAGTTGACCAGCAGATGTACAACGGACTCAGCGGGAACGTTGTGACCCAGAACGACAAGGATAAAGCTCCTTCCCAGAGCGCCAGTCCGGAGGTCGAAGGCCCCCGGGAGGTCTCCCCCATCGCCGTTGACTTTGACGCCCTCATGAGCCAGAGCCAGTATGTGGTAGGCTGGCTTTACAGCGCGGACACCGTGATCAACTATCCGGTGGCTCAGGGCGAAGATAACTTTTATTTTCTTGAACGCTATATTGACGGCCGGTACAACGGCTGCGGTTCCCTGTTTATCGACTGCGCCTGCTTCAGCGACTTTTCCGGAAAGAACACCGTGATCTACGGCCACCACATGAACGACGGCTCCATGTTCGCCTCCATCTGCAATTACGGCAAGCAGGAATATTATGACGCCCACCCGGTCATGTACCTGAACACCCCCACCCAGAATTACCGCGTGGAACTTTTCACCGGCTTCATCACCTCCGCGGACTCCTCGGTCTACACCTTCTTCTTTAACAGCGACGAGGAATACGGCGCATTTCTGGAGAAGATGAAGGGCTTTTCCGATTTTGACTGTGATGTGGAGGTCGGCCCGGAGGACAGGATCATCACCCTCTCCACCTGCACCTATGAATACGACAACGCCAGATATGTGGTGATGGGCAAGCTGGTGCCCATCGACTGAGCACCGGAGCCTGTCGAAAATTGTTACAGCCTGAAAATATTATGTAATCTTAATAAATTATTTTTCAATTCTCTCTTGCATTTTACCGGGGCATTCGTTATAATGCAGTTGAAGAAAGTTACAATACGGTAAAAAAATATGACAAGCTTCAACTTGTGTCTTCCGTAAGTGACATTAACATATATTTGTATATCTATTACTCTTGAGGTGATTACCATGAAAAGAACAGCAAGAATACTCTTCAGCGCCATGCTGGTTCTGATGTTCGTGTTCTCCTTTGCCGGTGCGACGCCTGCGGCACGGGCCGAGTACATCGCTACCGGTTCCATTGAGGCCGCCTTCTACCTGCGGCAGGAGAATACAGGCACAGAGCCCGTGAACTATCAGCCTTATGCCGATACGGAAAACCCCGCCTCCGCTGATTTCGGAAACGACGAAGGCCTTGCGCCTTCTCTGGCCGACCTTCAGAAAAACGGCGTCTCTGTTGCTGTTCCCAAAGACCTTTATGTCGAGTCTGTCGTGCTCAGTGTTGAAGAGCCCGATGACGACAGCAATGTCCTGAAGCTGAACGAATATGCCGTTTTGCACCTTGATGCGGAAAACGGCGATACGCTCACGATTTCCCCGGAAGTTTTTGCTGACGACGAAAACGGCGGCTGCATCCTGAACGATCTGGGTGAAAGTTCTGCATACGTCCTCTCTGTTTATTTCGCGAAGATTGTTCCCGAAGCAGAGATCGAGGTCATCTGCACCGACGGCGTGCTTAATGGTGAGCTGTTCGCTGATAAAACCCTCACCCCCGGTGAAAGCGGTTATGCAGTGGAGCCTCTCAGCAAAGAGCTGGAGGAGACCGCCATTAAGAGCTTCTACAAGGAATTTGCCGGCTGGAAGCTGGTCTTTGACAGCGGGATCAGTGTGAACGTAAACAGCGGCGACACGGTTTCTCCCCTTCTCAGCTGCAAGCTGGTCGCCCAGTGGAAGGATGTTATCGTCGTCTCTGTAAATGACTTCAGCCGGGCCTATAACGGCACTCCCCTTGCGGCTGCGGATCATTACTCTGTCAACTACGCCGACGGCCTTCTTGCTGAGGACGAACGCGTTTCCGTTTCCTTCGACAACGAAAGCATCACCAACGCCGGCAGCATAACCTGCACCCCCAGCGCGGTCGTTATGAAAGGCGAAAAACAGGTCGACGGCTATACCATTTATAGATTCCCCGGCACCCTGACCGTGACCCCGGCGGCGCTTGAGATCATCTCTGCCACTGCCTCCAAGCCCTATGACGGCACGCCCCTGACCACCAACAACGATGATTATGAGCTCAAGGGCAGCGTCATGGAGGGGGACGTGTTGTCCGTGAATTACACTGCTTCCTGCATTGAGCCCGGCGATGCCGACAACACCTTCACCTACACCATTACAAACGGCAATGGCCAGGATGTCAGCAGCAGCTACCAGGTCACCCAGACTTTGGGCAAGCTGAGCGTTACCAAGATCCCCCTGACCGTCACCGTTGACGACTGCACGAAGCCCTATGACGGCACCGCTCTCACGGCCAGCAGTGCCAAGATCACCGAAGGTTCTCTGCTTGAAGGACATGAGATTTCCTATACCTTCAGCGGCTCCCAGACTGTCCCCGGCTACAATACTAAAAGCACCGTCACGGCCGTGATCAAGAGCGGCGACAAGGATTTCAGCGGATACTACGACATCAAGGTTATCTCCGGCAAGCTCACTGTTACTTCTCTTTCCGGCGACAGCCGCATTCCGCTGACCATCGCCCCCAAGGCGGCAACAGCCGAATATGACGGCACCGCTCACGGTGCATCCGAGTATGAGATCGTCTCCGGCAAGCTGCCCGAGGGTGTGACCCTCACAGTCACCTACAGCGGCGAGCGCACCGATGCCGGCGAAGGCGAAACTTCCATCGGTCTCGTCACGTTTATCCAGGATGGCACTGACGTCACCGCTAACTTTAATCTCAGCACCAAGACCGGAAAGATCACCATCTCTCCGCGCCCCATCACCATCACGGCCGAATCCGCCAAAAAGGAATATGACACCAAGGCCCTGACCCAGAACACCGCCAAGATCACTGAGGGCTCCCTGGCCAGCGGCCACAAGGTATCCGCCATTGAGATCAACGGCTCTCAGACCGAGGTTGGCACTTCCAAAAACGTCATCAAGGCTGGCTCCGTGAAGATCAGCGACGCCAGCGGCAAGGACGTGACCGCCAATTACACCATCACCCTGAAGGAAGGCACTCTGGAAGTCACCGGCAAAGCGATTACCGACATCACCATCACCGTCAATGAATCCAAGGTATACGACGGCACTCCCCTGACCCTCACGGCCGACAAAATCAAGGTCACGCCCGCACTCCCCTCCGGCTATACCATCAGCGCCACCTTCTCTGCCAGCGAAAGAACCGATGCCGGCAAGGATGAAATCACCCTGACCAACATTGCGATCAAGGACGCCTCCGGCAACGATGTTACCGCCAAGTTCAACACCAAGGTGGAAAAGGGCAGCCTGGAAGTCACCAAGCGTCCCCTCACCGTCACCACCGGCGACAAGACCAAGGTGTACGACGGCAAGGCCCTCACTGACAGAACCGTTCCCACAATTGACGGAAAGCTGGAAAACCACAGTATTGAGCTGAAGTTCACCGGTACGCAGACCAATGTCGGCAGCTCCGACAACAGCGTACAGATCCTCTCCATCAAGGATTCGGCGACCAAAGCTGAAGTCACCGGAAACTATGAGATCACCTATAAGTTTGGCAAGCTCACCGTTACTTCCGCCACCGGCACCAACAGCAATTCCAATACCGTTGGTACCGGCGACAGCAACAACATCTGGATCTGGGTGGTTCTGATGGTCGTGGCCGCCGCAGCAGTTGTGGCCGTTGTCATCATCGTCATCCGCAAGAAGAACGGCGATGATCCCACAGACTTCAAGCAGTAAAGTCAGAACAGGTGATCCTTCTTGAATCACACGATTTATAAAAAAGACAGTGCAGATTTTCTGCACTGTCTTTTTTCTGCACTGTCTTTTTGAGACTGTCAAAATACTATGCTTAAATCGGCAACAACAGAGTCGCGGGGGAGCGCGAGGGGGTTAAGACCCGCCTCGCGTTACAATAACCCGCCGCAAAAAAGCTTGAAATTTCAAGCTTTTTGGGCGAAGCAGCGTTTTGAAGTATTCAAAACGCTCGGCGGTTGAAGCGGTCAAAAAAGTCCTGACAGGACTTTTTTGACAAGCTGAATAAGTTCAGCCTTTTTCCCGGAAGAGCTTTCTCTCCAGACGGAAAGCCAGGGGGTAAACGCCCACCAGCAGGAACACCACCAGGCCGTAGCGGACCGAGCGCATCAGCAGATAGCCCATGCTGCCCGCCGGGAACAGATTTCCGATGAGCAGCTTGATGAGGCTGCTCAGAACAAAATACAGCGCGCCGCCCATCACCGTGCGCAAAAGGGCGAGCCAGAGATTCCCGGTGTTTTCAAAGCGGGTGAAGCGCTGCTCAAACAGCAGCCCGAACACAAAGCCGATGAGCATCCCGTAGGAATTAAAATAATCGTTGGTGGTGCAGTACAGCAGCCCCACGCTGCTCACCACGATGAGGATAAAATAGAAAATGTACTTATTGAAGCCGGAGCGCAGCACCGCTTCCACCATCAAAAAGATCAGAAGGCCCGTGGCCAGGCCCACGATCACATCGGTAGGCCAGTGGGCCCCCACATAGCAGCGGCTGATGCCGCAGAGAAGGGGCACAAAGACGGCTACCCATCTGAGCCATTTCCGCTCTCTGAACTCATAGGCCGTTGTGGGATAGAGGGCTGTACAGTTGGCGCTGTGCCCGCTGGGGAAGGAAAAACCGTCCACATCCCGCAGCAGTTCAATGGAGCCGCTGGCCGCCCAGGGACGGACCCGGGAAAAGATGTTTTTCAGCAGGCCGATGGACACATTGGTCAGCATGATGGCCGCGCCGATCCGCTCCCCCCGCTTCTTGTCCAGACCCCAATAGACAAAGCCCATGACCGCAATACAGATCATTTCTTCCCCCAGGAAGGAGAAAAAGTTATTCAGGTAGAATAGGATCGTCTGCAATACGGTACCCTCTCCCAGATGCTGGAGCCAAACGATCAGCTGCTCCTCAAAGGGCAAAAACCAGATCACGCCTTGATTCATCTTCATTCCTCCTTAAAAATTCCCCTTATTCTTCCAGATGAAGATCGCTTCCCGATTTCAAATGTGTATTCAGATAGTCCGAGGCCTGGCTCAGGATGGAGAGAATACATCTGTCCGCCTCATAGGCGTCCCGGCGGGCGATGGCCGCCGTCAGCAGTTCAAATTTGGGCAGGCTTTTTGTCAGCTCGCTGCGGTCAGTGTAATGTTCCCGGACCAGATTGCGTATCATTTTCTCAAAGCTCTGAAACACCATGGCGTAGGCCGCGTTGCCGGATATCTCGGTAATGCACTTGTGATAGAGGTACACCGCCTCGGCCAGCTGTTCCTCCGGTGCCGCGTAGATGGCTCCGGTGCAGTCCTGGAGCCGGCGGAGACCGTCCCCGTTCAGATTGGCGCAGGCCAGGCGGGCGCACTCCCGCTCCACCAGGATGCGCAGCTCCATTAAATCCCGGAAAAGGGCCGGGTCAATGTAGGCGGAATTGTAGCTCATAATGGCCGCCAGGGTCTCCGGCGTGGCCTTGCGCACATACTCGGCCACAAAGGTCCCCTTCCGGGGCACAATGCGCAGAAAGCCCATCCGCTCCAGGTCCAGAATCCCCTGGTTGACCGAGCCGCGGCTGATCCCCACCTGCAGCGCCAGCTCCCGTTCCGGCGGCAGCCGGTCCCCCGGTTTCAGTTCCCCGGACAGGATTTTGGCCTGCATCAGGTGGATGAACTCCGCTTTCAGATTTTTGCCTTCCCTTTCCTGCATCCTGTAACCGCCTTTCCTTCGGATCGGCTCCATTCTATCGCACAGAAGCGGCAAAATCAAGACTGGTCGGAACAATCCGGCCACAAATCCCCTTTCTCCGCCACCTTGCACAAAAGAGAGGCAAATATTTCGTCACAGGATTAACAAGGTTTGTTTGCAGGGAGGGCGAAACTGTGATAAAATAGGCTTGTGGTTATACCACACTGTCGGCAAAATCTACACGAAATGAGGGAAGTGTTTATGCAAAAATACGATGTGATCGTTGTAGGCGCCGGAAACGGCGGCTTATCCGCCGCCACTGCTCTGGCGAAAGCCGGGAAAAAGGTGTTGGTGCTGGAAAAGCACAATCTTCCTGGTGGCTGTGCCACAAGTTTTGTGCGCGGCAATTATGAATTTGAGGCCACGCTCCATGAGCTGTGCCAGATGGGCACCGGCGAGGGTGAGGGCAAGCGGGGCGCCGTCCGCCAGCTGCTGGAGGATGAGTACGGTCTGGACGTGGAGTGGTGCAGCGCCAACGAGAGCTTTGCCTCCATCGCCACCGACCCGGACGGCTTCAACGTGGCCATGCCCGCCGGGGTGCAGAACTTCATTGACGAGATGGAGCGGCAGGTCCCCGGCAGCCGGGAGTCCATGACCACCGTCATGGAACTGGGCCGGATGCTGGTGGACGGCGTAGAGTGGCTCTACCAGCGGCACAACGAGCCGGAGGGCGCCCAGAAAATCGAAATGATGCTGAAATACTACGATCTGATGTGCCTGGTGCCCCAGCCCTGCGATGAGGTCCTGCGGAAGATCGGCGTGCCCGACAAGGCCAGGCAGATCTTCGAGTCTTACTGGACCTATGTCTCCGCCGACTCCACGGAGATGAGCTTTGCCCCCTATACCTTTATGACCTATGTGTATCTGACCCAGCTGCCCTGGTTTGCCAAAAACCGCTCCCACGAGATCTCCCTGGCCTTCGATGCCAAGATCCGTGAGCTGGGCGGGGATATCTGGTACAACACCCGGGTGGAAAAGATCGATATCCGCGACAAGCAGGTGCACGGTGTGCAGCTATCCAGCAGAGAGTACATTCCCTGCTCCTATGTGATCTCCAACCTGATGCCCCATGTGGTGTTTGACCGGATGGTGGACCACAAGGAGGTCCCCGAGTACGACCGCAGGAAGATGAACGCCCAGCGCCTGGCCCAGGCGGCCTTTACAGTGTATCTGGGTCTGGACGCCTCCGCCGAGGAGCTGGGGCTGAAAAACTACGACACCTTCATGCGCTACACGCCGGACAATCACAAGCAATTTTTGGCCTCCGATTCCATTGAAACCCACAAGGACATCACCTGCACGGTGCTGACCAACGCCCTGCCCGACGCCGCCGGCCAGGGCCGGGCCTTCATCCAGTTCAGCAAGTTCTACACCGGCGACCCCTTTAAGGACGTGACGGAGGCGGACTATTTCAAGATCAAAGACCGCATTGCCCGGGAATGTGTGGAGCGCTATGAAGAAGTCACCGGCTGCGATCTGCAAAACCACATTGAGGAGATCGTGGTGGCTTCCCCCGTCACCTGGGCCCGCTACCTGGGCACCCCCAGAGGCGACGTGTACGGCTACATCCCCGCCGGCTGGGACGGCATGTTCCCCCGCGTCCAGTGCGGGCACAAAGAGGATTACACCATAAAGGGCCTGCGCTTTGTGGGCGGCCACGGCACCCAGATGGACGGCTATTCCCAGGCCTATCTGTCCGGCGCCGAGCAGGCCAGATACATGCTTCTTGACATGAAGGAGGGCAAGTAAGATGGGCAAATACAATTATTCCCGCAAGGGTCTCAAGGGTCTGACCCCCTTCCCCTTTCTGGGCGAGGTCAAAACCCGTGTAAAAGCGATCCAGGCCGCGCCGGACACCATTCCCCAGTCGGTCTATAACGCCAACATTCTGGCTAAAAGCCTGCACCCGGCGGTGCAGCATGTGAAGATCGCCAAAGTGGAAGATCACGGCGGGGCCAAGAGCTTCACCCTGGTTCCCGACAAGGCCAGAGGGACGGAGAAAATGGCCTATTTCCGGGCCAGCCAGTATGTGTCCGTTTCCCTGAACATCAACGGTGCGCCCGTCAACAAGCCCTACACCATTCGCTCCAATCCCAAGGACGCCCTGGGCAGCGGGGATACCAGCTACACCCTGACCATCAAGCTGACCGATCCCGCCTATGCCTCCGCCCACATTCTCAGCACCTGGAAAGAGGGCGATCAGGTGGACATCAGCGGCCCGCTGGGGGACTTCTATTATCAGGATCTGCGGGACGCAAAGCAGGTCGTGGCCATCGCCGGCGGCTCGGGCATCACGCCCTTTTACTCCATGGCCGCCGCCATTGCCGACGGGATCGAGGATTTTGACCTGACCATTCTGTACGGCAGCCGCACTGCCGGCGGTATCCTGCTCAAAGACGAGATCGAGGCTGTGGCCGCCCGGTCAAAGGGCAGGGTCAAGGTGATACACGTCCTGTCCCACGAGGAGAAGGAGGGCTTTGAGCACGGCTTTATCACGGCGGAGCTGATCCGAAAGTACGCGCCCCAGGGCGATTACTCTGTGTTCATGTGCGGCCCCAAGGCCATGTATACCTTTGAAGAGGGCGAGATGAAAAAGCTGGGCCTGCCCAAGCGCCGCTACCGCATGGAGATGTCCGGCGACTATCTGGGCGCCGCCCAGAACGCCGACTTCCCCGGCAGCAAGAAGGGCAAGGAATATAGGCTCACCGTGGATATCCGGGGCGAGAAACAGACGATCCCCTGCAAGGCGGAGGAGTCCCTGCTCTGGGCCATGGAGCAGGCCGGGATCAAGGCTCCCTCCCACTGCCGCAGCGGCGAGTGCGGCTGGTGCCACTCCAGACTGGTCAGCGGCGATGTGTACATTCCCGAGGACGCCGACGGCCGCCGGATGGCGGATAAGAAGTTCGGTTGGATCCACCCCTGCTGCTCCTTCCCCCTCAGCGACATTGAGCTGGCCATCTATCCCACGGAGTAATACCCTTCCGCAAACGAAACGGTTTTTCACTGCAGCACACAAAAAACAATGAAACAACGAAAGCCAAGCCGCCGCAGGCGATTTACGCCTGCGGCGGCTTGTTCGGCTCTCGTTTTAGCTCTCGTTCTTCTGCACGCGGAGGGAATTGCGGTATTCATTGGCACTGACGCCCTCTGATTTCTTGAAGATGCGCGCGAAATGGGCCGTGTCCGCGTAGCCCACCCGCTCGCTGATCTCGCCGATTTTCAGACTGGGGTCGGCCAGAAGCTCCTTAGCCGCACGGATGCGCAGGGAATTGAGAATGTCATAAAAGCTCTTTTCCCCGTGACGGTTGAGCAGCTTCGACAGGTGCCACTGAGAAACATAGCAGACATCCGCAACGTTTTGCAGCGTCAGCTTTTCACTGTAGTGCTGCTCCATATAGGCGATGGCCTGGTTGACAATGAAGCTGCCTGCGTGGCGGCTCTCCTCCTGTTCTTCCGGCGCTTCCGGCAGCTTGTCCAGCCGGTGCACCATTTCGGTGAGAGCCTCGTCGATCTCATCCATACGGGAGGGCTTCAGCAGGAAGCGGGTAACGCCCAGGCGGATAGCCTCCTGGGCATAGCTGAAATCCCGGTACCCGGTGAGCACAGCCACCTGCATGTCGGGAAACTCGCTGCGAAGGCCCGCCAGCATGGTCAGTCCGTCCTGGTCCGGCATACGGATGTCGGTAAAAAGGATATGGGGCCGAAACTGGCGGATCGCTGCCGCGCCTGAGGCGGCGTCGTCTGCGACTGCCACCACCTGGCAGTTATACTCCGCCCATTTCACCACCCGGCGAAGTCCTTCCACGATGATTTTTTCATCGTCGATCAGTACGACCCGATACATGTTCTGCCTCCCCCTTTCTCCTGTATGCCTGTATCATACACCATTTTTCCCGGGGAAATCAACCCTTGACCGCACCTGCGGTCAGGCCCTTGATAATGTGCTTTTGCAGGCAGATATAGACCACCAGCACCGGAATCACTACCAGCACCACCGAGGCCGCCATCAGGCCGTAGTTCACGCCGGCCTGAGAGCTGATCTCGTTGAGCAGGCCCGTAATGGCTCTCTCCTGGGGATAGCGCAGGAAGAAGGACTGGGTGAACAGATCATTATAGCTCCACAGGAAGGTGAAGATCGCCACCGTGGCAAAGGAGGACTTGGCCGCAGGGATAATGATGTGAAAATAGATTTGGAACACATTGCAGCCGTCCAGATAGGCGCTTTCCTCCAGGTCGATGGGTACCGACTGGATAAAGCCCATCAGCACAATAATGGCAAAACACAGGTTGCCCGCGATCTGGGGCAGAATGACGGCCAGCAGACTGAGCCAGCGGCTGCCGGTGCCCGCGATCCCCATCACCGCCTCCATGCGGAAAACCGGAATGATGGTGGAAAACACAGGGAACATCATGCCCGCCATCACCAGACTGTACAGGAAGTTTCTGCCCTTAAAGCGGTAGCGCACCAGCCCGTAGGCGGCAAGCCCGGCCAGAATGACCACCACGATGGTCACGGTACCGGAGATAATGAAGCTGTTCAGGTAGGCGTTTTTAAAGTCTGAACGCTCCCAGGCGGTGATGTAGTTTTCCCAGGTAAAGGCGCTGCCCATGGGGATGGAGAAAGAGTCGCTGATGATCAGCCCCTTCTGCCGGAAGGAGTTGAGAATGACCCAGATAAAGGGGTAAATGGTGGTCAGCGCCCAGAAGCAGAGCACCGCGTAAGTCAGGATTTTGGAAACGGAAATTTTCTTTTTTATCATGGTTTTCCCTCCCTCAGATGTCCTCGGAGGGCTTGAACACCCTGTTTGCCACATTGGACAGCACCACGCCCAGCACCACAATGACCACCGCGATGGTGGAGCCGTAGTCCACGTTCATCTTATTGAAGGTCTGGTCGTACATGTATGTACCGGTGAGCCAGCCCTGGTTTTCCGGCATACCCGCGCCAAACATGACCCAGGGCAGGTCAAAGACCTTCAGTGCGCCGGTGATGGCCAGCACAAGGCAGGTGCAGAGCACATTCCGCAGCAGCGGCAGGCTGATATACCGGGTACGTCTCCAGCCATCGGCCCCGTCCAGCGCCGCCGCCTCATAGATGTCCTGGGGGATGTTATTCAGCCCGGTGACAATAATGACGAAGTAAAAGCCCACATTCTGCCACAGCACCGGCATGAACATGGTGAAGAGGAAATGGGCCTGATCCTTCCAATCCAGCCATTCCACAATGACCTTGCCGTTGGATTTCACCTCATAGGGGAGCTGATTCAGCGCAAGCAGAAGCTGGTTGACCATGCCGCCCTTATAGAGGAAGATCAGGTTGAACATCAGGCCCAGCGCTGTGGCGGAGATCACGATGGGAAAGAAGTAGACTACCCGGAAAAACTTCGCGCCCACCCGGATGGTATCCACCAGCAGGGCCAGAATCAGGGCGATGCCCACCTGAAAGACCACCGTGCACACAATGAGCAGCAGCGTGTTTTTCATGGCCGTGCGCATATAGGGGTCGGTGAAGAGCCGCTGATAGTTTTCATACCAGGGGTCGTTCCAGCCCTCTGCCGCCCGTCCCAGGCCGCCGATGCTCATAAAGGTGTTCAGCACGTTCTGAAAGAAGGGGTAGTACAGATACACCGCAAGAAAGAGAAACGCCGGGATCAGGAAAAGTAGAAGGGGCGTCTTCTTTTTATAAATCATTGAATTCATTACACAACCCCCAAATTAAAAAAAGGGGCTGCTGCCAAAACGCAGCAGCCCTTGTTCGTTGCCAGTGTATCAACTCAGTTGAGCTTAATAGCGGATTCCACGGCCTCCTCGGCAGTCATCTTGCCGGTGACCACATTCTGGATGTTGGCGAACAGATCGCCCTTGGCCTCGCCGGTGATGGTGTCCTGCACCGCGCCCACAACGCCGGTGATGCTGGCGTTAGCGTCTGCGGCGGACTGCTGCAGAGCATTCAGTCCGGAGGGCTTTGCACCGTTGACCAGCGCAGTGACTTCCGTGGTGACGAAGGTGCTCAGCACCTCGTCGGAGGTCAGGTGGGAGACAAAGGCCACAGCGGCTTCCCGCTTTGCGGGGTCATCCCAGGCCTTGCGGGTGATGAAATAGCCCATGGAGATACCGCCGATGGCTTCGCTGGCGGAACGGTCGCCCTTGCCGGGGACATAGGAGACCACATAGTCATCCAGCGTGTCGGCATAGTTCTCTACAAAGTGGCCCACTTTCCAGGAGCCGTCGATCAGGAAGGCAGCCTCGCCGTCACCGAACATGGCCACGGTCTCAGCGTCGGTAGCGGTCAGGGTGTTCTTGGGGAAGTAGCCCAGTTCATACAGCTCCTTCAGATCGTTGAGGGCAGCGATCCACTTCTGGGCCGCGGCGTCGTCCACCAGCTTGCCGTCAGCGTCCACAGTGGGGACCTCCAGCTGGTTGTCCAGAGCGCCGTTGTTCATCACGGCGAACTCAAACCAGTAGTGGGGCACTTCCACCAGAGAGCAGGCGATGGGGGTATAGCCGTTGTCCAGGATGGTCTGGCAATCGGCCAGGAACTGATCCCAGGTGTAGTCCGGGCCGGGAACTTCAATGCCGCAGGCGTCCAGGACGGACTTGTTGACAAACATGTTCTCCCAATAACCGGAAGAGGGGACGGCGTACTGCTTGCCGTCAGAGGCCACAGCCATCATGCTGTCTTTCATGTTTGTTGCGTAATCGGGATACTCGGCGCGGATCTCGTCAATGGAGACCACCTTGCCGGCAGAGATGAAGGGTTCCGCGTCGGCGTTGGTGAAGAAGAACAGCACGTCAGGCTCGGAGCCGGTCTCGAAGTCGGTGAGAACCTTGGCCTTCCACTCCTCGTTGGAGGTGGCGGAGCCGTCGTTGACCTTGTTGCCGGTTTCCTCTTCGTAGGACTTCACCGCCGCTTCAAAGTTCTTTCTGTTGCCGTCGTCGCCGCCGTAGGAGGTGACAACGTTCAGCGTGACCGGTTCTTTTGCCGGCTCGGTGTTTTCCGTCCCGGCGCTGGGGGCTGCGCTCTCCTCCGCGGGAGCGGCGCTCTGGCCGCAGGCCACCAGGGACAGGGCCATTACCAGTACGAGCAGCAGGGCAAGTAATCTTTTCATGGTATTCTCTCCTCTGAAAAATTATTTTTTCGCGGCATCTCTCATACTAATTCTCGATTTCAATCTTTAATATCGGCTTGGTCTATTGGTGCAAACCTGCGTTATCGTCACTTGCCATACACAAAGTATGGCTGCGTTCCTCTGCCTTGTCTTGCACCAATATCCCTGCGCCGCTGATTAAATCTTTTAATCAAGAATTAGTATCATGCCTTAACTGTCTGTATTATAGTCTATTTTCCCTTTTCAGAATAAGAGCCAGAATTGGTTTTTCTTGTTTCTTGTTGGCTGCTTGGAATAAGGAGGGACAATTTATGCCGCCGGGAAGCTGACTCTGGCCAGGATGATGCCCGGCTTCACCTCGTCGATGGTCAGTTCTCCCTCATCGCCGTAGATCAGGCGCAGCCGCTCCTTTACATTGCGCAGGCCAAGCTGGCTGCCCTGGCCGGCACTGTCGCTGAGGAGTGAGCGGATGCGCTCCCGGTCCTCCGGGCTCATGCTGCCGTCGTGTTCCATCTCCAGGACGGTGCGTCCGCCCTCCCGGTAGGCGCGCAGCACAATGCGCCCGCCCCGGCGGTTGCTGATGTCGTGCTCCACGGCATTTTCCACGATGGGCTGGAGGATGAGCCGGGGGATCAGCTCGTCCAGCATGGTCTGGTCGATCTGACGTTCCACAACAAGCCGTTCCCCCAGCCGTTCCTTGATAATATACAGGTAGGCGTCCACATAGCTCAGCTCCTCGCGCAGATGGATCTGTCCCCGCCCGTCCCGGTCCAGGGCCGCGTCCAGCATGGTGGAGAGCGCCTCGATCATGGCCGAGACCCGCTGATTATCGGCGATCCGGGCCTCCCAGTTGATGATCTCCAGGGTGTTATTGAGAAAATGGGGGTTGATCTGGCTCTGCAGGGCCTTGATCTTTGCCTGCTGCAGGGCTTGCTGCTCCTGATAGGAGCGCTCAAACTGATTTTTCAGCTCGGTGGACATGGCATTGAAGTGGCTGTATACCTTTTCAAATTCCGTGCTGCGGGGCGGATCCTTGATCACATAGCCCCGTTCCCCTTCCTGGATCTTTGCGGACGCCTCGGCCAGCACGTCCATGGGGTGGGTCACGTTGCGGTAAAACAGCAGGATCATCACCAGCAGCATGGGCACCGCCAGCAGAAACACCATTGCCACAGCCAGTTTCAGCTCCGGCATGTCCCGCCACAGGTTGATGGTATAGGCGTTGGCATAGAGGGCGACCTGATGGCTGTCCACAGAGATGCGCTTTTCCACATCACAGTGAGGGGCGGTAAAGTCTTCATCCAGCGTCTGCACACTGCCGTCATGCAGGATCTCCAGCGCTCCGTCCACCACCAGACGGTAGTCTCCATCTGAAGCCACAGGCAGCACCGACTGAAACAGTTCCTGGGTATCGCAGAGCATCACCACCGTGGCATAGGGTACAAAATGGCTGTCCAGCAGATTGCGGGCCATATACAGCTCCCCGCCGTATTCCAACAAGTAAATTCCCGTATTCACCCCGCTCATGTATTGGAGCAGCTGCTTTTCCGTATCCGACTGGTACTTGCGGATCATGGCATAGCCGGAGGTTCCCTGGCTTGTGGCGTAGGGCTTTACATACTCGTTTTCCGGAAAGCTGACAAAGACCGCCTTGAACGCCGAGTCCCGGGAAAAGCTCTGATTCAGATACTCAGAAACAGAGGAATAGAGATCGGCGCTGCTGCCGTTGTCCTGGTATTTCCGCCAGGCGCTGCGCACCACGCCGTCATAGGATACCGCCTTGGAGGACTCAAAGGCTTTCGAAATGCGGATCTCCACCTGTTCCATGGAGCTTTCTGCACTGGAGACCAGCGCCTGCATGGCGGAGCGCTCGAAATTGGTATTCATCAGAAATCCCGCCAGGCTGACGATCAGCAGGATGGGCGCCAGCCAGCAAATCAGAAGGGCCGCTGAAAACTTGCTTCTCAGGGAGTACCGCGCTGTTTTTTTCATGGTCTTGCTCCTCCGTTTTACCGAAAAGAGGCTCCTGTATAATCAAGAGCCTCTTTATCTGTCTTATAGTTTTAAAAGTCTTTTCCAGGCGTTGATATAGCTTTCCGCCGTTGCGCCGGTTTCCGCCTCGCCCGCCATGCGCAGCAGCGGCTCCGTGCCGGAGAAGCGGCAGATGACCCAGCTGCCGTCTTTAAAATAGACCTTGCAGCCGTCCTCCCGGCTGACGTGGTCTACGTTTTCAAATTCCGGGCAGAGCAGATCTTCAAACAGCAGCTTCTGCAGCTCCGCCTTCCGGGCAGGCGTCATCCGGAAATCCGCCTCCCGATAGACCAGCTGTCCATACTGGTCGGTGATTTCCCGGAAAAGCTGAGAGATGGATTTTCCCGTAACCGCCAGCATTTCCACCAGCAGCGCGGCGGCATAGATACCGTCTTTTCCCGAGATATGGCCCCGGACTGCCAGTCCGCCGGAGCTTTCGCCGCCGATAATGGCGTCGGTCTCCGTCATTTTGGCAGAGATGTACTTAAAGCCCACGGGCACCTCATAGGCCCGCTGCCCCAGCCCCGCCGCCACCCGGTCCAGCAGATGGGTGGTGGAATTGTTGCGCACGCATGGGCCCTGCCAGCCCCGGTATTTCACCAGATAGTAATAGAGCAGCACCAGCAGCGTGTTGGGGTGGACAAATTCCCCCTTTTCGTCGATGACGCCCAGCCGGTCCGCGTCGCCGTCGGTAGCGATACCCAGATTGCAGTTTTGATCCACCACGAAATTGGACAGAGGGATCAGCGTCACCGCGTTGGGAGCCGGCAGCTTGCCGCCAAACAGGGTGTCGTGCCGGTCGTGGATGACCTCCAGGTCACAGCGGCAGGTCATCAAAATGGTGCGAAGACTGGTCTGGCTCACGCCGTACATGGGGTCCAGAGCGATCTTCAGATGGGCCTTTTTGATGCTCTCTGTGTCGATCATGGAGAGGATGGAGTCGATATACTCGTTGGTGGTCAGCTCCTCGTGGATGATCCCCCGGGAGAGGGCCTCCTCATAGTCGATACTTTTGATCTCCGCCTCATTGACCTGGGCGATCTGCTCCTCGATCTTTGCGGTGACGGTCTGGTCCGCGTCCCGGCCGCCGGCAGTGAAGATCTTGATACCGTTATAGATGGCCGGATTGTGGCTGGCGGTGACGGCCATGCCGTAGGGCATGTTCCGCATCTTGACCGTGTACATGATCAGCGGCGTGGGAGAGGAGCGGTTTATCACAAAGGGCCGGAAGCCGTAGCCCGCCAGCACCTCCGCCGCCCAGTGAGCGGACTCCTTGGACAAGAAGCGCCGGTCATAGCCCACACAGACCTGAGCGCCGCTGAGGCCCTCCTGCTGCATCAGGCGGCAAAGCCCCGCCGTCAGCAGCCGGATATTGGCCTTGGTAAACTCATCGGCGATAATGGCGCGCCAGCCGCCGGTACCGAATTTGATCATCTGTATTCTCTCCTTATCCCATTATCACTTCCGCGCGGCACACACTGCCCGCAGGCAGTACCGGCAGCAGCTCCACCGGTTTTCCGTCGGCCGTGAGGGAGGCCACGCCCTTTTCCACACCCTTGGGGTTTGTCACATGGATGATATACTCCGCGCCCCGCCATTTTCTGCTTACGCTGAACTCCTTCCAGTCCGCCGGGACACAGGGGTCCACCCGCAGCCCGTCGAAATCCGGCCGGATGCCCAGCAGATATTGGGTGGCGGCATAATAAGCCCAGCCGGAGGAGCCGGTCATAAAGGGGTGCCGGGCCCGGCCGAAGGCGCTGTGGTCTTTGCCCACCACAAACTGGCAGTAGGAATAGGGCTCGGACTGCCGTATTTCTATTTTATCATTCTGGAGCGCGGGACACAAGGCATTATAGAATTTCATTGCCCGGCTGCCCCGGCCCAGCACTGCCTCCGCGCACCAGGCCCAGGGGTTGGGGTGGCTGAAGATCGCGCCGTTTTCCTTCAGTCCCGGGTACACCCGGGTGACAAAGCCGATGCCATCGTCGGGCCTGGTATAACAGGGAGCGTTGAGCATCAGACCGTATTCGGTGAAGAGATATTCATCCACACTGTCCATGGCGGAAATGCCCCGCTCAGGGCTGGCCACGCCCGACAGCACCGCCCAGGTGTTGCTCTCCATGTGGACCCGGCCCTCTGCATCGGTCTGGGTGCCGATCTTCCGGTTGTCGGCGGTGATGCCCCGGATATACCATTTTCCATCCCAGAGCACTTTTTCGCAGGTCTCCTTCACCTTTTCAGCAAGACCTTCATATTTCTCCGCGTCCTCCGTCCTGCCCAAACGGCGGGCCAGTGAGACGAAGTGCCCCAGCGCCCAGTAGTGCAGGAAGCTGACCATGGCGCTCTCACCGCCGCCCAGGTTCAGACAGTCGTTCCAGTCGGCGCGAAGGCCCTTGCAGATGCCGTTTTGCCCCACTTCTCTGGCGGAGAAGTCCAAAATCCGCTTCAAATGCTCATATACCGTGCCCTCTCCCCCGTTGGCGTATGTGACGCTCATGTCCGCGAAATCCAGCTCTCCGGTCTCCCGGATGTATTGGACAACAGAGGCCACCAGCCACAGCGCGTCGTCGGCGCAGGCGTCCTTGATACCGTGGACGATCTGGCTTTTGTCCGGCGTGGGGATCACCGTGGGAGACTTGAAGGACTGCTGCTCCTGCTCCGGTTCAAACCAGCGGGGCTCAAACAGATGCAGACCGTAGCCCTCCCATGTCAGCGCCCGCAGCAGCTCTACAAGGCGGCTGCGGCATTTTTCCGGGTTGGAATGGGGTACCATCATGGCGTCCTGGGCCGTATCCCGGTAGCCCAGACCTGTGCGTCCGCCCACCTCGATGAAGGAGGTGAAGCGGGAAAACATCACATTGATCTCGCTCTGGTACAGATTCCACAGGTTGATCTCCGTGTTCATGCCCTCGTTGGGAGTGTCGATCTGCAGGGCGGAGAGCTTCCCGTCCCAGAAACGGGCCAGGCGGGCAAAATCCCCGTCCACTCTCTCCGGCGTATATTTTTCCCGCATGGCCTTGCCGGTATCGACGCTGCCTTCGCCCAGTAGGAAAATGAGCCGGGCTTCCTCTCCGGGGTTCAAAACCAGGGTCTTTTTCAGGCAGCCGCAGTGATTCCCGCCTTTTTCAAAGGAGGAGCGGCACTCCCCGCTCTCCACCACCAGCGGATTTCGCTCAGTGCGGTAGGAGCCGATGAAGCTGTCCCGCAGGCAGTCAAAGCCGTCAGGCTCAAAATCTGCGGTAAAGAACTGGTACCCGTTCTCTTCATAGAACAGGTCGTGCTCGATCACGCCGTCCTCGAACCTGCTCCCGGCGGCGTACAGGCTCATCTGGAAGTTCCGGTTGTCCATGTCGATCTGGTGGAAGCTGAATTCCAGATAGGAAAACACGGAAATTTTCCTCTGCCGTCCGCTGACGTTGCGCAGCTTCACATCCCAGATCTCCACCGGGTCATCCATGGCCACAAACAGGGTCTGGGCGGCCTCAATGCCGCTGTAATCGCTGCAATATTTCACATAGCTCAGCCCGTGGCGGCAGGAAAAATGCTCCTTTGGCTTGCCCACCGGCTGCCAGGATACGGACCAGTAGTCCCCGTCCTCTTCATCCCGCAGATATACATAGTGCCCCGGTCCGTCCATGGGCACGCCGTTGGGGCGAAAGCGGGTGATGCGGTGGTATTCGGGGCTTTTGTACAGCAGATAGCCCCCGGCGGTGTGGTTGAACACGCCGTACATATCGCCTATGCCGATATAGTTTGTCCAGGAGACCGGAAGGTCCACCCGGTCGATCACATATTCCCTGTTTTTGTTGTCAAAATGTCCGTACTGCATGGCTTATCCTCCCGGCAGTTTTATACATTGAACAGTATAACGAAGAAGATGCACTTTGAACATTGCCAAAAATGCATCTTCTTGATTTTGCTTGTCTTTCTTTTTCCGGAAGTCCGTCCCTGTTTTCTTTTTTACCTGCCCAGAACGGCGGCCCACTCGGCTTCCTTAAAGCCCACCAGCACGAAGCCGTCGCCGATCAGCAGGGGGCGCTTTACCAGCATGCCATCCGTGGCCAGCAGGGTAATCTGCTCCTCCTCGCTCATGGCGGGCAGCTTTTCTTTCAGCTGCAATTCCTTGTACAGCAGCCCGCTGGTATTGAAAAATTTCTTCAGGGGCAGCCCGCTCTCTTTGTACCAGGCCCGCAGCTCTTGGGCACTGGGTTTATTGTCCTTGATGTGCCTTTCCTCAAAGGCAACGCCCTTCTCCTCCAGCCACTTTTTCGCCTTCAGGCAGGTGCTGCATTTGGGATAACAGATAAATTGCATCATACCTTCTCCTTTTTCGTTTCTGTCATTCTCCGCCGGAGACGGTGTCTCCCGGCCAGTCCATAATGCCGCCGAACTCCACAACATGGGTATAACCCAGGGCAGCCAGCTTTTCTGATGCCTGCTTGCTGCGGTTTCCGCTGCGGCAGTAGACCAGGATCAGCTGGTCCTTATCCGGAAGGGCCGGGATCTCCTCCGTTCCGATGGTCTCGTTGGGGATGCAGATGGCCCCGGGGATATGGGCATTTTCATACTCCTCCCGGGTGCGTACGTCCAGAAGGATATAGTTTTCCTCCCCGTCCATGATGGCGATGGCTTCCTCGGCCGTGACCTGCCGGTAGCCGTTTTTCGTCCCGCTCTCCTCCGGCGCGGCGGAACAGCCGGAGAGGATGACCGCCAAAATGAGAAACAAAAGCAGTTTTTTCACGTTTTCCTCCTTATATTCAATGAAGCGCTTACGATTTTTCCCGGGCCGGCCCCTTAAACCCCAGATCACCCAGGTATGTGCCGTTGTTTCTCAGCGTCATCTTCCAGGGAGCGTACCAGATCCTGTTTTCCGGGTCAGTCTTACAGCCGGACAGCATTTCACCGTAAGCACTGCGAAGCTCCTCCCCATCGGTTTTTTCTATCAGCGCTTCGATCTCTTCGTCTGACATGGGCGCGATCAGCATTCTCTTTGTTTTGATTATCGTCTCTCTCTTTTTCATTCTGATCACCTTATACTATTCTTCTGTTTTTCTCACCATTTATCAATCAGTATACCATGGATTATGAAAAAAGAAAGCTGCCGGGAAAAATTCTCTTTGGCATTTTTCCGCTGAAAAATGCCGTCCTCTCGGGACGGCATTCAGTCATTTCTTGGCGTAATTCTTATAGCTGCGGTAATACTCCCCGTAGCCGTAGTACCCGTAGGCCTTGCCCATGGCGCCGTGGCTGACGCAGTTGAGCACACAGCCGATCAGAGGCAGATCGTCGTCGGAAAGAAGCTGGATGCCTTCCAGGATCTGGCTCTTCGACGCATAGTCCTGCCGGATGGTGAGCAGGGCGCAGTCGGCCAGAACGGACAGCTCCGCCGCGTCCGCCAGCAGGGAGCAGGGCGGTGTGTCCAGAATGATGTAGTCAAAGACATTCCGGGCCTCGCTGATAAATTCCCGGGCCTTTTCCGTGGCCAGAAGCTCCGCCGCATTGGACACCGGCCTGCCGCCGTATACCGCGAAAAAGTTTTCCGTCTTCGTGGGGCGGATAAAGTCGCTGACAGAATGATTCCCCCGCAGATAGTCGGACAGGCCCCGGGTGCCTTTTTCCCCCAGGACGCCGGCTATGGAGGGATTGCGCAGGTCGCAGTCCACCAGAAGGGTCTTGCTGCCCTTCTGGGCCAGGGCCAGAGCCAGATTGGCCGCCACCGTGGTCTTGCCTTCACCGGGGACAGCGCTGGACACCAGCAGCACCTTTTTTTCGTTCTTCTGCATTTCTTTTTCGACCCGGAGGCGCAGCAGACGCATGGCCTCAACAAAGCCGTACTGGTCCCCCTGTCCGGCCAGCCCGGGGTAGGTTTTGCTTTTCTGATAGGCCTTGACCAGGGGCAGCATACCCAGGCAGCTCAGATTGACCAGACGCCGCAGCTCCTCTTCATTGTGGATCGTTGAACGGGCAAAGCTCAAAAACAGCACCGCGCAGATCCAAATGGCCAGGCCGAGGGCAAGCCCTTTTTTCACCGCGGCGCTATAGTCCCGGCTGTTGATGGGGGCTGTGGGCAGGCCGCTCTCATCCAGCAGATACATGTCGGTAGGCCCCACCACAAATTCCGCAATGCTGGGATAATAGGTGATGACGGCGTTGAGCACATCGTAAGCCAGCTGCGGATCGCCGGAGGTCACGGTCAAGGTGAAGATGTTGGTATTGTTCAGCACGCTGGCCGTCACCCGGGGCATGGAGGATATTCCCAGTTCCTTCATCACCTTGCTGCTCAGCGCGCCGCTGGTGAGAATATAGGGAAAGGTTTTCTGCATCTGTTCTGCTGTGGCTGTGTTATAGGTCCGGACTTCCGCCTGAAGAGGGTTGGTCACATAGACGGTAAAGGAGGCGCTGGCCTGATACTGTGGGGAATAAGAACGGTAGGTCCTCCAGCAGAAAAACGCGGCGAACAGGATGACCAGCAAAACGCCCGGGAGCAGAAGGCGCTTCGCGCCCCGGCGGAAATCCGAGATCAGTATGCCCAGGTCAATTTTGTTCCCGGCCATCTTTTTATCTGTGTAATCATTGCTCATGGTATGCTCTGTTCCTCCGGTTGTTCATCGGTTCACTGCTCACTGTATTTTCCATACTTTCCGTAACGGCCGTAGTGTCCGTATCCGTAGCCATATCCATAGCCCTCTCCCTGGGGCAGTGAATAGACGTTATTCACCACGCAGCCCAGCAGCTTGGACCTGGCGTTGTCCAGCGCCGTGGCCGCCCGGTTCAGGCCCTCCGACGTCACATAATTCTGCCGCACTACCAGCAGTGAAGCGTCCGCCAGTTCCATAATGAACTCCGCGTCCGACGCCACCGACATGGGCGGCGTGTCCACGATCACATAGTCGAAGTACTTGCGCGCCTCTTCCATCAGTCTGGCCATGCCCGGGGACCCGGCAAGCTCCGTATTGCTGCGCATGCCTTTGCGCTCCAGCAGCAGATACAGCTCCGTATCCTTCATGCGGACAATGGTGTCCTTCATTTCCGCCCGGCCGGCCACCACATCCACAGTGCCCACGCCTCTCCAGGGACACTCCAGGATCTTATAGCAGGCAGGCTTCCGGAAATCGCAGTCCATCAGCAGCACGCGCTTGGATTTTTTGGCCATGGCCAGGGCCAGATTCACCGCGATGGTGGACTTGCCCTCGTTTTCCATCACACTGGTGATCATGAGGATCTGGCCGTCCTTCGGCATCTGCATCTCCACCCTGCGGCGCAGCTTCCGCATGGTTTCCGTAAACAGGAAGCTGGTGGTGGGTTTGGTGATCAGAATGCCGGTTTTCCGCCGTCTGAGCAAAGCGCCCAGAGTCTTGTACTTCTTTTCGTGATGAATTTCCCCCAGCACCTGGCAGTTCAGCTTCTTTTCCGCCTCCTGTCTGCTGCGCACCGTATCCCGCCGGTAGGAGAGCAGGCCCAGCAGAACACACGTGGCCGCCGCGGCCAGGACTGCCGCCTTTTTTAAATAAGAAAAGGAGGCGGCGGCGCTGACCGGCGCCACAGGCACCACCGGGTCCTGCAGGACCTCCAGAATGGTGTCGCCCAGCACCTGGTAGGAGACAACGGAATGATTTTCAATGATCGCCCTGGTCACCAGAAAGGCGGTGCGCGGGTCGGAGGCCGTGACGCGTAAAGTGAGCAGGTTGGTCTCGGCAATGGCTGTGGCACTGATGGTTCCGTCAAAGGTGTTCATGCCCAAAGTCTGCAAAATGGTCTTGCGCAGAATGGAGCTGTTGAGCACCTCCGAAAACACGCTGGCCAGGTTGGTAGTGGCGGACAGGTTCTGATAAACCGTGGAAGAGCTGCCTTTTGCCGATACCACAAAGGTGGTAGTCGTAGCATAGGCCGGGGTATAAAGAAGGTCCGACAGCACATAGGCAGCCATCCCCGCAAGCAGGGCGGCAGCCAGAATGAGGTACCAGCGCCTCAGCACATCCTGCACAATGGTCAGCGGGCTGAAGGACAGCAGAGAGATCTGCTCGTTCTGATTTTCTGTCTTTTCCTGCATAAGCGCTTACTCCTCCACCACCACGATCAGCCGTGTATAGCCGGTATAATTGCCGTATTTCACCGTATAGGCCACGCTGTAAGTCCCCGGCGTGCCGGTGCTGACATCAGAACTGTAGGTGACGGAGACCCGGTCTCCGTAGTTTTTCAAATCGATCAGCTCCCCGCTGACGCGCAGCGCGCTCAGATATGAATTGGGGTCAAAGCGGGCGCCTTTTTCCAGATAGACCAGGTTTTCGCTGAGCTCCACGGCGGCATTGTACGCGTTGGAAGCGTAGACCTCCACCGGGACTGTCAGATAGACGGTGTCGTCCATGCTGTTCGTCACGCGAAATTCCACCAGATGCATGCCCTCCGCCGTAATGGAGCTGTCCCGGCTGACCAGCGTGGCCTTGATCCGGTCATCCAGCGCCCCGTCGATCGCATCCACGGCCCCAATATAGTTAAGGACGTTGAAAGAGGTCCCGCTACGGAACACCAGCGGCGCGGACAGGGTGAAGCGGGGGCTTTCATAATCAATATAACGCAGTGTGCGCTTTGCTTTTGCCACATTCCCGGCCTTGTCGAAGGCGGCGTAGGTCACCTCAGCGGTATGATCCGGTTCCAGATCGGAGATGCCCTCTACCACAAGGCTGCCCGTCACATCTCCGTCCCGGCTGTCCCTGGCGGTGACCCCGCTGAGCAGCTCAGCCTCCGTCACGCCGACGGAGACTTCGATCTCCTCATTCAGAAAAGAAATCTCAGGGGCGGTATGATCGACCGCCTGCCTGGAGAGGACAAAATAAGCCGCGAAAGCAATGCAGCACAGCGCCGTAAAAAACAAAACGCTCTTTTTTCCCTTTACCCTCACCGATCATTCTCCTCAGGCGCCGCGCGGAAACCGGCTTGTTTTCCGGGCGCGGCGCAGTATATTCTCTGTCCGGGAGGGCTTTTGACATACCATCCCATAATAAAAGTATTTTATATCCAGCTTCTGTATAAATCAAGGGAAAATTTTGCAAAACGGCGCAAAGTTCGTCGCCAAGCCCATGCAGGATGTTCCTCAACCGGCAGTATTCCCTGTTGGCTGACCGGTTTGGTTCCCCGCCCCCATGTTTTCCTTTTCATTTCCGGTTTATGTAAACTTAACATAGATATTGTGTATGTATCTATTTTTGAACACAATATATTGAAAATTGTTAAAATTATCACCGGAAAAATTTGTTTTTTCTTATTGACAAAACCGTCCTCAATAACTATAATTTTCTGATAGATACTGGGAAACTGGGCGTAGTATTTTTTCATAGGGGCATACCCCTATGACTTTCCCGCAGGGAACGTCCCGCATCCCGGCACAGGGCGCTTTTCCTGGCAATTTTCCGCCGGACCGGAAGGATGGGTATATGAAGATCAAAGACAACTTTATTCTCCGTGAAATCGCCGGCGAGCATATTCTGATCCCCGTGGGGGAAGCGGCTCTCCGTGTCCACGGGATGGTCACTTTAAGTGAAAGCGCCGTTCTGCTCTATGAAAAGCTGCAGAACGAATGTGATGAAGAAGATCTGGTGAATGTGCTCACCGCCGAATACGAGGTAGACCGGGACGAGGCTCTGCGGGATGCAAAGGCTTTCCTGGACCAGATGCGGCAGGTCGGCATATTGGAAGGATGATTCAATGAGAGCGAAGAAACGTAAGCCGCAGAAGCTGGGCCTGGCGCTGCTGGTGCTGCTGTGTGTTCTGATGCTGCTTTTGCTGAGCTGGGGCGGATCCTCAGCCAGTCCGGGCAAGACGCCCGCAGAAGCAAGCCCCGAGCCGGTCAGCGCCGAGGAGACGCCCCCGCTTCCCACCCCAGCTGTTCAGCAGGACGAGCCCCGCTTTAATGTGGAGCTGCCTTACGACTTGGAGGGCGGCGAGCTGCGGATCATTTCCCTGTTTCAAACCGACGCGCTGAACCCGGACTGCGACAATGCGGAGGGAAGCGACCTGGCCTCGGTGGAGTTGGTGAATCTTTCGGACAGCTATCTGGAGGAAGCCCGGCTGACCATCCTTTTGACCGACGGAACGACCCTGGAATTTCTTGTGCAGGATCTGCCTGCCGGAATGACCGTATGGGCCTTTGAAACCGGAAACCAGAGCATTTCAGACGACGCGAAATGCGAGAAGGTCGACTGCACGGCCCAGTTTCTGGACGCCCAGCCGCTGATGAGCGGCATAAGTACGGAGGCAAACGACGCCAATCTGACCGTGACGAACCAGACCGGCGCGGATATCGCTGTTTTGACCCTGCGGATCCACTGTCTCTTTGAAAACGTTTATTTCGGCGGAAAATCCGTTGAATATACTATTGATAATTTAGCAAACGGCGCTGCGGCGGAGATCTACGCTGCGGAATGTTACATGGGAACGGCCCAGGCCGTCTCCATCCGATGATGCCGTGTTCAGATACAGGAAGGAGAACGAGAATGAAGAAATATGTGAAGCCTGAGCTCTTTTTCGAAAGCTTCGAGCTTAGCCAGAGCATCGCAGCCTGCGGGATTGATGTAAAAAATTTGACCAGTAAAGAAGATTGCGCAGCGCTTGACGAAGAATTCTGGCCGGGAATGGGCGGTACTCAAGTTTTCCAGGCAGATGCGTGTACTTTGGACTTTAATACCATTGAAGTCTACTGCTACACCTATGGCACCAGCGAGGCCGGAAGGGTGTTCAACTCCTGATGGCTGAGCGGCGGCTTTACCGCCTGAGCATTTCCGGTGTAGGGATCACCATCGCTTCACCCCGGCCCTTGCCGGTGACGGAGCGCTTTGCCCCTTTCCTCACGGAGGAGCGCGGAACGGACTTTCTTGTGGAATGCCGCGAAGTCCCCGCCCTTGCTGTCCCCTGCGGCGAACCGGTGTATAAAGGAGAGCGCTTCTGGGTCTGGCCGGACGAATGCGGCGGTTTTTCCCGCTGGTACTTTGACGGGATGCAGGACAATGCTTTCTTTGCCCGCGCCCGGCAGGCCGGGGCCGACCGCGTCCTGGTGGACTATTCCCCCATTGGGCGTGAGCTGGTCTCCGACATGGGCAACTGCTTTGCTTTCAGCGGCTGGGAAATGCTGCTCCTCCAAAAGGGGAGATTGCTGCTTCACGCCTCCTGTGTGGACACTCCACTGGGCGGCCTGCTGTTCTCCGGCCCCTCAGGCATTGGGAAAAGCACCCAGGCAGAGCTGTGGCGGCAGTACGCGGGCGCAGAGTTGATCAACGGCGACCGGCCCATCCTCAGCCGGGATGAACAGGGCTGGCGCGCCTGGGGTTCTCCTTACGCCGGTTCCTCCCGCCACTTTGTGAACGAGAGCTGTGTTCTCCGTGCCGTCGTCCTGCTGAAGCAGGCAAAAAGCTGCAGTCTTCGCCGTCTCAACGGTGCGGATGCTTTCCGCCGGGTGTTCGCCGGAACAACGGTGAACAGCTGGAATAAGTCCTCCGTTCTGCACGTCTGCGAGCTGACGGAACGGCTGGTCTCCGCGTTGCCGGTGTACGAACTGTCCTGCACGCCTGACCGGGCGGCGGTGGAGCTGCTCCGGGCCGAATTGGAGAGAAAGGCGTAAACATGACTGAGAATCCTACCATCAGCCCCACCCGCCTGACGGAGTACATGTACACCAAGGCCGGAAGAATGGGCGTACCCATAGGGGGCACCTTTGAGCTGTCTCCGGTCTGCAACTTTGCCTGCCGCATGTGCTATGTGCGCAAGACGGCCAAAGAGGTTGCGGAGAGCCAGCGACCCATCCTGACCCTGGACGATTGGCTGAGAATTGCCCAAGAGGCCCGGGAGCAGGGCATGCTGTATCTGCTTCTGACCGGCGGCGAGCCCTTCTTATGGCCCCATTTCTGGGAGCTGTATGAAGAGCTGGTCAAAATGGGCTTTTTGGTGTCCATCAATACCAACGGCTCTCTGATTGACGATAAAGCGGTGGAGCGGCTGAAGCGCCTGCCGCCCCGCAGAGTCAATATCACGCTCTACGGCGCAAGCGATGAGACCTACGAGGCGCTGTGCCAGACCAAAGGCGTTTTTACCAGAGTTACCCACGCCATCGAGTCACTGCGAAAGGCCGGCATCCTGGTCAAGCTCAATGGCACCATGACGCCGGATAACATCTGTGATCTGGATTACCTGATCGACTACGCAAAGGACCGGGGTCTGATCCTTGAGACCACTACATATTTGTTTCCTCCTGTCCGGCGCGACCCCTCCATGACCGGCGTCAACCGCCGCTTCACCCCGGAGGAATCCGCCCGGTATCAGATGCATATATTCCGCCGCCAGAACGGCGAGGAGCGGTATCAGGCTTATCTTGAAGCCATTGCCAAAGGCTCCATTCCCCCGCCGGGACTGGACGAGTCCTGTATCGACCCTGTGGACGGCAAGGTCCGCTGCCGTGCGGGCCGGGCCGCTTTCTGGGTCACCTGGGACGGTCGGCTCACCCCCTGCGGCATGATGACCCAGCCCACAATTGAACTGAGAGGGCAGAGCTTTGGCGATGCCTGGCAGCAGCTCCGGGAGGAAATGGGCCGCGTGGCCCTGTCCGGTGTCTGTGCCAAATGTCCCGACCAGCAGCTCTGTCACGCCTGCGCCGCTATGGCCCAGACGGAGACCGGCGCCTTTCAGGGCGTCCCCCGCTACCTCTGTGAAATGGTTGCGGCCCTGCGCAAGCTGGCCGAAACCGGCCTTGACCCCTGAAAGCGCCCCGCGTTAAATCCGCGCCGCACGGTCAAAGGCGCCCCCTTGGTGGGGAGGCAAAAGCACCCCCGGCAATCCTGCGAATAACAATTTCATTCGCATTATTTATAGATTGTATATCCTACTACGAAAAGAGGAGGAACATTATGTTGAAGAAACTGACAAAAGTACTGTCTCTCCTGCTGATCCTCTGCATGATGGTCAGCATTTTCCCTGTGGTGGCTCTGGCCGACGAAGGAGCAGTGGAGCCCGCCGTCACGGAGACGCCGGAAGAAACAACGCCCGTGGTCACTCCCGTTCCCGAGGAGAGCCCTGTCCCCTCAGAGACGCCCGCAGTGGAAGAGTCTCCTGTCCCCTCAGAGACG
The DNA here is from genome assembly GCA_946061515.1 of uncultured Clostridia bacterium. Classification (GTDB taxonomy): domain Bacteria; phylum Bacillota; class Clostridia; order Oscillospirales; family Oscillospiraceae; genus Limivicinus. Next base: position 35,420 of record CAMGRL010000011.1, read on the forward strand.
CCTGCTGACAGCACTCCCGTTGAGGACGTGCCCGCCGCAGACGGTTCTGCCGACTTTGCACTCCCCAAAGATAATGCTGCGGATGAGGAAGAAGAGAAAGAACTCACTCCCGAGGATATCTATGCTCTCATTCCTGCCCTTTACACCGGCAGCCCCTCCGGCGATGCTTTCTATAAGATCGTCCATGTTGACTGCGGCAGAAAGTACTTCAGCCCGGAAAACATTAAAGAGATCATCGACAATGCTGCCGCCGCCGGTTTCAACCAGGTGGAGCTGTATCTGTCTGATAACCAGGGATTCCGCTTCGCTCTGGATGATATGAACGTCACCACCAGCACCGGAAACACCTATGATCTGACTCCCGCGCTGGGCGATGGCTATTCAGACGGCAGCAAGTACCCTGACGGCTCCGGCAAGTATCTGACCCAGAGTGAGATGACCGATATTATCTCCTATGCTGCCGGGAAGGGCATCGACATTGTTCCCTGCATCAATGTCCCCGGCCACATGGGCGCTATTCTGGAGGTGTTTACTCAGTTTAAATACTCCGGCTCCAACAGCTCTATCAACCTGGAGAATGCCGAGGCTGTGGCTTTCGCTCTTGCCATTACGGAAAAGTATGCTACCTATTTTGAGAGCCAGGGTGTGAAGTACTATAACCTGGGCGCTGACGAGTACGCTAACGACCTGTCCACCATGGGCTTCCAGGGTCTGTACACCTCCGGTAAGTATCAGAAGTTCGTCGATTTTCTGAACAGCGCGGCTCAGATCGTCATGAACCATGGCATGACGCCCCGCGCTTTCAACGATGGCATTTACTACAACGAAGATAATACATACTCCATTGATTCTGCCATTCAGGTCTGCTACTGGTCCTGCGGCTGGAACGGCTACAATCTGGCCTCTGCCCAGTACATTGTGAACCAGGGCATGGATGTGATCAACACCCACGGCGATTACTACTGGGTTCTGGGCAACACCAGCTGGCAGTGCAGTGCAGATAAGGCTTCGAAGTTTGATTACACCTCCTTCCAGTACCGTACCGGCACTACCGGCAACGGCACCATCTCCGACCCTGCCGGTGCAATGTTCTGCATCTGGTGTGATGTAGGCAATGCCAACGGAACCGACGGCGGCACCGCTGTTGTCTCCGCCACCGCAGACGTGATCGCCGCGTTCGGCGCGGCTCTGCCCGCTTCCGAATCCGGCGGCGGCAGCGAAACTGAGATAACCATCCAGAAGGACGGCAATGACGTTACCACCTTCTCTGTGAAAATGGATGGGACCGCCACATTGAGTCTTTCCGACAGTGAAGCCACCGCCACATGGTCCTCCAGCAATGAGAGCGTGGCCACTGTGACTGCGGTGACCGCCGCACGTTCCACTGAAGTAGTAGCAAACTCCGTCACCGTCAATCCGGTGGGCGAAGGTACTGCCACCATCACTGCGACACTCTCCGACGGAACTGCACTGACGACGGAAGTCACTGTCGCCGCCGCCGGTACCTCCGTTGATCCGGCGTGGAATAAAGAGATCGTACTCGAAGTGGGCGATACGACGCACGAAAACCAGGAGAACGTCAACAACAAAGGAAACGTTGACCGGACAAACTTGGATACCAACATTGCTACTGTTGATGTGGACGGTGTTGATCCCGTTGAAGCTTCCACGAAATATGACAAGGCTTCCGTCAGCTGCAATAATCTGATTTCCGGCGACAAAAGCGACTGGACTGCGGTCAGCGGCTATTACTACAAGGCTGACGATGTCAATTACTATCCTGTATACGCAAAGAGAAGTAGTGAAGGATTTTTATTTTGGTATACTTATACCTACACTTGGGGCTACTCCACTACCAGCAGCACCAGCAACGTGACCCAAATCGGCACTCAGAAAACAGACTCTACTTCCGATACCCCCAACATCACAGTTTACACTAAATCAACATCTGCTGGTTCCCCCGCCTCCACGACGATCACTTTCACAGGCGTCAACCCCGGCACGACCTATGTAAAAGTCGGCGAAACTACTTATAAGATCATTGTTAATTATAAGCAGAAAACCATCAACGCTACCGTCGATCAGGAGACTGAGGTAACTGTCAGCGGTGAACTTGATGCCACAAAGCTGGATACCTCTATTGCCCAGGTCAGTGTAGATAACGGTATTATGACTGTAACCGGCGTTGCCGAAGGCGAGACGCAGGTTACTGTTGGAAACACCATCTATACCATTAAAGTTGCCAAAGAGGATCTGAGCAAGGTCACCCCGCTGACGGTTGAGTTCTGGATCACCAACCAGCAAGTCACGGCAAATGAAGCCACCTCAATGACCATTGCGGCCAGCACTGCCGGCGTGTACAGTGAGAACGGTGTGGACATTTCCACTCTTGTTCCTTCTTCCGGCAAACAGGGTGGCAACACTATGGTTTTCTGGAAAGGCACTCGTCTTGCCAGCGACAATAAGCAGACTACCGATTCTGGCGTTGACAAGACGACCTCCGGCACGGATTTCACCTACATCCGTTACTGGAACGGCTCTTGGGCCTACTCCTCTGACGGTAAGACCTGGACCAATGTGGAATCCGGCGATCAGATCGTGGCCTATTATCTTCAGCGGACGGATGTTACCGAAGAGATTACCACACAGGTGGTTGACTGGGGCCCCAAGAAGGATAACTGGAGCGAATTGAATTATCTGGGAACAAGGTACGTTCTGGTTGACTACACTGTGAAATATGAATCTGGCGAGGAGACGCCGTCTTCTTTCCCGACAGAAAATTCCCTCGGCTTCCACTGTGATACCCAGAACATGAAAGACAACTACTATTATCGTACGCTGGGCATGATCCGCGGTGTGGAAACGGCGGACTATGAAGTTTACATGATCACAGTGACGCCCACCAGCGATAGTCCCTCTACAGTTCTTGCAAGTACCGCAGCGGGCAATACCAGTTATTCATATAATGGTACTGAGGTTGTCGCATGGGTTGCGACTCAGGAGGACTTGGATAACAGCGGCCTTGGTACTTACACCAGTATTTCCGGAGCATTTACCTGTAGCATCGGTGGTGAGCCGATTGTAAGCGGATTGGAAATTTACCGTCAGCAAGGCATGAAAGTGACGTTCTACGTCCGCGCCAAGGTTACCGAGGACTCCCTGGCTGTCCACTACATTGACCAGACCGCCAACCAGGAGTTCTACAGCTATAACATCGCCGTGAAATCCGGCACCCTGTTCAACGAGGACATCGGCTTGGCTGACTCCTGGAAGGGCAACTTGGTCAACGGCTCCGTGACCAACCTTAAGGGCAAGACCCAGACCGTTTCCGCGGACCTGTCCACCATGCCCGCCATTGGCGCACAGTACCGTTACAGCGATTATACTTGTGTAGAGGTTGTACGCAGTGAAGATGGCAAGGAAGTAACGCTGTACTATACTTTCAACAATGCTCATTCCTTTGTTGTCGACTTCGGCTTGCCGCTGACGATCACCAAAACCGATCTGGGTATCAGCGGTGACTGGACTTCCGCAAGCGTTTCCGGCGCTCAGTACGGCACTGCCGCTGCCACTGTAGGAGATGGCGTGACCTATACGCCCACCCAGACACTGAAGGGAGTTGAGACGCTCCAGTTGACCCTGACGGATTCCACCGGCTCTGTTACTCACCAGATTTACATCTACCCCGCCACCACCGTGTACTACGAGGAAGGCTTCGCCGTTTCCGGCGAAAGTAAGGGAAGCGGCAATCAGGCTCTCTATGCCGGCGGCGAGAGCAAGGATGAGTACGGCTATGACGCAAAGTACTTTAATGAGCAAAACGGCCCCTCCAACGGTACGCAGGTCAGCCTTACCAAGGACAGCGGAACACCAAGCTTCAGCTTCACCGGCACCGGTGTGGACATCTACACCAACAACACATCTGCTTCCGGTACGCTGGCTGTTATGATTACCACAGAAAGCGGCAGCCTGGTCAAACTGGCCCGTGTGGTCACCGCCATGCAGAATGGCAGCACCGGTGCCACCACCGGGCAGGAAGTCACCGCATACAACGTCCCTGTGTTCAGCGTGGATAACCTGGCACATGGAAACTACGTTGTCAAACTTTCCGTTGTGGACGGCACAGTAAACCTTGACGGCTTCCGCGTCTATGGCACGCTGGCAACCGAGCCCGCTTTCTATACGACCGATAAGGAAGACAATCCCACATTCATCGAGCTGCGTGACCAGGTTCTTTGCGGCTTGAGCGTAACACCTGACGGCTCCGGTCAGGTCAATGCAGCCCTTCCGACTGATACAACGGTTGCTGTCGTTGCATCCTCCGATAAGTACACGCAGGAAAATGTGAACGACCTTTTGACCAACGGCCCGAAGAACGAGATTTATCTCCAGCCCAATCAGGCCCTTGTTCTGAAGATCACCACGGCCCGTGAGGTTCAGATCGGCCTGAAGGCCCTCAATGCGGCAACCACTTACACCATCAACAATGAGTCTAAGTCCATCAGCACCAGCACCGATATGTTCTACACAGTGCTGAATAAGGGAACTTCCGATGAGCAGACCATCACCATCACCAACACCGGCAGCGGCATCCTGTCCATCACCAAGCTGAAGATCTGCGACGATCCCGGCGCTGCGCTGGGTGAGCTGACCGAAGAGGATCTGATCCCCGCTCTGGTCAGCCTGGGTTATGAGCTTGAGCCCGAAGAGCCTGAAATCCAGTACGCCGACGCCACCCTGACTGTTGAGGTCAACGGCCAGACCGCCACCCTCACCAAAAACGGTGTTGTGGGCGAGTCCGCCACCTTCACCGCAGCGGAGATCGAAGCCGCTGCCCAGAATCTGGTTCCCGATGGCTATGAGCTGAAGGATCAGGCAGCGGACGTGACCGTGGCCTACGGTGATTCCTCCACCGTCAGCCTCAGCGCGGAAGCGATTCCCACCGAGCCTGAACAGCCCGAGGAGCCTGAGAAGCCCGCCGAGCCCCAGCAGCCCGAACAGCCCGACAAGCCCGCAAACATCATTTCCGCCGTGATCCGCCTGATCGACAGGATATTCGGCTCCCTCAAGGGCTTGTTCCGTTAAAACCTCAGACATGACCACCCCACCCGGGTGGTCATGTTTTTTTGCCTTCAAGCCTCCCCCTAATGGGGAGCCTTCGTGCGGGCCGCCACACAGGGCGGCCCCTACAACACCTTTTTTAGTGGGGCCGTAGGGGCGGCCCTGCGTGGCCGCCCGCCTGCCGTGCAAAAAATTGCTGTCATCCTGATCGAAGCGAAGGATCCCGTATGGTTACGCTTGGCGTTCTGTTCACGGGATTCTTCGCTTACACCTTGCCGCAATTGCCGTTTGCGTGCATGCATCACGACAGGCCCACAAAGCGGCGCAGCTGCGGAAATTGCGGGCCGCCTTTCTCTGGCAACGACAGCCCGCTCGCCGGGGAGGACAGTGGATTGCCCTCCCCGCTCCCGGAAGAGACTTTTCAGCCCGGGACCCGGTTGCCCTCCGGGTCGGTGTAAATGGCGGGCGCCATACCGGAAACCAGCAGGATCATGTCGTCATAACCGGCCTCCGCCCCGGCCCGGGTGTACACCCTCCGGACCGACAGCTCCTCCGAGAATGTGCCGCTGACCGCCGATGTGGGCATGGTGTAAAGCAGGTAGCCCCGCAGCTTTGCCATCAGCCGCTCTCCATCCTCCACCTTGCCCAGGGGCACGCTGTTGACATACACCGCGTCCAGCAGCTCAATGCCCCTTGTCGAATCCAGCACCGCGCCGCTGAGCTCCGCCGCACTGCCCTCCGCCGGGCGCAGAGACAATCCGTAACTCGTCCTGACCACAGGAAGCGCAGGCTCCCCCGCCGTGATCTCGTCCGCCGCCTTCACCGCCGCCAGCAGCCCCCGGTCGTGGGCCCAGGGGGAGTAGCTGCCCTCCGCCGTCCGACCGTTGATGCTGACCCGGCAGACCATGTGCGTGTTGGCCAGCAGCCCCAGCAGCAGGGCAAAGGCCCCTAACGTAAACTTCTTCCACATTGTGTCACCACCTCCACGGTTAACATAATACATTAAAAAGCCCCGGTCAAGGGCTTCGACAAAAGAAGTCAGAACAAAGCTTTTTTCAAAAAAACGCTGTCCGCCCATTGACAAAGTATACTATGCATTGTATAGTATTATGCGAAAGGTGGTATGTGAAATGCTGGACGCCCAGATGCGGCGGGGCTTTTTGGAGATCTGCGTTCTGGCGGCACTGGCCCGGGAGGATTCCTACGGCTACAAGATCGTCAAGGACATGTCCGCCTGCGTCAGCGTGACAGAGTCCACCCTTTACCCCATCCTGCGCCGCCTGGAGAGCGCGGGGAGCCTGAGCGTGTATTCGGTGGAGCACAACGGGCGGCTGCGGAAAATTTACCACATCACGCCCAAGGGCCGGCAGCAGCTCCGGGATTTTGTGGCCGATTGGGGAGAGATCGCCGCCATGTATGAATTTATCAAAGGGGGGACTTGAACATGAGCAAGTCTGGGTTTCTGCGCATCCTGCGCAGTCGTCTGGACCTGCTGCCACCGGAGGAGCGGGAACGGAACATTGGCTATTATGAGGAGCTTTTCAGCGACATGATGGAGGAGGGCATGAGCGAGGAGGAGGTCTCCGCTCATCTGGGGGACCCGGAGCAGATCGCCCGGGAGATCCTGGCCGAGCAGCCCCTGCCCAAGCTGGTGAAAAGCCGCGTGCGCCCATCCGGGGGCTGGACGGCCCTGAGCATCACGCTGATCGTGCTGGGCTCCCCGGTGTGGCTGCCGCTGCTGATCGCTGCGGCTGCCGTAGTTCTCAGCGTTTTTGTGGTGATCTGGGCGCTGATCCTGTCAGTGTTGGCTGTGGCCGTGGCCGTGGGGGTCTCCGCGGTGGCGATGGTCCTGGGGGCCATCTTCGGATACTTAAAAATATCCAGTCTCCTGATGCTGGGCCTTGTGCTGATCTGCATCGGCCTATGCCTGCTTACCGGGCTGCTGGCGGTGGCCCTGGGCCGGGCTGCGGTCAAAGGCGGAAAGTGGCTCTGGCGGCAGATCAAGAAGCTGTTCATCAAAAAGGAGGGCTGAAACATGAAAAAAAGCACGCGTATTATTGTCCTTACAGCCTGCGCGCTGGTTCTGGCCGGCCTTGTCCTCTGCGGCCTTGCCATAGCCAACGGCGCGGATATCCGGCAGATGATCCGGAACGGGGACTTTTCCATAGACGCCGGAGATTTGAATTTTGGTTCTGGCCTCAGCGTTGCCGATGGTACGTTCGGCGGCAGCAGCGGCTATACCGTCTGCGCTGAGGGCGAGGCAAGCTTTTCCGCGGCGGCCGTTGAGCGGCTGGACATCGGCTGGATCGCGGGCAGCGTGGAGCTCTCCGCTTATGACGGGGATGAGATAAAGGTTTCGGAAAACGCCTCCCGTGCCCTTGATGAAAACGAAAAGCTGCGCTGGAAGCTGGATAAGGGCGTGCTCCGCCTGCGCTACTGCGCGCCGGGAACCTGCAATATGCAGTCAAAGTCCCTGACGGTGCTGATCCCGGAAAGCCTCTGTCTGGAAGGGCTGGAAGTGGACGTGACCTCCTCGGAGCTTACGCTGAACGCCCTGACGGTCAGCGGAGAAGTCAATTTCGACAGCGTGTCCGGCGGCGTACAGGCCCGTGGGCTGAACTGTGAGCAGCTGTATATCAGCACCGTGTCCGGCGAGGCCGAAATTGAAGGCCGCATGGAAAAGCTCTGCTATTCCTCCACCAGCGGCGGTATGCGGGCGGACGGGCTGCCGGAGGGCTGCGCGGTGGAGACGGACACCGTCTCCGGAAACATGGAGCTGCGCTTTACCGGCTGCCCCGGGGACATTGAGGCAGACAGTACCTCGGGAAACGTCACGGTGTACCTCCCCGGAGATGTGGGCTTTGAACTGGATTATGACAGCGTTTCCGGCGGTCTGGACAGCGATTTTCCCGGCCTGAGAGGGGTCTACGGCGACCACGCCATGTTCAGCATCAACGTGGACACCACCAGCGGCGATCTGGATATACGAAAGAAATAATACTATTTTCCCACAAAAAGCAGAACTTCCGCACAGGCCGGAAGTTCTGCTTTTTTTGTTGACCACTGGTGCTTTTAGTGATAAAATATCATGTCTTAATATGTTAACATGGAGAAATTGTAGAGGTCAGCTTATGTGGATTGCAGATAAATGGCAGGATTTTGAGCTTCTGGACTGTTCCGGGGGTGAAAAGCTGGAACGCTGGGGAAAATACTATCTGGTGCGCCCGGATCCCCAGGCGATATGGGACACGCCCAGGAAAAATCCCCACTGGAACGACAGGGACGCCCGATACCGCCGCAGCGAGAGCGGCGGAGGCAGCTGGGACAAGGGTCGGCTGCCCGCCAACTGGCAGATCCGCTACGGGGAGCTCACCTTTAACGTAAAGCCCATGAACTTCAAGCACACCGGGCTTTTCCCCGAGCAGGCCGCCAACTGGGACTGGGCCATGGGGAAGATCCGCGCCGCGGGCCGGCCCATCAATGTGCTGAACCTTTTTGCCTACACCGGCGCCGCCACCGTGGCCTGCGCCAAGGCCGGGGCCCAGGTCTGCCATGTGGACGCGGCCAAGGGCATGGTGGCCTGGGGCAAGGAAAACGCCGCCTCCTCCGGCCTCTCTGACGCGCCCATCCGCTGGATCGTGGACGACTGCGCCAAATTTGTGGAGCGGGAGATCCGCCGGGGCCGCCGCTATGACGCCATCATCATGGACCCTCCCTCCTACGGGCGGGGCCCGGGGGGCGAGGTGTGGAAGCTGGAGCAGAATCTCTGGCCCTTTGTGTCCCTCTGCGCCGGGGTGCTGTCGGACGATCCCCTTTTCGTGCTGATTAACTCCTACACCACCGGTCTTTCCGCCTCGGTGCTCAGCTATGTGACGGAGAGCATATTCACGAAAAAATTCGGCGGCCGCTCCGAGAGCCGGGAGCTGGGCCTGCCGGTGACAGACAGCGGGCTGGTTCTGCCCTGCGGAGCATCGTGCAGGTGGGAAAGCTGAGAAAGGAAACACAAAATTGAGTGCAGTAATCCGCTTTGAAAACGTACATTTCACCTATCCCGGCGATGAGACGGAGAGTCTCTGCGGGATCGATTTGGAGATAGAAGAGGGCAGCTTTGTGGCGGTGCTGGGGCATAACGGCTCCGGCAAATCCACCCTGGCCAAGCACATGAACGCCATTTTGGTGCCCAGCGAGGGCAAGGTCACCGTAAACGGCATCGACACCGCCGACGAGGAGCGGCTTATCGACATCCGCCGCAGCGTGGGCATGGTGTTTCAGAACCCGGACAACCAGATCGTTGCCAATGTGGTGGAGGACGACGTGGCCTTCGCCCCGGAGAATCTGGGCGTCCCCCCTACGGAGATCCGGCAGCGGGTGGACGCGGCCTTGAAGCAGGTGGGCATGTACGAATATCGGGAGCACGCCCCTCACCTGCTCTCCGGCGGGCAGAAGCAGCGCGTGGCCATTGCCGGCGTCATCGCCATGGAGCCGAAGATCATCGTGCTGGACGAGCCCACCGCCATGCTGGACCCCATGGGGCGCAGGGAGGTCATCAGCACTATCTCCCGGCTGTGCCGGGAAAAGGGCATGACCGTGGTGCTCATCACCCACCATATGGACGAGTGCGTGGGGGCGGACCGGCTGGTGGTCATGTCCAACGGCCATATCGTCTCCGACGGCAGCCCCGCCCGGGTGTTCTCTCAGGTGGAACTGATGGAGAGCGAGGGTCTGACCGTTCCGGAGACCACAAGACTTCTGTTTGACCTGAACCGGGAGGGCTTCGATCTGCCCCTGGATATATTGGATACGGAGCTCTGCGCCGACGCAGTGGCCGCCGCCATCCGGGCATGAGCCGGAAATACGCTGATTTATCGGAGAGAAATAGCATGTCAGAGATACGGGTGGAGGATCTGAGCCACGTTTACAGCGCAGGCACTCCTTTTGAAAAAGCCGCCATTGAGCATATCAACATCACCATTCCCCAGGGCCAGCTGGTGGGCCTGATCGGCCACACCGGTTCGGGCAAGTCCACCTTTATCCAGCACCTGAACGGGCTGCTGGCACCCTCTTCGGGCAAGATCTTTGTGGACGGGAAGGACATCAACACCGACAAGTATACCCGCCGGGACGTAAAGTGGCAGGTGGGTCTGGTGTTTCAGTACCCGGAGTACCAGCTCTTTGAGGAGACGGTATACAAGGACATCGCCTTTGGCCCCAAGAACATGAAGCTCAGCGAAGCGGAAGTGGACGAGCGGGTCCGGGAGGCCGCGGGCTTTGTGGGCGTGGACGAGGAGCTGTTTGAAAAGTCCCCGCTGGAGCTGTCCGGCGGACAGAAGCGCCGCATCGCCATCGCCGGCGTCATCGCCATGCGCCCCGGGGTGCTGATCCTGGACGAGCCCACCGCCGGCCTTGACCCCGCCGGCTGCCGGCAGATTCTGGACAATATCTGCGCCTACCGGGAAAAAACCGGATCCACAGTCATCATCGTCAGCCACAATATGGACGACGCGGCCCGCCTGGCCGACCGCATCGTGGTCTTTGACCACGGCAGCATCGTCATGGACGGCACGCCGGAGCAGGTGTTTTCAAAGCCTGAGGAGCTGAGCGCCATCGGGCTGAGCATCCCCCACGCCGCCGCCATCGCCGTAGCGCTGCGGAAACGGGGCGTCCAACTGGAGGGCTCCATCTACACCCACGAGCAGCTGAAAGCCGCCGTAATTCGGGCAAAGGAGGCGGGCAAATGCTGAAAGACATCACGCTGGGCCAATATTTCCCGGGAAACACCGTCATCCACCGGCTGGACCCCCGCACCAAGCTGATCGCGGTGCTGCTGTATATTGTCGCACTGTTCCAGGCCAAGGGCTGGGTGGGCTACGCCGCCGTGCTGCTGGCCTCTCTGGGCTGCATGGCCCTGTCCAAGCTGAAACCCAAGGTGATTTTCAAGGGTTTAAAGCCCATGATCTTTATCATCGCCCTCACCGCCCTGCTGAACATTTTCTACACTGACGGCACCCCCATCATCCCCGGCTGGATCATCACCTGGGAGGGCATCGCCCGGGCGGTGCAGATGGTTCTGCGCATCGTTCTGCTGATCTGCGGCACCTTCCTGCTGACCTACACCACCAGCCCCATCGCCCTGACCGACGGGCTGGAGCTGCTGATGAGCCCCCTGAAAGTCATCAAGGTCCCGGTGCACGAGATGACCATCATGATGAGCATGGCCCTGCGCTTCATCCCTACGCTGATTGAGGAGACGGACAAAATCATGTCTGCCCAGAAGGCCAGAGGCGCGGATTTTGAGACCGGCAGTCTGGTCAGCCGGGCCAAGGCCCTGCTGCCCATTCTGGTGCCCCTTTTCGTCTCCGCTTTCCGCCGGGCCGACGAGCTGGCCATCGCCATGGAGAGCCGCTGCTACCACGGCGGCGAGGGCCGCACCCGCATGAAGCAGATGAAATTTGCGGGCATAGACTACGCGGCGCTGGCCGTCTCCGCCCTCTTCCTGGCGGGGATCATCGTACTGAGAAAATTCGGATTATGAGAAATATCGCCCTGAGACTGAAATACGACGGCAGCCGCTACCACGGCTGGCAGGTGCAGAAAAACGACATCACCGTCTGTCAGACCATGGAGGAAGCCCTGGAAAAGGTCTGCGGCCACCCGGTAAAGCTGGTGGGCTGCGGCCGTACCGACGCGGGGGTTCACGCCCTGCGCTATTGCGCCAACTTTAAAAGCGACTGCCGCATCCCCTTGGACCGGCTGCCCCTGGCCATCAACTCCCGGCTTCCGGGGGACATCGCCGTGGTGGCCGCGGCGGAGGCGCCCGAGGATTTCAACGCCATCGGCTCCTGTATAAAAAAAGAATATATCTATAAAATACACAATAGTAATATCCGGGACCCTTTCCTGGAAAAGCGGGTCTGCTTTTACCCACAGCATCTGGACATGGAGCTGATGCAGGCGGCGGCCAAAGCCTTTGAGGGCACCCACGATTTCAAGGCCGTCCGCAGCGAGGGTACCCAGACCAAGACCACCGTGCGCACCGTGTACTGGTGCCGGGCGGAAAAAGAGGGGGACATCATCACCGTCTCCATCTGCGCCAACGGCTTTCTCTACAACATGTGCCGGGCCATGGTGGGCACCATGGTCTACGCCTCTTACGGCAAGCTCCTGCCGGAGGAGATCCCGCTGCTGCTGGAAAAAGGCGACCGGCGGCTTACCGGCCCCACCATGCCGCCCCAGGGCCTGTACCTGAACCGGGTCTGGTATGAGGGCAGCGTGGGTGAGATGTTCCTAAATTAATTAATTTAACTTCAGACTTTACCATTAATTAAGATATATATTTGTTCACAAATTCGTGCTATAATGACCCAAAAGATTGTTGCGCCGGGGTTCCGGCGAATACATACTAAGGAATGATCAGCTATGAAATTGATTATTGATATCGTGCTTCTTGTCATCATCGCTCTTTGTACCTGGACCGGCTATAAGCGGGGTCTGGTAGGCGGCGTCGCGGGAATTTTGGCCATCATCATCGCCCTGTTTGGCGGCAGTCTGCTGTCCTCGGCCTACGCCGGGGAGGTCATCCCGGCGCTGGAGCCTTTCGTCAGCGGCTATATCGACTCCCAGCAGACCCGGGAGGATGTGCTTGAGACCCTGGGCTATGGCGAAAGTGACCGGTCTCTGAACGACATTCTCACTGAGGACCCCTCCCTGCGCTACGACTATGCCTATGAGTGCATGGGCGTTGTAGGCTTTTCTGAGCGCCGGGCCGAGGAGCTGGCCGACAAGGCGGTGCAGGTGGCCGACGAAAACGGCGTTGACATGACCGACGCGGTGGTGAGCGTCCTGTGCGACACCATCACCTATGTGGGCGGCCTGCTGCTGGCCTTTCTGCTGATTCTGATCTTCCTTGTGGCCGTGGCCAACATCGGCAACCTGTCCTTCCGATTGCCCAATATGGAAAATCTGGATGAGATCGGCGGCACGGTGCTGGGCTTCGTGCGCGGTTTTCTGTACTGTGTGCTTTTGAGCTGGCTGCTCAGCTTCCTGGGCCTGATCATCGGCAAGAACACCATCGAAAGCACCACACTGGCAAGATTTTTCCTGTCCTTTGATTTTATTACCAAGGGACTGATGTGATACAGACACCTGAGGAGGGTTAAATGCAGCCTACAATGTGTTCCCGCTGCGGAAAGAATGTAGCGGTAGTATTCATCACCAAGATTGAAGCGGGCCAGGCCAAGAACGAGGGTCTGTGCCTGAAGTGCGCCCGGGAGCTTCATATCAAGCCCGTGGACGACGTCATAGAGAAGATGGGCATCTCCGACGAGGATCTGGAGGCCCTGTCCGGCGACATGATGAACGCCCTGAGCGGGGCGGAGGATCTGATGGCCGTGGACGGCGACGAGGACAGCGACGAGGACGACGGCAAGACCGCCACCTTCCCCTTCCTGAACCGGCTCTTCGGCGGCCCCGCCGCGCCCAACAACAACCAAAACCAGAATAACGGCGGCAATGAGCGGCCCAGAAACGAGCAGAAGGAGCCCTCCAAGGGCGGCAAGCACAAGTTTCTGGACAATTACTGCATCGACCTGACCCAGCGGGCCCGGGAGGGCAAGCTGGACGCCATGATCGGCCGGGAGGAGGAGCTGGAGCGGGTGATCCAGATCCTGAACCGCCGCCAGAAGAATAACCCCTGCCTCATCGGCGAGCCCGGCGTGGGCAAAACCGCCATCGCCGAGGGCCTGGCCCAGCGCATCGCCATGGGCAGCGTGCCCTACAAGCTCCAGGATAAGCAGGTCTTTCTGCTGGATCTGACCGCCCTTGTAGCCGGGACCCAGTTCCGCGGCCAGTTTGAAAGCCGCATGAAGGGTCTGATCGAGGAGATCCGCAAGCAGGGCAACATCATCCTTGTGATCGACGAGGTCCACAATATCGTTGGCGCGGGCGACGCCGAGGGCAGCATGAACGCCGCCAACATCCTGAAACCCGCCCTCTCCCGGGGCGAGATTCAGGTCATCGGCGCCACCACCTTTACCGAGTACCGCAAGCACATCGAAAAGGACTCCGCCCTGGAGCGCCGTTTCCAGCCCGTGACGGTGACGGAGCCCTCCATTGAGGACAGCATCAAGATCATCCGGGGCGTGTCCCACTATTATGAGGACTACCACGGCGTGGAGATCTCCGACGAGATGTGCCGCCAGGCCGTGCTGATGAGCGAGCGCTACATTACCGACCGCTTCCTGCCCGACAAGGCCATTGACCTGATCGACGAGGCCTGCTCCGACGTGAATCTGAAGGACGAGGGCATCAACCGCCGTATGCTGGCCCAGCGGGATCTGGAAAACATCCGCTTTGAGCGGGAGGCCCTCATGTCCGCCGACGCGCCGGGGGGCCAGCCCCTCACCGACGAGATGCTGGACCAGCGCTACGCCCGCATTGCCCAGCTCCGCAGCAAGGAGATGCAGCTGGAGCAGGAGCTGGCAGAGCTGAAAAACGCCGGCCGGCCCAAGCTGACCGTGGACAATATGGCCCGGATCATCGAGCTTTGGACCAAGATCCCCGCCTCCACCATCCGGGAGGATGAGTTCGAGCGGCTGGCAAAGCTGGATGCGCGGCTGAAGGAGCACATTGTGGGCCAGGATCAGGCCGTGGACGCGGTCTGCGCCGCCATCCGCCGCAGCCGTGTGGGCCTGCAGGTCAAGCGCAAGCCGGTAAGCTTCATCTTCGTGGGCGGCACCGGCGTGGGCAAGACGGAGCTGGTCAAGCGCCTGGCTGCCGACATGTTCGACAGCCCCGAGTCCCTGATCCGTCTGGATATGTCTGAATTTATGGAGAAGTTCTCCGTCTCCCGCATCATCGGCTCTCCCCCGGGCTATGTGGGCTATGACGAGGCGGGCCAGCTCACCGAGAAGATCCGCCGCAAGCCCTACAGCGTGGTGCTCTTCGACGAGATCGAGAAGGCCCACCCGGACGTGATGAACATCCTGCTCCAGATTCTGGACGACGGGCGCATCACCGACGCCCAGGGCAGGACCGTCAACTTTGAAAACACCATCATTATCATGACCACCAACGCCGGCAGCAACAACAAGTCCGGCAGCGTGGGCTTCGGCGGCTCCCTCAGCGATATGAGCCGGGAGCGCACCATGAAGGCGCTGAACGAATTTCTCCGCCCTGAGTTTATCAACCGCGTGGATGAGGTCATCTGCTTCAACCAGCTGACGGAGGACAATTTCCGCGCCATCGCCGGGCTGATGCTGGGCGAGGTACGGGACGTTCTGGCCCAGCGGGGTATAGAACTGACCTGGCAGGGCAGCCTGATCGACTATCTGGTGCAGAAGGCCTACTCCGTCACCTACGGGGCCAGAAATCTACGCAGGGTCATCCAGAAGGACATTGAGGACGTCCTGGCCGCCCGGATCATCGAAAAGCGGGGCGAGAACGTCAGGCATATTGATCTGTCCGCAGCTGACGGACAGATTCAGATAGAAATGGAAGGCTGAACCATGGCGGGAAGGATCCAGATCATCCGGGGCGACATCACCAAACAAAGCGTGGACGCCATTGTCAACGCGGCCAACTGCTCTCTTCTGGGTGGCGGCGGCGTGGACGGCGCCATCCACCGGGCCGCAGGGCCGGAGCTTCTGGCCGAGTGCCGGGGCCTGAACGGCTGCGAGACCGGCAAGGCCAAGATCACAAAGGGCTATAAGCTGCCCGCAAAATATGTTATCCACACCCCCGGCCCCGTCTGGCACGGCGGCAGCCGGGGCGAGGCGGAGCTTCTGCGCTCCTGCTACCGCTCCTGTCTGGAGCTGGCGGCGGAGTACGGCTGCAAAACCGTGGATTTTCCCTCCATCAGCACCGGCGTGTACCATTTTCCGCTGGAGAAGGCCTCGGTCATCGCCATCGACGCCATCGCCGCCTTTTTAGCGGAGCACAAAGAAATCCAGCGTGTGCGCATGGTCTGCTTTGATGAGCGCACCGCCGGTTTTTACGAGACGGCCCTTGCCGGATGCGGGGTGGAGACATGAAGAAATTTGTGGTCAAGCTCCAGTACAATTCCCCGGTGGTGCTGACTTTTGCGCTGCTGTCCCTGGGGGCGCTGCTGCTGGGCTTTGCCACCGGCGGCTGGACCACCACGAAGTTTTTCAGCGTATACCGTTCGTCACTGGCGGACTTTTTTACCTACCCCCGCTTTTTCCTCCATGTGCTGGGACACAGCAGCTACGCCCACTACATCGGCAACATGATGATGATTCTGGTCATCGGCCCTCCCCTGGAGGAGAAGTACGGCAGCCGCAATCTTCTGTTTGCCATTCTCCTCACCGCTCTGGTGTCCGGTCTGGTGCAGTGGCTGTTCTTCCCCGGCACGGCGCTGCTGGGGGCCTCGGGCATCGTGTTTATGATGATCGTCATGTCCTCTCTGGGCGGCATGAAAAACGGCTGCATCCCCATCACCCTGATATTGGTGCTGGTGCTGTACATCGGCGGCGAGATTGTGGACGGCGTGGTGCTGAGGGACAACATCTCCCAGCTCACCCACATCATCGGCGGTATCTGCGGCGCCTTGCTTGGCATCAGTATGAGGTAGCGGCATGGAGAGACTGCTGATCAGCGCCTGTTTTTTAGGCAAAAACTGCAAATACAGCGGCGGGAACAACGCCCTGCCGCCGGAGATTCTGGCCCGTCTGGGGGAAAAATATGCTCTGGTGCCCGTCTGTCCCGAGACGGCGGGCGGTCTGCCCATTCCCAGGGAGCCCAGCGAGCGGCTTCACGGCATCGTCATCGGCAAAAGCGGCCGGGACGTGACGGCGGAATTTGACAAGGGCGCGGAGACCGCCCTGGCCCTGGCCCGGCGCTTTGGCTGCAAAACCGCCCTGATGAAGGAGCGCAGCCCCTCCTGCGGCAGCGGGAGAATCTATGACGGCAGCTTCACCGGCACAGTCATCCCCGGCGACGGCGTAGCCGCCGAAAAGCTCCGCGCCGCCGGAGTGACCCTTTACGGCGAGAGCGAAATTGAAAAGCTGCTCAAGTAATCAGTTTTCCGCGCTGTGTGCTTTCGCAACTCAATTTTATAAGTACAACGACCTATACTGTGCAGGAATGCTTTTTCATTCTGCCGGTATGGGTCGTTTTTACTCTGGGTGCTTTTCCCGTTTTTTATTTGCTTTTCTTCATTTTTTTCTTGACACAAAATACATTTGTAGTACAATGAAATAAATGGGAGTGAATGCCAATGGAAAAACCGAAATTACAGATTACACCGAAAAAATACAGCGGAGAGTCCTCCGTGATCTCCATGCGTCTGCCGAAGGACATGCTGCGGGATATTGATGCCGTGGCGGAGGAGACAGGGCGGACCCGCAACGAGATTATGCAGCTGAGTATGGAGTTTGCTCTGGACAACATGGAGATCCGAAAGACCGGTAAAAATACAGGGGAGTGGAGAGAGAAGATATGGCAGTTATAAAATGCAAGATGTGCGGCGGAGACTTGGAGATCAAAGAGGGGCTGACGGTTGCGGAGTGCGAATACTGCGGCAGCCGGCAGACCATCCCCACGGCGGACAACGAAAAGAAGCTGACCCTGTTCGGCAGGGCCGGGCGGCTGCTGCGCGGCTGCGAGTTTGACAAGGCGGCCGGTGTGTTCGAGAGCATTGTGGCGGACTTTCCGGAGGAGGCCGAGGCCTACTGGGGGCTGGTGCTGTGCAAATACGGCATCGAGTACGTGGACGATCCGGCCACCGGCAAGAAGATCCCCACCTGCCACCGTTCCTCCTTTGACAGCGTGCTGGACGACGAGAACTTTGAGCAGGCCTGCGAGAACGCGGACGCCGTGGCCCGCAGCGTGTACCGGGCGGAGGCCAGAGTCATCGAGGAGCTGCGCAAGGGCATCATTCAGGTGTCCTCCCGCGAGGAGCCTTACGACGTCTTTATCTGCTATAAGGAAACCGACGACAAGGGCGAGCGGACGCTGGACAGCGTCATCGCCCAGGATATCTACACGGCCCTGACGGAAAAGGGCTACCGGGTGTTCTTCTCCCGCATCAGCCTGGAGGACAAGCTGGGCGTGGAATACGAGCCATACATATTCGCGGCCCTGAACAGCGCCAAGCTCATGCTGGCGGTGGGCACGGACTACGAGCATTTTAACGCGGTCTGGGTGAAAAACGAGTGGAGCCGCTTTCTGGCGCTGATCGCCTCCGGCCAGAAAAAGACCCTGATCCCCTGTTACAAGAATATTGACGCCTACGACATGCCGAGGGAGTTTGCCAAGCTCTCCGCTCAGGACATGGGCAAGGTGGGCGCCATGCAGGATCTGCTCCGGGGCGTGGAGAAGATTTTGGGCGGCAGGAAAGAGGAGAAGCAGGCGGAGCCGGTCACCGTCTCCCAGCCGGTCTCCGGCGGCCCCAATGTGCGGGCCATGATCGACCGGGGCAATATGGCTCTGGAGGATAGCAAGTGGCAGGAGGCTGCGAAGTATTTTAACCGTGCGCTGGACATGGACGCCCGCTGCGCCGATGCCTATCTGGGTCAGCTTCTGGCAAAGAACCAGTGCGCGGACGACAGGGCATTTGTGGAAAAGCGCCTGGCGCAATATCCCCCAACAGATGGAGATAAAATAGCCGCCTGCCCGGAGGACACGGCGCGAATAAACGCCGCCGCTCAAAAATACGCGGTGAATTCCTTCCTTTCTCACGACGAAATCAAAGAAAAATTCCAGTTCGACCGATGCTATTACAGCACCCTCTCCCAGTTCCGGGAGCAGCTGAAAGCGGAGGAGACGTATCTCTCCCGCGAAAACGATTTTGTCCGGGCAGAGAGATTTGCTTCCGGCCCTTCGGCGGAACGGGTCAAAAAGCTGAAGCAGGAGCTGCTGAGCACTTTGGAAAGCCGGATATCCGAGGCAGAGCGGCGGGATAACGAAGCAATTGACCGGGTGAAGGAAAAATACGCCGCCTTTCTGGATGAGGCGGAGGAGCAGGTAAAAAAGCGGAACGAGGAAGCACTGGCAGAGCAGCCGGCGTGCGAGCAAAAGTATCAGGAGGCATGTGCCCTTCAGGCCGCCGCTGTCACCCAGGAGGAGTTTGAAAACGCGGAAAAGGCATTCAGTCCTTTGACATTTTATAAGGACGCCAACACGCGAAAGACCGTGTGCAGCGAAAAGGCCCATGAGTTTGACCTGGCCAGGGACTATCAAAAGGCCTGTGAACTGCAGGAGGCAGCGGTCAGCGCCTTCGATTTCAACAACGCGGCCAGGGCCTTTGACGTCCTGGACGGCTATCTGGATTCGGCGGAAAAAAGAGAGAGCTGCCGTGCGGCGGCAAATCAAATAATAGAAATCCAGAGAGAAGAACAGAGACGGAAGCGAAAGAAAACGATAACCTTCGCGTCAATCCTGACCGGCATCGTCGTTGTGGTTTCGCTGGTTTTCCTTTTTCTCCTGCTCCCAATGAGGCAATACAATAATGCAGAGGAACTGTATGCCTCCGGGGATTACGCTGCGGCGGCCTTATCCTATGCCAAAGCCGGGAATTATAAAGACGCCCGTGAAAAATGCTTTGAGGCCTGGGAAGAATCCGGAGTTTGGTCGACAATCAGCGCAGACTATTGTCAAACGGTAGGTCTGAAGGCCGACGGCACGGCGGTGGCTGTGGGCTCTAACGGGCATGGCCAGTGCGACGTATCCGGCTGGCGGGATATTGTGGCTGTCAGCGCAGGATGGATTCACACGGTAGGTCTGAAGGCCGACGGCACGGTGGTGGCTGTAGGCTATAACAAGTATGGCCAGTGTGAGGTATCCGACTGGCGGGATATTGTGGCCATCAGCGCGAACGATGTTCACACGGTGGGTCTGAAGGCCGACGGCACGGTGGTGGCTGTGGGCGATAACAAGTACGGCCAGTGTGAGGTATCCGACTGGCGGGATATTGTGGCCATCAGCGCAGGCGGTAATCACACGGTGGGTCTGAAGGCCGACGGCACGGTGGTGGCTGTAGGCTATAACGGGTATGGCCAGTGCGACGTATCCGGCTGGCGGGATATTGTGGCCATCAGCGCAGGCGGTAATCACACGGTAGGTCTGAAGGCCGACGGCACGGTGGTGGCTGTGGGCGATAACGAGTACGGCCAGTGCCAGGTATCCGACTGGCGGGATATTGTGGCCATCAGCGCAGGAGATTATCACACGGTAGGTCTGAAGGCCGACGGCACGGTGGTGGCTGTGGGCGCTAACTGGGACGGCCAGTGCGACGTATCCGACTGGCGGGATATTGTGGCAATCAGCGCAGGCAGTGGTTACACGGTGGGCCTGAAATCCGACGGCACGGTGGTGGCTGTGGGCGATAACTGGTGTGGCCAGTGCGACGTATCCGACTGGCGCGATATCAAGCTGCCGTGAGCACACGGCGCGAAAAGCAAAGGCAAAAGCAAGGAGTATCATTTGGGAGGGGTGCCAATTATGGCCAAATTTGTGATT
>CAMGRL010000012.1 GCA_946061515.1 uncultured Clostridia bacterium
CTTCTTCCCCTGAATAGAACAATGCCGCCTAGCTCTTAACTAAGCGGCATTGGCCTGTTCAGGCTGGTTTTTCGATTATTCCGCCTTGTGCCCGGCGTCGGACAGCATCTTGTCCTTCAGGGCCATGAGCTTGGGGGACAGGTCCACATAGTACTGGTGGGGGTAGTCAAAACGCTTGACCTCCGGCCAGAGGGTGCTGACCTGATAGGCGCAGTAGGTCTTGATCTCCTTAAGGGTGGGCAGCTTGTACACCAGCTCACCGTTTTGGAAGATGGGGACCATCATCTCGTAGGCCCGGAAGTTCTCCATGGTCTTGCGCTTCCAGCGGGCCTGGGGGTCGCAGATCTCCAGCGGCTGGCTGTCGTCCACGGTCTCGTCGTGCATGCAGATGTAGTCCGCCTCGGCCATGCCGGTCTCCCGGTTGTAGAAACGGTAGAATTTCTTAAAGCCGGGGTTTGTGATTTTGCCCACGTTTTCACTGACCTTGATTTTGGGGATAATGTTTCCGTCCCCGTCCTCCACGGCGCAGAGCTTGTAGACCCCACCGAACACCGGCGCGCTCTTGGAGGTGATGAGCCGCTCGCCCACGCCGAAAGCGTCGATCTTCGCACCCTGGCGGAACAGCTCGGTGATGAGCCGCTCGTCCAGCGAGTTGGAGACGGTGATGGTGCAGTCCGTCCAGCCCGCCTCGTCCAGCATGACCCGGGCCTTCTGGGTCAGATAGGCCATATCGCCGGAGTCAAGACGGATGCCGCACTTGGTGATGCCCATGGGCTTGAGCACCTCGTTGAAGGCGCGGATAGCGTTGGGGATGCCGGATTTCAGGGTGTTAAAGGTGTCCACCAGCAGCACCGCGTTGGTGGGATAGGCCTTGCAGTAAGTGACAAAGGCGTCGTACTCCGTGTCGAACATCTGTACCCAGGAGTGGGCCATGGTCCCTGCGGCGGGAACGCCGTAGATCTGGTCGGAAACGGTGCAGGCGGTACCTGCGCAGCCGCCGATAAAGGCGGCCCTGGCTCCGGTCACGGCGCCGGCGATGCCTTGGGCCCGGCGGGAACCGAATTCCAGCACGGCGCGGCCGTCAGCCGCCCGGCAGATGCGGTTGGCCTTGGTGGCGATCAGGCTCTGGTGGTTAAACTCCAGCAGCAGATAGGTCTCCAGCAGCTGGGCCTGAATGGCCGGGGCGCGGACAGTAAAGACCGGTTCCCTGGGGAAGATAGGCGTGCCCTCCGGCACGGCCCAGATATCGCCGGTAAACTTGAAGTTCCGCAAATATTCGAGGAACTCCTCGTCAAAGATGCCTCTGCCGCGGAGATAGGCAATATCCTCCTCGTCAAAGTGCAGATTCTGAACATAGTCGATGATCTGCTCCAGCCCTGCCGCAATGGCGAAGCCGCCGCCGTCCGGTACCTCCCGGAAGAATACGTCAAAATAGGTCATGCGATCCTGCATACCGCTCACAAAGTAGCCGTTGCCCATCGTAAGCTCGTAAAAATCGCACAGCATGGTCAGATTGATGCCGTTAGCGCTTTTCATGCTCTGCCTCCTGTAACCATCATTAGAAAAGGGAGATCCCTTTGGCACTATTATATGCTTTGCCGCAAGGGAACGCAAGAAATTTGTGACTATTGTTTATCTTTTGACGGAAGAGTGATAAATATGCGCTTTTTTCGATTGACTTTATCCGCGAATTAGTTTATCTTGATAAAAGTGGAGAAGTAGGAATATTGAAAGAGGCTGGAATATGAGGAAAGAATTTTTTACGCCGGGCAGGACGGAGCTTGCCGGCAACCACACGGATCATCAGAAAGGCAGAATCCTCGCCTCCGCGGTGGATCTTGGTCTGCACGCCGTATGCGAGGCCAACGGGAGCAGCACCATCCGTATCCATTCTCAGGGCTTCAACAGCTTTGAGGTCAGGATCAATCACCAGAATATCCGCACTACCGAGTTCGGCACACCCAAGGCGCTGGTCAGGGGTCTTGTGGCAGTGTTTAACGAACTGGGCCTGAATATCGGCGGTTTTAATGCGGAGATCAAAAGCACCCTGCCCGCGGGCTCGGGGCTCAGCTCCTCCGCCGCCTTCGCCGTGCTGATCGGAAAGATCCTCAACAGCTTTTTCAACGACGGGAAGCTGGAGCCCATCGTCATTGCCAGGGCCGCCCAACAGGCGGAGAACAAGTATTTCGGCAAGCCCTGCGGCCTGATGGATCAGCTCACCTGCGCCATGGGCCACACCATCTATGTGGATTTCAAGACCAATGAGATAGAGCCCATCCAGGCCGACTTCGGCCCCATGGGGCTGACCATGTGCCTGACCGACACCGGCGGCAGCCACGCCGGGCTGGACACCTCTTATGCCCGCATCCCCTCGGATATGATCTACATCGCCAACCTCTTCGACAAGGGCGTTCTGGGCGACGTGGACCCGGAGGAGTTTCGGAGCAAGGGCTGGGACCCGGCAAACCGCCCTGTCCGCCGTGCCATGCACTTCTTTGACGAGAATGAGCGCGTGCCCCAGATGCGCGACGCGCTGAAGGCCGGCGACGGCAACACCTATATGCGCCTGATGAACGAGTCCGGCCGCTCTTCGGAGAAACTGCTGAACAACATCATCACCAGCGCCACCGGCGACACCAAACTGGCCCAGGGCCTGGACCGGAGCGAGCGGCTGCTGAAGGGCCGGGGCGCCTGGCGGGTCCACGGCGGAGGCTTTGCCGGCTGCGTGCAGGCCCTGATGCCCACGGACTATTTCCCCACTTACAAGGCCGCCATGGAGGAAGAGTTCGGCCCGGACACCTGCCGGGAGATCAAATTGGTATAAAGCAGAGAAAAACGGTATCCGATTTGGATACCGTTTTTGTTATGCCTTTTTATTTGTATAGGTCAAGGAACTCCTCCAGGCAGAGACCGTGCTCCATAATGTAGGTAGCGGCCTCCACGCCCACATAGCGGAAATGCCAGGGCTCATAGATGATCCCGGTCACATCCTCCTTGCCGTCCGGGTAGCGGACGATAAAGCCGTATTCCTGGCAGTGCTGGCTCATCCACTGGTACATGGCGGTGTTTTCCAGACTGCGGTCCTTGGACTCGTAATAGCGGTCGGTGATGTCGCAGGCCAGGCCGGTCTGATGCTCGCTGGTGCCCGGAGGCGCGACGATGGTCTTGGCCACTTCTTCGCCGTACTGGGCCACCTTGCGGTTATACAGATACTGCTGGGTGGCGTAGTCCCGGTAGCCGGAGGACAGGTATACGCTCAGACCCTCCGCTCTGGCGGCGGCCACAAACTCCTTCATGGGCTCAATAATGCGGGTGTCCAGAGGCTGGCCCTCCAGCGTCTCGGTGGTGGGCGTGTACTCGCCGATGGGATTGTCCAGATTGGCCAGGATGTATTCCCAGCTGGTGATGTCGATCTGCGGCAGGTCACTGTTTACCGGCTCCGGGGTCTCCTCCGGCACTTCGCTCTCCACTGGCTCCTGAGAAACGGCAGGACTCTCCTCCGGGGCGGCAGACGGCGCAGGGGTCTCCACCGGCGCGGCACTCTCCGCCGGGGCCTTGTTCATATCCATGCTCTTGGGTGCGGCCATAAAACTCATATAGGAACAAACAGCGAAAACAACAAGCAATATCAGCCCGAAAATGATACGGACGACACGTTTTCCACTCATAATAAACCTCCTGGAAAGTACCGGTGTATTTGCGGCATCTCTGAATATAATAGCATTGCCGCCCCCGCCGGTCAACCTCTTTTTCCTCGAAGGCTTAGGGAAGGTTTAACCTATTCTGCGATAAAACGCTTTAGAATTTTAGCGAGGCAGAATTGTGTCAGACGAGGCGCTTTCCGCAGCGAATAATGGACAACTATTTGCAAGGAAAGCAACGAAGGATGGCGCAATTCTGACCGCTAAAAAACAAATGGTTTTATTGAAGAATAGTATTAGTTGTACAGCGCCAGAAACTCCTCCAGGCACAGGCCGTTTTCCATGATATAGGCGGCAGCCTCCGTGCCCACATAGCGGAAATGCCAGGGCTCATAGATGATTCCGGTCACATCCTCCTTGCCCTTGGGATAGCGCAGGATGAAGCCGTATTCCTGACAGTGGGCCAGCAGCCATTGGTAGGTCTCCGTGGCCTCGCACTCGTCCTGGGTTTTGGGGTTGCGGTAAATGTCGGTGATGTCACAGCAAAGCCCGGTCTGGTGCTCGCTGGTACCCGGCGGCGCCACGATCTTTGCGGCGGTCTCATAGCTGCCGGTGGAATTGAGCTTGGCGTTGAAATTTGCCTGCTGCTCGGAAAAGGAGCGATAACCGGAGGACAGATAAACCGGCAGGCCCTGGTCCCGGGCGCCCTGGGCAAAGGCGGAGAGCGCGTCCGCGATCCGGGCGTCTACAGAAGCCAGATCGCCTACAAATTGGGTCTCCGGCGCAAAATCCGCGCCGATGGCGTTTTCCGCATTGACCAGAATCAGCTCCCAGCTGTTGATATCCACATTGGGAAGTGCAGGCTCCGGGGATTCCTCCGGCAGAGGCGTCTCCTGCGGCTCCGCCTCCTGGGGTTCGGGGGTCTCCGAAACCGGGACCGGCGTAGGAGAGACAGGCGCGGCCGTGGGCGGCGGGCTGAAGCTGTCCCCGCTTTTCGGCGCGGTGAGGAAATAATGATACAGGGCAAAAGCGAACAGAACCAGCAGTGCCAGGCCGAAAAGCCTGCGCAGTATACGCTTGATCTTCATGGCAGCACCTCCATTTACACAGGATATCAAGCGCCGCGGTAATAAGTCAACTTAATTTTTCTGAAAAAGCCCGCAGGGAGACCGATATGGGGCAAAGGAAAATATCTTTTGCAGCGCGTAAAATTTACAAGCGTTGACAAATTACGACAATATCACTATAATAAAACTACCCATTCTCCGTGCAATGAGAAAGGGAAAAGAGAGAAAAGGAGAAATCGTAATGGCATACTGCAAGAACTGCGGAGCAGAGATTCAGGATCAGGCGGTTGTCTGTCCTCATTGCGGAGTAGCACAGGAGACGAAGCCTGCAGTGGTTGACAATGGAGGCTTTGGCTGGGGACTTCTCGGCTTCTGCATTCCTCTGGTAGGTCTCATTCTGTACCTTGTATGGAAAGACGAAAAGCCCAGAACGGCGAAGGCTGCCGGTAAGGGTGCATTGATCTCAGTAATCATTTGCGTTGCATTTTATGTGCTGATGATGATTATTGGCGTTGGTGCGGCAATGACGGGATATTAAAGTGAAACAAAAGCTTTATAAATGGCTGCCCATTATTTTTGGCTGCCATTGCAGAAGCGATCGTTCATTTTTCTATCATGGGGAACAATTCCCGATTTGCGCAAGATGTACAGGAGAACTGTTGGGGATCATTTTCTCCCTGTTCTCCTGTTTCTTCTTCCGCTTACCGGTCTGGCTTTCTGTTCTCTTTATGCTGCCGCTGTGTGTGGACGGCTTTGTCCAACTGAAAACGAGCTATGAAAGCACCAACATAAAAAGAGTTGTTACCGGTTTTTTCTTTGGCTACGGACTTTTTATGCTCTTTATCATTTCCGCCATCTTTGCTTATGAGTATGGACACAGCCTCGGAGAGATGCTGCGCTGAAAAACGGAAAAGCAGATAAGCAGAGCCGGGAAAATCCCGGCTCTGTTCGTATTAAATCGCCGGAAAGGCCTTTTTGACTTTGCTTGCGATAGAGCTTGCTGCAAACCCAGCTTTTTGACGCCTGCGGCGCACGAAAAATGCGCGGAACGAAGTAAATAGTGTTTTTTCCGACACACACGCCGGGAAAACAGATCAAATACAGACAGCCCGCCGGTTTCCCGGCGGGCTTGTTGTGCTTATATGGCTTGCGGATTACTCGTAGAGAGCTTTGAGCTTCATCAGGTGCTCGTAGCGCTCCTTGGCGTTGGCCTCGTTCTTGGCGAACAGGTCGGTCGCCCTCTCGGGGAACTCGCGGGTCAGACGGCTGTAACGGGCCTCGTTCATCAGGAACTCCTGGTAACCGCCGGCAGGCTCCTTGCTGTCGAGCGTGAAGGGCTTCTCGGCGTTGGGGTTGAAGCGGAACAGGTTCCAGTAGCCGCACTTGACAGCCTTGTCCATCTCCAGCTGGCAGTTGGTCATGCCGCCCTTGATGCTGTGCATCTCGCAGGGAGCGTAGGCGATGATGAGGGAGGGACCCTTGTGGGCCTCAGCCTCGGCAATGGCCTTCATGGTCTGGAGCTGGTTTGCGCCCATGGCGATCTGGGCAACATAGACATAGCCGTAGGTCATAGCCATCTCGGCCAGAGCCTTGGACTTGGTCTCCTTACCGGCAGCTGCGAACTGAGCAACCTGGCCGATGTTGGAAGCCTTAGAGGCCTGTCCGCCGGTGTTGGAGTAGACCTCAGTGTTGAACACGAAGATGTTCACGTCCTCGCCGGAGGCCAGAACATGGTCAACACCGCCGTAGCCGATGTCGAATGCCCAGCCGTCGCCGCCGAAGATCCAGCAGGACTTCTTGTTCAGGAAATCCTTGCCCTTGAGAACCTTCTCAGCGTGCTCGCAGCAGGCGCCGTTGGCTTCCAGCAGAGCGACCAGACGCTTGCTGGGCTCCTGGTTGGCGTTGCCGTCGTCGTAGGTGGCCAGGTAATCCTCGGCAGCCTTCTTGATGTCGGCGTTGGAGGCGTTGGCAGCGATGAACTCCACAGAGGGCTTCAGATCGTCGCGGATCTTCTTCTGGCCCAGGAACATGCCGAGGCCGTGCTCTGCGTTATCCTCAAACAGGGAGTTTGCCCATGCGGGGCCGTGGCCTTCCTTGTTGACGGTGTAGGGAGAAGTGGCAGCAGGTCCGCCCCAGATGGAGGAGCAGCCGGTTGCGTTGGAGATGAGCATGTGGTCGCCGAAGAGCTGGGTGACGAGACGGGCATAGCTGGTCTCGGCGCAGCCTGCGCAGGAGCCGGAGAACTCCAGGTAGGGCTGAGCAAACTGGCTGAACTTGGGATTCTCGGCCTTGAAGAGCTCCTTCTTCTCGGCAACATTGGCGACCATGTAGTCGAAGACTTCCTGCTGATCCAGCTGGCTCTCCATGGGAACCATCTCGATGGCGTGGACAGCGCACTGGCCTACGCAGACGCCGCAGCCCATGCAGTCCAGAGCGGAAACGGCCATGCTGAACTTGTAGTCGCAGCCCTTGATGCCCTTGATGTCGGCCAGCTTGGTCTGGGCGGGAGCGGCAGCGGCTTCCTCAGCGGTGAGGGCGAAGGGACGGATGGTAGCGTGGGGGCAGACGAATGCGCACTTGTTGCACTGGATGCACTTCTCGGCGTCCCACTTGGGAACGGAGACAGCGATGCCGCGCTTCTCGTATGCGGCTGCGCCCAGCTCGAAGGTGCCGTCGGCGTGATCCACGAAAGCGGAGACGGGCAGAGAGTCGCCGTCCATCTTGTCCACGGGATCAAGGATGCTGGTGACCATCTTGACGGTCTTCTCACGGCCGGTCTTGGCCTTGGCCTCGGTGTGGTCAACAGCGTTGGCCCACTCGGCGGGAACTTCCACCTTGACGTAGGCGGTGGCGCCGGCGTCGATGGCGGCGTAGTTCATGTCGACCACGTCCTGGCCCTTCTTCAGGTAGGAGTGGAGGGCGGCGTCCTTCATGTACTGGATGGCCTCTGCCTCGGGCATGACCTTGGCCAGAGAGAAGAAGGCGGACTGAAGGATGGTGTTGGTACGCTTGCCCATGCCGATCTTCTTGGCAAGGTCGATAGCGTTGATCATGTAAAGCTGGATGTTGTTGTTGGCGATGTAGCGCTTGGAGGCAGCATCCAGATGATGCTCCAGCTCCTCAAAGCTCCACTGGCAGTTGACCAGGAACACGCCGCCGGGCTTGACGTCGCGGACAATGGGGAAGCCCTTGGTGATGTAGGAGGGCACGTGGCAGGCCACGAAGTCGGCCTTATTAATATAGTAGGGGCTCTTGATCAGCTTGTCGCCGAAGCGCAGATGGCTGACGGTCACGCCGCCGGTCTTCTTGGAGTCGTACTGGAAGTAAGCCTGAACGTACTTGTCGGTGTGGTCGCCG
Organism: uncultured Clostridia bacterium; assembly: GCA_946061515.1. Classification (GTDB taxonomy): domain Bacteria; phylum Bacillota; class Clostridia; order Oscillospirales; family Oscillospiraceae; genus Limivicinus. The sequence goes on from CAMGRL010000012.1 coordinate 8,066, forward strand.
ATGATCTTGATGGAGTTCTTGTTTGCGCCGACGGTGCCGTCGCCGCCCAGACCCCAGAACTTGCACTCGATGGTGCCTTCTGCGGCGGTAGCGGGAGCGGGAACTTCCTCAAGGGACAGGTTGGTGACGTCGTCAACGATGCCGATGGTGAACTGACGTTTGGGAGCGGCCTTGGCCAGCTCGTTGTAAACGGCGAACACGGAGGCGGGAGGCGTGTCCTTGGAACCCAGACCGTAGCGGCCGCCGATGACGGTGACGTCGGTCTTGCCGGCGTTGGCCAGAGCGGTGACAACATCCAGGTACAGAGGCTCGCCCTGCGCGCCGGGCTCCTTGGTGCGGTCCAGAACGGCGAGCTTCTTGCAGCTTGCGGGGATGGCGGCCAGGAGCTTCTCCGGGCAGAAGGGGCGGAACAGGCGGACCTTGACCAGGCCGACCTTCTCGCCGTGGGCGTTCATGTAGTCGATGACTTCCTCTGCCACGTCGCAGATGGAGCCCATGGCTACGATGACGCGGTCAGCGTCGGGAGCGCCGTAGTAGTTGAAGAGCTGGTAGTCGGTGCCGAGCTTGGCATTGACCTTGCCCATGTACTCCTCGACGATGGCGGGAACGGCGTTGTAGTAGGTGTTGGAGGCCTCACGGTTCTGGAAGAAGATATCTCCGTTCTCGTGAGAACCGCGCATTACGGGGTGCTGGGAGTTGAGGGCGCGGGCACGGAAAGCCTCAACGGCGTCCATGTCGCACATGTCCTTCAGGTCCTCGTAATCCCAAACTTCGATCTTCTGCAGCTCGTGGGAGGTGCGGAAGCCGTCGAAGAAGTTCAGGAAGGGAACGCGGCCCTTGATGGCGGCCAAATGGGCCACGGGGGACAGGTCCATGACTTCCTGGACGTTGCTCTCAGCCAGCATGGCAAAACCGGTCTGGCGGCAGGCCATAACGTCGCTGTGATCGCCGAAGATGTTCAGGGTGTGGCTGGCCAGAGTACGTGCGCTGACGTGGAACACGCCGGGCAGCAGCTCGCCTGCGATCTTGTACATGTTGGGGATCATCAGCAGCAGGCCCTGAGAAGCGGTGTAAGTGGTGGTCAGAGCACCGGCATTCAGGGAGCCGTGAACAGCGCCGGCGGCGCCTGCCTCAGACTGCATCTCCTGGACCTTGACGGTAGAACCGAAAATGTTCTTTCTGCCGTTGGCGGACCACTGGTCAACATAGTCGGCCATGGGGCTGGAGGGAGTGATGGGGTAGATTGCTGCGACTTCGGTGAATGCGTAGGATACATGGGCGGCAGCAGTGTTACCGTCCATGGTTTTGAAGTGTCTCTGCATTTCTATGTTCATCTCCATTGCAAAATATTGACTATCTCGGCCCGTTATACGAGCCATTGACAGTTTAACATCAAATCGTCAACTTGTAAACATGCAAGCTCAATAAAATTCCTGCAAATAATTCAAATTTTGCCCATTCTTTATGACTGAACTGACAAAGTGTCGTTATAGGGAAAATAAATTGTGCGTTTTTTTACTTGTGCTTTTTGAAGTAATGGTTTATAATCTTACAATCGGTCTATATGACCGTGAATGATGAAAGGAGATCGTCAGCTATGGTGAACATCATCAACGACTATGGGAAAATAAGCATCACCAGCGAGGTCTTTACCTATCTTGCGGGCGACGCTGCCACCAGCTGCTTCGGCGTCAAAGGCATGGCCGGCCGCAGCAAGGAAGGCGGGCCGCTGCAGCTGCTGCGCCGGGAATCCATGTCCAAGGGCGTGGAAGTGAAGTTCAACGACGACGGCAGTCTGTCCCTTGAACTGCATATCGGTGTGGACCACGGCGTGAACATGGCCGCCGTTTCCCGCAGCATTATGAACGAGGTCAGCTACAAGCTGTCCAAATCCACCGGAGTCCCTGTGAAGAACGTGGATGTCTATATAGATACAATAATCGGATAAGCTTTCGCTGATCCCCGGAGGTGCTTTCACTTGAGAGATTATATCGACGCCGCCGCGTTTAAGGAAATGATCCTGTGTGCGGACGCGGCCCTGCACGAAAATATTCAAAAGGTAAACGAACTGAACGTATTCCCCGTGCCCGACGGAGATACCGGCACGAACATGGGCCTTACGCTCAACAACGCGGCCACCGAGCTGCGCAAGAAGAACTTTGTCTCCCTGGACGCCGCGGCCGACTGCGTGGCCTCCGCCCTGCTGCGGGGCGCCCGAGGCAATTCCGGCGTTATCCTGTCCCTGCTGTTCCGGGGCATTTCCCGCCGGCTCAAGGGACTTGAGTCTGCCGGGACCGTGGAATTTGCCGGCGCCATGTCTGACGGCGTGGAGGCCGCTTACAAAGCGGTCATGAAGCCTGCCGAGGGCACTATCCTCACCGTCTCCCGTCTGGCGGCTGCCGCCGCCGTGGAAGCGGCCAACGCCGGGGCCAGCCTGGAAAACGCGCTGGTCTGCGCCATCAAGGCCGGCGACGAGGCCCTGGAAAACACCGTGAACATGAACCCCGTGCTGAAAAAGGCCGGCGTCATCGACGCGGGCGGCATGGGCTACATGATCATTCTCAAAGCCATGCTGGCCTCCCTGCGAGGCGAGGTCACCGCGCCCGAAGAGGGCGGCGACTTCAGCGCCTTTGCGGAGAGCAGCGCCTTTGACGTGTTCGACACTGAGGACATCACCTTTGCCTTTGACACCGTGTTCATCGTCCGCAAGAAAACGCCGGATGTGGATCTGGAGCCGTTGCGCAAGTACCTGTCCAGCATCGGCGATTCTCTGGTCATCGGCGATGACGACGAGGCCTTCAAGGTCCATGTGCACACCAATATCCCCGGCAACGCCCTGAACGAGGCCCAGAAGTACGGCACCCTGGAGCTGGCAAAGATCGAGAACATGCGCACCCAGCACGAGGATCTGCTGGCCGGCAAGAAGGCCCAGAGCACCGACGATCTGGAGCAGATCGAGAAGGAGCTGGAGGAGCAGGAAAATGCCGTTGCCGCACCGGAGAAGGAGTTCGGCGTGGTGACCGTCTGCGCCGGAGCGGGCATGGAGGCCCTGTTCCGGGAGCTGGGCGCCGACGGTATCGTCACCGGCGGACAGACCATGAACCCCTCCACCGACGATATCCTGAAGGTCATCAACAAGACCCCCGCCTCCACCGTGTTTGTGTTCCCCAACAATAAAAATATCACCATGGCGGCGGAGCAGTGCATCCCCCTGACCGAGAAAAAGGTCATTGTCATGCCCACCAAGACCGTGCCCCAGGGCGTGTCCGCCCTGCTGAACTTCAACCCCGACGAGGGGGAAGAGCAGATGGTCTCCACTATGCAGGAAGCCATCTCCAATGTGCACACCGCCATGATCACCTACGCGGCCCGGGATTCCGATTTTGACGGGCACAACATCCATGCGGGCGAGTATCTGGCCCTGCTGGACGGCGCGCTCATCGGCAGCTACACCAATATCAAGACCCTGTTCAAGGAACTGAGCTGGGCCTTTGACGAGTTCGACCCGGAGTTCATCACCGTGTATTACGGCGAGGACGTGAAAGAGGACGAGGCAAACGAGTCCGCCCAGACCATTATCGGCTGCTTCCCCGACGCGGACGTCAGCGTAGTCAGCGGCGGCCAGCCGGTGTACTATTACATGATCTCAGTGGAATAAATCAATAAAAATGTAAGCGCCCGCCATTCCTGGCGGGCGCTTGCTGTTCCCGGGCGGCCTGAAAAAGGCTCCCCTTGTCAGGGGAGCTGTCACGGCAAAGCCGTGACTGAGGGGTAGTCAAAGGTAGCGATGAGGCAAACCCCTCCGCTTCGCTTCGCTCAGCACCTCCCCTGTTAGGGGAGGCTGTACGCCGCGCGGTAAAAGCCTTCCCCGTTTTTCCCGTCATTCTGAACCGCGAAGCGGTGAAGAATCCCGCGAACAGAAGTGCCTTCTTCTGCCCCCGGCAGCGGCGGACCGCAATTCTCAGAATGACAGCTTTTTGCTTTTGGTTCCCGACGGGTGCTTGTCCGGCTTTCCGGAATTGTACAGCAGGCAGGAGAAATAAAACTCCTGCCTGCCCGTTTTACTGACCCTTTTTCGGCAATTTGTGCTTTTTCCCGTCGGGGGTCTGGATATAGGTGTTTTCCAGCACAGCAATGGTGCTTCTGCGCCAGTCCTCGATGTATTCTTTCCTTAATGCGTCGCGCTCTGAAAGCTCTTCTGCCGTCAGCTCGCGCTGCTTGGCCAGGCGGGCCAGCTCGTTGATCCGGTCAATTTTTTTCTGTTCCATGTTTTACTCCTCTATGGTCCCCAGCTCGTCCAGCGTCAGCTCAAAAGCGGGGATGAAATGCTCCAGGAAATACTGTACCTCCGGCAGGGGGCTCGCCTCCAGAATAGCCCGGGTCTGCTTCTCTGCCGAGAGGAACTCATCGTTGCCGGTCTTGCGCTCCTCAATACATTTAATGTAGGCGGAGAGCTTGTCCGCCGCCTTGACCAGGTCGTGGAGCCGTTCCTGGGTTTCCCCGGTGAGCAGCGGCTCATAGGCGCCCCGGATCTCTTCGGGCAGGGTAGCCAACAGCTTTTGACAGGCCAGCTCCTCCACCTGCTTGTAGGCCCCCATGATCTCCGGGCTGTGATACTTGATGGGGGTGGGCAGGTCGCCGGTCAAAATCTCCGAGCAGTCGTGGTACAGGGCCACGGCGGCGCACTCGTTGGGGTCGCAGGGGATGTGGTACACGTCCCGGCGGATGACGCCCAGGGCGTGGGCGATCACCGCCGCCATGTGGCTGTGCTCCTGGATGTTCTCCGGCAGGGCGTTTCGCATCAGGCTCCAGCGGCCGATATAGCGCATACGGGATATATAGGCAAAGAAATTGTCGCTCATAAGTTTCTCCGTTTCTGTTTTGGTGGGGCCCATTGTATCACGGGCGGGAGGGCATTGCAATACAGACCATCGGGGACGGAGCTCTGCGTTCCGTCCTTCCGGGAGAGGCATGATGACACGGTCTGCAAGCGCAAAAGGGCTTGCGGATTTAACCGTCATGGCCGGACCGGCGGAATGTTCTGGACAGAAGCAGCGTTCCTATCGTTAATGCGGTGATGGGAATGTTCTGGGGAGAGATGACCAGAAAGAAGAATACCTTCAGGGACTGACCGATCATGATCTGCGCGTTGTTTGAACGGACATATGCGGCAGATAAGAGGAGCAGCAGAAGGTAATTCAGAATAAGCAGGATAAAAAGTGCGGGGCATAATTTCTTCAGCTTGTTTGCGTATTGGCCCTGCGCGTTCTTCCTCTGCTTGTTTATCGCGTACAATGCGATAAAGTCACTTACCAGGAGAGCAACAAAAATAATAGCATAACACAGGAATAAAATTTTGAGCACCAATGCAAAACCCCTCCGATCTTCAAAGCCGAACAGCTGTTCCATCCTGAATAGGGCTTCTTTGTTTACTATATTATATAAGTTTTCCCATTTCGGGTCAAGACAGGAAGAAAAAACAAGGAAAGCCGGGGAAACAGTGTTGCAATTTTATAGGGAAGGTGTTAAAATTCAGTTTTGTGTTGAAAATAAAGAGAAACAGATATTTTTTTACTCAGGGAGCTGCAATTTTATGGATAAACTCAGAAACGTCGCCATTATCGCCCACGTTGACCACGGCAAGACCACCCTGGTGGATGAGATGCTCAAGCAGTCCGGCGTGTACCGGGAAAATCAGGAAGTGGTGGAGCGCGTGATGGACTCCAACGACCTGGAGCGCGAGCGCGGCATCACCATCATGGCCAAGAACACCGCCGTATGGTACGGCGACACCAAGATCAATATCGTAGACACCCCGGGCCACGCCGACTTCGGCGGCGAGGTGGAGCGCATTCTGAAGATGGTCAACGGCGTTATCCTGCTGGTGGACGCCGCCGAGGGCCCCATGCCCCAGACCCGTTTCGTCCTCAGCCGGGCGTTGGAAATGGGCCACCGGGTCATCGTGGTGGTCAACAAGATCGACCGCCCCGACCAGCGCATCCACGAGGTCATCGACGAGGTGCTGGAGCTGCTGATGGATCTGGACGCCACCGACGAGCAGCTGGATTCCCCCATGCTCTTCTGCTCCGGCCGTCAGGGCACGGCCAGCTATTCCCCCGACGCTGTGGGCACAGACTTAAAGCCCCTGTTCGAGACCATTTTAGAGTACATCCCCGCACCGGAGATGGACGAGGACGCCCCCTTCCAGATGCTGGTCAGCAGCATAGATTATAATGAATATGTGGGCCGCATTGCCATCGGCCGCATTGAGCGGGGCGTGATCCGCCAGAACCAGGAGATCGAGGTCTGCAACTACCACGATCCGGACGCCGCCCCCGCGCGGGCCAAGGCCGTCTCCCTGTACCAGTTTGACGGGCTGAACCGGGTCCCCGTCACCGAGGCGGGCGCCGGAAACATCATCGCCATGAGCGGCATCGGCGAGATCACCATCGGCGACACCATCTGCGCCAAGGGCTTTGCGGAGCCTCTGGCCTTCGTGAAGATCGGCGCGCCCACCCTGGAGATGACCTTCTCCGTAAACGACAGCCCCTTTGCCGGCCGTGAGGGCAAGTTTGTCACCTCCCGCCAGATCCGGGACCGCCTGATGCGGGAGACCCTGAAGGACGTGTCCCTGAGAGTCACCGACGTGCCCGACAGCACCGACAGCTTCAACGTGGCGGGCCGGGGCGAAATGAGCCTGTCCATCCTGATCGAGACCATGCGCCGCGAGGGTTATGAGTTCCAGGTGTCTCCTCCCCGCGTGCTGTACCAGGAGATCGACGGCAAGATCTGCGAGCCTGTGGAGCGTGTGGTTGTGGACGTGCCCCAGGACTATATGGGCTCCGTCATGGAGAAGCTGGGCGCGCGCAAGGGCGAATTTGTGGAGATGACCCCTGTGGGCAGCCGCATGAAGATGGAATTTCTTGTCCCCTCCCGGGGCCTCTTCGGCTACCGGAACGAGTTTTTGACCGACACCAAGGGCGAGGGCATCCTGGCCTCCGTGTTCGAGCGCTATGAGCCCTACAAGGGCGACATTGCCCGCCGCAACACCGGCTCTCTCATCGCCTTTGAGACCGGCGAGGCCGTGGCCTACGGCCTGTGGAACGCCCAGGATCGCGGTGCCCTGTTCATCTCGCCGGGCACCAAGGTCTACGCCGGCATGATCGTAGGCGTCTGCCCCAAGAGCGACGATGTGCCCGTCAACGTCTGCCGCACCAAGCACCTGACCAACACCCGCGCCTCCGGCTCCGACGAGGCCCTGCGCCTGATCCCGCCCCGCCAGCTCAGTCTGGAGCAGTGCCTGGAATTTCTGGCCGACGACGAGCTGCTTGAGGTGACGCCCAAGAACCTGCGCCTGCGCAAGAGCATCCTGGATCACAGCCTGCGCATGAAGACCCTGATGCGCAACCGGTAATTTTTCACTGTAATTTACCGTTTGGTAACAGAATAATGGTTGACTTCCTGACGAAGAGATGTTAATATAAGCCAGTATGCGCCCGTACGCTCAGCTTCGGGGTCATGCCGCCGCTGCGGTAGCCTTTCCGCCCGATGCTTGGCTGCAGGGTATAGCTTAAAGCAAGAAAGGGGATAATCATTATGATTACCAAAGAAAAGAAGACCGAAGTTATCAACAGCAACGCCACCCACGAGGGCGACACCGGTTCTCCCGAGGTCCAGATCGCCATTCTGTCCGAGCGTATCCTGGAGCTGACCGAGCATCTGAAGAAGCACCCCAACGACGACCACAGCCGTCTGGGCATGTACAAGATGGTCGGTAAGCGCCGCCGCCTGCTGGACTACCTGGCCAAGAAGGACATCGAGCGTTACCGCGCGATCATCGCCAAGCTGAACATCCGCAAGTAATTTCCTGTTCAGCTCTTTACTGAGGGTTATGAAGGTTTTTTATGGGGACAATAGTATAATATTGTCCCCTTCCCTTTGCCCTTAGTTGCCCCAGGAAGACAAAACCAGGGAGCTTCCGACGGATTAGTATTTGCAGCGGCACCGGAGCCTATCCGATCCCGCTTCAAGTGCTATGACGCCGGCAGCTCCGCAGAAACAAAGAAGGAGAAGCAAAAGGCATGATCATTACCAACAAGCAGTTCCCCAATTACAAAAAGTACGAAATGATGTATGAAGGCCGCCCCCTGTCCATGGAAGTGGGCAAGATGGCCGAGCTGTGCAACGCGGCTGTTCTGGTGAAGTACGGCGAGACCACCGTGCTGGTCACCTGCACCGCCTCCGCCCGTCCCAAAGACGGCATCGACTACTTCCCCCTCGCCGTGGACTTCAACGAGAAGCTCTACGCCGTGGGCCGCATCCCCGGCAGCTTTATGCGCCGTGAGGGCAAGCCCAGCCTGCCCGCGGTCCTGGCCTCCCGCCTGATCGACCGCCCCATGCGCCCCCTCTTCCCCAGCGACCTGCGCAACGACGTGGTCATCGCCTGCGAAGTGCTGTCCGTTGACCGGGACTGCTCGCCGGAGATCACCGCCATGATCGGCGCCTCCGCCGCGGTCTCCATCTCCGACGTGCCCTTCAACGGCCCCATCGCCGGCATCGTTCTGGGCTGGGACGGCGAGAAGTACCTCTTCAATCCCACCCAGGAAGAGCGCAAGACCAACCGCATGACCACCACCATCGCCGCCACCCACAAGAAGATCGTCATGATCGAGTCTGAGGCCGACCAGGTCCCCGACAATGTGATGTACGAAGGCATCGTTCAGGCCCACGAGCATCTCCAGCCCGTCCTTGACCTGATCGACAAGATGGTAGCCGAGATCGGCAAGCCCAAGTTTGAGTATGAGCACGCCTCCTTCGACGAGGAGCTGCTCCAGAAGCTGGTGGACAACGAGTTCGAGTCCATGGAATACTGCATGGACACCGACGACAAGAACGTCCGTGAAGCCCGTGTCAACGACTGGATCAGCATGGTCGAGGAGAAATACGGCGAAGAGCACCCCGACCTGATGCAGTACATGGACGAGATCCTGTACAAGCTGCAGAAGAAGGTCGTCAAGAAGTGGCTGCTGGCCGGCAAGCGTGTGGATGGACGCCAGATGAACGAAATCCGTCCCCTGGCTGCCGAAGTGGGCGTCATCCCCGTTGTTCACGGCTCCGCTCTGTTCACCCGCGGCCAGACGCAGGTGCTGTCCATCGCCACTCTTGCCACTCTCAGCGAGGCCCAGAAGCTGGACACCATCTGGGAAGAGGAAGAGAAGCGCTTCATGCACCACTACAATATGCCCTCCTACTCCACCGGCGAGGCCCGTGCCAGCCGCAGCACCGGACGCCGCGAATACGGCCACGGCGCACTGGTCGAGAAGGCGCTGGAGTGCGTCATCCCCGAGGTTGAGGACTTCCCCTACGCCATCCGCGTAGTCTCCGAGGTTCTGTCCTCCAACGGCTCCACCTCCCAGGGCTCCATCTGCGGCACCACCCTGGCCCTGATGGACGCCGGCGTTCCCCTGAAGGCCCCCGTGGCCGGTATCTCCTGCGGCCTGATCCAGGACGGCGACGACTTCACCACCTTCATTGATATCCAGGGCGTGGAAGACTTCCACGGCGAGATGGACTTCAAGGTGGCCGGCACCAAGCAGGGCATCACCGCCATCCAGATGGACCTGAAGAACGACGGATTGAAGCACGAGATCATCAAGGAAGCCTTCTCCATCACCAAGGAGGCCCGCTTCCAGATCCTGGACGCCATTATGCTCAAGGCCATCCCCGAGCCCCGCAAGGAGCTGGCCAAGTCCGCCCCCAAGATGATCCAGATGAAGATCAACCCCGACAAGATCCGCGAGGTCATCGGCTCCGGCGGCAAGGTCATCCAGAAGATCACCGCCGACACCGGCTGCAAGATCGACATCAACGACGACGGCACCATCTTCATCGCCAGCTCCGACATCGAAGCCTGCCGCGCCGCCCGCAAGACCATCGAGGACATCGTGTTCGAGCCTGAAGTGGGCGCGCTGTATTACGGCGAGGTCAAGCGCGTGATCTCCAACCTGGGCGCTTTTGTGGAACTGGCTCCCGGCAAGGACGCCATGTGCCACATCAAGGACCTGGAGTTCAAGCGCACCGAGAAGGTCGAGGACGTGCTCAACGTGGGCGACAAGACCTGGGTCAAGTTCACCGGCATCGACGAGAAGGGCCGCTGGAACATCTCCCGCAAGGACGCGCTCAAAGAGCGCGGCGAAGCCTGATCTCCGTCAGGACAAAATCGTCATTTTCAACGAGGAACGGATTTCCGTTCCTCGTTTTTTCTTTCGCTTCCGGACAGATATTTCTCAAAATGAAAAATTTTACTAATTTCTGTGACGCTGATACTATTATTATCCAGGTAATTTTGTACAATATAGTCAAATTGACGGTTCGGAGGCTATTGAAATGGAAAACGCCATCTTTCATTTTCCCCTTGCAGGAAAGCCGGTCTCCTGCGAAAAATACGGCTTTGGGCATATCAACTACACCTTCCTTGTGGTGACGGATCAGGGAAAGCGCTATATTCTTCAGGGCATCAACGGAAATGTCTTCCCCAATGTGCGCGGGATGATGGAAAACATCGCCGCGGTCACTGACTTTGTGGGCCGGCGGGAGTCTGACCCCAGAGGGACGCTGCACATTGTCCCCGCGGAGGACGGCGACATCATGTACACCGACGAAAAGGGCCAGAGCTGGCGGGTCTACGACTTTGTGGAGGACAGCATCTGCCTTCAGGCGGCGGAGAGCCAGGAGGACTTTTACCAGAGCGCCGTGGCCTTCGGCCGGTTTCAGGACATGCTGACCCGGTTCCCGGCGGACACGCTGTATGAGACCATCCCCAATTTCCACAACACGCCGGAGCGGTACAAGACCTTTCACCGGGTGCTGGAGGCGGATGTCTGCGGCAGAGCCGTTTTGGCCCGAGAGGAAATTGACTTTGTTCTGTCCCGGGAACAGGCCGGGGGAGAGCTCCAGCACATGAGAGACAGGGGCGAGCTGCCTCTGCGCGTCACCCACAACGACACCAAGCTCAACAACGTCATGCTGGACGCAAAAACCAGAAAGGCCCTCTGCGTCATCGACCTGGACACGGTCATGCCTGGCCTGGCGGCCTATGACTTCGGCGACTCTATCCGCTTCGGCGCCGCCACCGCCGCGGAGGATGAGAAAGACCTGGATAAAATGAGCATGGATCTGGAACTTTACCGAACCTTCGTAAGAGGCTTTATCCGCTCCTGCCCCAGTCTGACCGAAAAGGAGCGGGAGACGCTGCCCCTGGGCGCAATGACCATGACCCTGGAGTGCGGCCTGCGCTTTCTTACGGACTATCTGGATGGGGACCACTACTTCGCCATCCATCGGCCGGAGCACAATCTGGACCGGGCCCGCACCCAGTTCAAGCTTGTCCGGGATATGGAGGCCAAATGGGAGGACATGTGCCGCATTATCCGGGAGGAGACGCCGGAAGACAAGGGGTGACAAATCCCGGAAACCGTGATACAATACGGATAATAGAAAAATCTGACGGGTGGGATCGGCGCAATGAATGTGCTTTTCAACAATGAACGGCTTCTCAGGCTGATAACCAATTTGCACACGCTGACAGGCATCTGGGCAAACTTCTTTGACGTCAACGGCAAGGACATACAGATCATCGGTTCCCAAAATCCCTTTTGCCAGCGGATCAACGCCACACCGGAAGGACACGCCCGCTGCGAGGCCTGCGATGCTGCGGCGGTGAAAAAATGCTCCGCGCTGCGGGGGATCAATGTCTACCGCTGCCATGCGGGCATCTGCGAAGTGGTTCTGCCCATACTGGAAAGCGGCATTCCCATCGCTTATCTGGTTTTCGGCCAGCTGCTGGACGATTCGCCCATAGACAAGCAGTGGGAAGTTACCCGGAGTACACTGGACTGGTACAAGGGGGATATGGAGGAGCTGCACGACAGCTTTCTGGCCATGAACCAGTATACCCGGGAGGAGATTGAGGCCTACGCCGAACTGCTGGAGGCGCTGACTTCGTATATCCAGCTGGAGGGCATCATCCATTCGGCGGAATATACGGATGTGCAGCGGTTGGAGATGTATCTGGACCAGCACTACATGGAGCCGCTGTCCCTGAAGAAGATCTCGACCGACCTGCATATGGGCACCACAAAGCTCTGTGCCCTGGCGAAAAGGCTCTCCGGCGGCAGCACTCTGACCCATGTCATTGCCGAGCGGCGCATCAACGCGGCCAAAAATCTGCTCGTCCGGAGCGACGCGCCGGTATCCGCCGTGGCGGAGGAAGTGGGCTTCAGCGACTATAACTACTTTACGAAAATCTTCAAGGCTCTCACCGGCCTTACCCCCAGTGCTTTTCGTAAGAAAAATCGCAGCGGTGATGGGCAATGACAAATCTGCGCGATTTCCTTACGATTTTTCTCAAGTGTAAAATTTTTCTATAATGCGAAAAATACTTTCTATAATTATCAATTTTCACTAAGTATAATAAACACAGCCCCGGACTTTTTTGGCCAATCTGTTTTGAATGCACAAAAAAGCCTGAACAGGTCGAAAATTTGATCCGGTACGCGCAGCAAGGGGATCCCCTTGCTCACCTTTTTTCAAAAAGGTGATGAGCTTTTCCGCCGGAAACAGCGCGGCGGAACCCAATCCTTATGTCGGCAAAATTTTTTATAAAATTTTAAGGAGGAAAACATGAAAAAACTTCTTGCACTGCTTCTTGCACTGACCATGGTCTTTGCACTCTGCGCCTGCGGCCAGACCGCAGCCCCCGCAGAATCTGCGGCCCCCGCTGAGGAATCCGCAGCACCCGAGGCTCCTGCCGCAGATGAGATCACCCTGGACGTCATCATCTGCCAGTACGGCCCCAACACCCAGGACTGGTTCCTCGGAACCGGCATGAACGGCACCAACTTCGTGGACAAGTTTGAAGCCGAGAACCCCGGCATCAAGCTGAACCTTGAAGTTGTCTCCTGGAACGACGTCTACACCGTTGTCGATACCCGTATCGCCAGCGGCCAGGCTCCCGACATCCTGAACATCGACGTTTTTGCCAACTACGCCAACGAAGGCCTGCTGGAGCCTGTCTCCCAGTATTGCCCGGAAGAGCTCTACAACGATTTCTTCCCCTCCTTCATTGAGCAGTCTGTGATCGACGGCACCGTTTGGGCAGTTCCCGACCTGGCTTCCGCCCGCGCACTGTACTACAACGTGGATATGTTCGAGGAAGTGGGCATTGAAGTTCCCACCACCTGGGCAGAGCTGGAAGACGCCAGCCAGGCCATCATCGACTACTACGGCGGCGATGTGTACCCCTGGGGTATTGATATGACCACCGACGAAGGCCAGGCTGCTTTCGCCTACTACACCTGGGGCAACGGCGGCGGCTTTGTTGACGCCGACGGCAACTGGGCCCTGAACAGCCCGGAGAACGTTGAGGCTATCGAGTACGCTCTCAGCCTGTACAGCAACGGCTACACCAACCCCCAGCCCGCCACCCAGACCCGCTATGACCTGCAGGATATGTTCGCTGCCGGCAAGCTGGCCATGGTTATCGCACCCAACTCCCTGCCCACCTACGCCGCTGACAAGGATTCCACCGTCAACATGGCTACTGCCGCTATCCCCGCAAACGAAGGCAAGACCTCTTCCTCCGTCGGCGTTATGGACCGCGTGATGGCCTTCAAGGACGAGAGCGCTCCCGACCAGGCTGCCCGCGATGAAGCCATCGGCAAGTTCCTCACCTTCTTCTATGATCCCGAGAACTATGTGGGCTGGGTCAGCATGGAAGGCTTCCTGCCCGCAGTCAACTCCGCTGTTGAAGCTCTGGTCGCAGCCGATCCCAGCTTCGAGGCATGGCTCGACGTTCTGGGCTCCTGCCAGTTCTACCCCACCGCAAAGGCAGAGTGGGATGCTGTCAAGCAGGGTGTTATCACTGCTGAGCAGAACGCACTGGCCGGCGCCTCCGTACAGGATGAGCTGGACGCCCTCCAGGCAGAAATCGCCGGCTGATCTTTCGCCGGGATAAAGAATAAGTGATCCCTTGGGGCCGGAGAGCTCTCCGGCCCCGTTTTTTTCAAAGAATATTGAAGGTATAGTATGACCTGCGGAGCAAGCCTCGGGAAGAACAATGTTTTTTGAAAAGAATAAATGAGAGAAGGGTGAGGATGAACGAAAGATTAGGAAAACGGGTAGGGCCGTATCTCTGGCTCCTGCCAAGCATTGTGTTGATGGCGATTTTTGTGGTATTCCCCATCGCCATCGTGTTTAAGCTGTCCTTCAGCGAAGTGTCGAAATCCGGCGTGGTCGGCGGATTTGTGGGCTTTAAGAACTTTGCTGACGCAGTTTCCCTGCCGGCCTTCAAAACGGTGATGCTCAATACCCTCGTCTGGGTAGTCGCTGTTGTGGGCTTTTCGACCATCATCGGCTTTATTATTGCCATGGTGCTCAACCAGAAATTCAGGGGCAGAAAGATCGCCCGGGCCATTCTGGTGTTCCCCTGGGCCACCTCCCTGGTCATTCAGGCCTCCGTCTGGAATTACATCATCAAGTTTGAATACGGCAACCTGAACAACATCCTGCTGAATCTGGGCATCATCAAGCAGGCCATCAACTGGCGCGCCACTTATATGATCGAGTTTATGTGGGAGTGCGGCGTGGGTATCTTTGTGACCATACCCTTCGTCACCTTCTGTGTCCTCTCCGGACTCCAGTCCATCGACGGCTCCCTCTACGAGGCGGCGGAGATCGACGGGGCCAGCTTCTGGGATAAGCTTTTCAATGTCACGATCCCGCTGGTAAAGCCCTCTCTGACGGTCAGCACGGTCTTGAATATCATCTATGTATTCAACTCCTTCCCCATCATCTATACCATGACGAAAGGCGCGCCCGCAAACAAGACGGATACGCTGATCACCTACCTGTATATGCTCAGCTTTTACGACAGAAAGAAAGGCCCGGCGACGGCCCTGTCGGTCATCGGCTTCCTGATCCTGTGTATATGCGCCGGGGTATACATGCTGAGCGTGATGAGAAAGGAGGATGAGCAGTGAACTCTTCTTCCACGGTAAAGAAAAACCGCCTTGCTTTGGCATTGATGCTGGTGGTCGTGGCGGCGGTGGCCATTCTGCTCAGCCTGCCTGCCTTCCGCTTCAATTCCTGCGTTTATACCAAGAAATCCCCCAATACCTTCGTGGGTGACGAGACTTATCAGGCGGTATCCGCTGAAGTGCAGCAGATTGCCGAGGAGTTTCGCGCCGGCGGAATTGAAGTGACCGTCAACGAGACGGTGACCGAGCGCACCAACTCCAAGGGGGAGACCACCTCCCTGGTGACCTTCACCATCAACGAAGAATTTACAAAGAACGGCTGGTCCTTCCTTGGGGCGGGACTGACCTCCTCCTGGGTGCTGATGGGGATCCTGGCCTGCCTTGTGCTCTCGGTGGTCTGCGCGCTGCTGGGAACACTGCCCTGCATGGACACGCCCTACAGGGCGCTGGACAGCCGGGCCCGGACGCTGAGGAGCGCGGCCTGTTGGCTGGTGCTGGCTGCGTTTTTGCTGGTTCCCGTGTTCTTTATGACCAATACATACACGCTCTCCCGCCGTGTCACCCTGTACTGCGGCGGTATAGCGACGGAGGGCAAGGAGGCGCTGTTCGCCAGGCTGGACAGCTTCCTGTTCGGCGGCGCGGCAGGAGAAAACATCGACGCGGCGCTGAAGGATCTGAGATTTTCCAACCTATACACGCTGTGGGCGATCCTGCCCTGCATGCTGGTGGCGATCATTGCCGGCGTCCAGCTTCGCTTCGGCGCGATACAGCATACGCTGCTCCGCGGTCTGCTGTACGGCTTTGTGATCGTTCTGTGCCTGTTCATCCTCTACCCCTATTATGTGATGCTCATCACGGCCTTCCGCTCCAACGCAGAGACCACGGATATGTATTTCCAGCATATCTTCCCCACAGAGTGGAAGTTTGAGAACCTGAAGCACATTATCAACCAGGGCGTGCCGCGCTATCTGCTCAACTCCGCACTGATTGCCGGCGGCGCCACGGCCATAGCCCTGATTTGCGGCATCCCCGCGGCCTACGCCATGGCCCGTATGAAGTTCAAGGGCAAGAAGATCTTCCTGGGCTTCGTGATCATGAGCCAGATGTTCTCCCCTGTGGTTCTGCTCATCGGTATCTCCCAGCTTATGGGCACACTGGGTCTGAATGACTCCATCCTGGGCCTGATGCTGATCAACGCGGCCTTCAACCAGGCCTTTGCCATCTGGCTGCTGCGCGGTACCTTTGTGGCCATCTCCCCTGAAATGGAGCAGGCCGCCCGTATTGACGGCTGCACGGTGTTCGGTTCTCTGTGGCACATTCTGCTGCCCATGGCAGCCCCCGGCATCGTCACCACGCTGATCTTTGTATTTATCAACTCCTGGAATGAATACACGATCTCCACGGTGCTGATCTCCACGGCAGCAAACCGCCCCATCACTGTGGGTATCACCCAGTTCTCCTCCTTCAACATGATCGAGTGGCAGTACCTGTTCGCGGCGTCTCTGCTGGCGACCATCCCTGTGGTCATCCTCTTCATGTTCATCGAGAAGCACCTGACTGCCGGCCTGACCTCCGGCGGCGTCAAGGGATAAAAAACAACCGAATAAAACAAAAACGATCCCCCGGACTTTCGTCCGGGGGATCATTTTGCGTTAAGTAAACGATGATTAAATCGGCAAGAGCGAATCGCAAGAAAATTTGCGTTCTGATGATGGCACTTTTTTGCAGGAATACTTTGTGTATTGCAAGAAAAAGTGACGAAATCAGGGCGGAAATTTTCCGCCAAACGCCGAAGGCGATTTGTTCAGCGTTTACTTAAGGGGAAAGCGACGTTATTTTACCAGTTCCGGTACCAGGGTGGCCAGGACCTCCGCAAGTTGCCTGTGGCCCCGGCGTGTCAGGTGCATACAGTCCAGCTTGTTAAACTCCGCAATGCCCTCCGCGTCCAGGAAAGCGCAGCCCTGCCTTTCGGCCAGATCCCGATAATGGGGCGCCAGGCCCCGGGTTTTCTCCAGACAGTCCGGGCCCATGGTGGCGATGAAAGGATGGTCCAGTATGCCGTTGCCAATGTGGGGCGGGCAGATCACAAGAATATTGGGCTTTCCGCCGCGCCAGGCCTCCACGGTTTTGGCCTTGAAAACCAGGCGCTCCATACCGAAGCCGATACAGGCCGCATTGGCGCCGAAGCGCTCTTTGGCGTCGTTAGTGCCCAGCATGATGATCAGCAGGTCCACCGGCTCGTGACTCTTCAGACAGGAATAGATCATGTCCAGACCGGACATGGACTCCTGCAGGGGATCCGGAAACACGGTGGTGCGCCCTGATAGACCTTCCTCAATTACAAGATAGTCTTCTCCCAAGGCTTTCTGCAGCAGGCAGGTCCAGCGCTCGTCCTCGTTGAAGCGGTCGCCCCCGTCGGCGCAGTCGGCCGGGTCGGCGCAGTAGCCGTGGGTGTTGGAATCGCCGAAACAGACAATGTGCTTTTTCATCTTTATGGAATCTCCGGCAGGGACGCGGCGGCGGCGGACTGGCCCACGCGGCGGAAGCGCTCGTCCGGCAGGGCGATGTTGATCTTATTGCAGACTTCGGGGTACTCGCTGGCCAGGACCTTGCGGCAGGTGTCCAGCAGGGTGTCGCCGCCCTTGCCGGACATGACCCGGCCCAGAAGCAGCACGCTGCGGAAGCCGTAGAGATCGTGATAAAGAACCAGGGTGTGGGCCAGATAAGTGCCGATACAGCGGTAAATGGCGGCGGCCCGGTCGTCGCCCTCCTCCATCAGCTTCTGGACCACCTTCAGCTTTTCGGCAGGGGACAGGGCGGCGTCCAGCTCGATGCCTGCGGCAGGGGCCAGCTTGATCACGCTGTCCTGAGAGAAGTATTTCACGCCGCAGCCGATGTCGTGGGACCACTCGTCCTCCATGGCGCCGGGGTTTGCGTCCACGGGGACAAAGGCCAACTCATTGAGCCAGCCGGTGATCCGTCCCTGCTCGTCCACATAGCCCACAGCCTCACTGGTGCCCATGGCGATGCCCAGAATGTTGGTGTCCTCAAGGCTGATGGCGCCCGCCAGGGCAGACACATCGCCGTCGTTCACCACGCTGTAGGGGATGGGACCGAAGGTGTCCGTAATGGCGCGGATATAGATGTCCTTGACCTTCTGGTCAAACAGATCCTTGGGCACCTGCAGGAACAGAGAGGCGGCCATAGTGCGGTTATTGATGAAAATACCGGCAGAGGAAACGCCCACGGCATCTACCCGGGGCATATGGGAAGCGGCGGACTTCAATGCGGCCACAATGCCCTCATAGTGATAATCCGGGTCGCTGTTGATTTTGGGGAACCAGACCACCTCTTCCGAATAGACCGTCTCCCCATCGATCACGGCGGAGACTTTACGGTCGCTCCCGCCGGCGTCAAAGCCAATGCGGCAGCCCTCCATGTGGCCGCCCATAGATTTGGGAGAATCCTTGGCCTGGGGCAGCTCGTCCACAAGTACGACCTCAAAGGGATGCTCAAACACACCGGCCATGTAGTCCCAGTCAAACTCCTGCTCGCCACCGGCGCTGTAGGCGGCGGAGAGATAGTCATAAGTGTCCTGATCGCCGCTGACGTAGATTTTGAAGCCGCCTTTCATCCACAGGATGGTCTTTACCAGGCGGTTGATGTAGTAATGGTCTGCTTTGCGCATTTCTTCCGTGCCGTGGATGAAGGTGCGGCATACCGCCATCTCACCGCCGGCCCGCTCCACCGCGATACCCACGGGCTTTTTCGCGTCCTTCAGAAATGCCTGATTGAATTTATACAGGGGGATGAAGCCGGGGTCCAGTTCGGGTATGTTCTCTACGTTCAGTTTTATTCCGAGATATTCCATAACTTCCTCCTTGATTGTGTTTAAAATGTTCTTTAATTATACCATGGACAGCATTTTCTGTCATCCCTGCTAATCTTTCGCAGAGAAAAACCCGAAGGGTCTCCTTCGGGCATTTTCGCGTTATTTCCCTCTGGGCATGCGGCCGT
Organism: uncultured Clostridia bacterium; assembly: GCA_946061515.1. Classification (GTDB taxonomy): domain Bacteria; phylum Bacillota; class Clostridia; order Oscillospirales; family Oscillospiraceae; genus Limivicinus. The sequence goes on from CAMGRL010000012.1 coordinate 27,118, forward strand.
CGACAGTCTCCCAGCCGGGGAGGGGCAGGCGTTGCATGGCGCCGAAGACCTTTGATTTCATGTCCGGGTACTGGGCGCTCATGGTTTTCAAAAGCTGCTTGATCTCATAGCGCTTGCTGCCCTTGTCCTGGGGGCAGGGGTTTTCCACCACCGGCAGCTGAAGCTCTTGGGCCAGGTTGCTGATTTTCAGCTCCCCGGCGTAGATCATGGGCCGGATCTGGGTGACGCCGGAGCGGTCCAGATAGGTGACGGGCCGAAAGCAGCTGAGCCGCCCCTCAAACAGCAGCGACAGCATGAAGGTCTCCACCGCGTCGTCAAAATGGTGGCCCAGGGCCAGCTTGTTGATGCCCCGCTGCCGGATGGCGTCGTTCAGCGCGCCCCGGCGCATCTTGGCACAGAGAGAGCAGGGATTGTCCTCCTTGCGCACGTCGAAAACCACCTCTTTGATGTCGGTTTTCAGACAGGTATAGGGGATGTCAAGCTCCCGGCAGAGCTCCGCCACCGGGGTAAAGTCCATGCCCTCAAAGCCCAGCTCAATGGTGATGGCGTCCAGATCAAAGTGCCTGGGATAGTAGCCTTGCAGGTGGTGGAGAGCCAGCAGCAGCAAAAGACTGTCCTTTCCGCCGGAGACACCCACGGCGATTTTGTCGCCCTCTTCGATCATGTTATAGTCGTCCACCGCACGGCGGATCACACCGGTAAATTCGTTTAAAATTTTGTCCATAGTCAAGCCTCAGAAAAAATAAAAATGGAAATAAGATTCAGAGAGATTTCAGGAGATTCCGGGAGAAATCAAGAGATTTAGAAATCAGAATTAAAATTGCTGTTGACAGGCCGGAAAAGCTGTGGTATAAAAATAAAGCGCGCTTGGCGTTTATTGTAAACTCCTGCGCCTGAATTGTCAAAACATTTAATTCTATATGGAGGCACAAAATATGTCTACGACCATGGTAACCAAGGAGACCGTTACCCGCAAATGGTACGTCCTTGACGCAGCCGGCAAGCCCCTGGGCAAGACCGCTGCTCTCGCCGCCGACCTGCTGCGCGGCAAGCTCAAGACCGATTATACCCCCCACGTTGACTGCGGCGACTATGTCATCATCATCAACGCGAAGGACGCAGTTCTCACCGGCAAGAAGCTGGAGCAGAAGTACTACCGTACCCACTCCGGTTATCCCGGCGGACTGAAAGAGACCCAGTACAAGACCCTGATGAAGACCAAGCCCGAGCTGGCTATGCGTCTGGCCGTCCGCGGCATGCTGCAGAAGAACACCATCGCGCAGTGGCAGCTCAAGCGCCTGAGAGTTTTCGCCGGCGCAGAGCACACCCATGCAGCCCAGAAGCCCGAAGTTTGGGATCGCTAAGAGGAGGTAAAGAAATATGGCAACCTATAAGTGCAAGAAGCCCTATATGTACGGCACCGGACGCAGAAAGTCCTCCGTCGCACGCGTTCACCTCATCCCCAACGGCACTGGTGTGATCACCATCAACGGCCGTGATATCGACGACTACTTCGGTCTGGACACCCTGAAGCTCATCGTGCGTCAGCCCCTGGTCACCACCGGCACTGTCGGCAAGGTCGACATCGAGGCTACCGTCTCCGGCGGCGGCGTTTCCGGTCAGGCCGGCGCTATCCGCCACGGCATCGCCCGAGCCCTCCTGGTTGTGGACGAGAGCTACCGCGCTTCCCTGAAGGCCGCAGGCTTCCTGACCCGCGACCCGAGAATGAAAGAGCGTAAGAAATACGGTCTCAAGGCAGCCCGTCGCGCTCCCCAGTTCAGCAAGCGTTAATCGAATACCGCTTATTACAGCGCCGCGAAGTTTTTGCGGCGCTGTTTTCTTAAAGGAGAAAAAGATGAACACAAAGACAGCACTGATCGTTATCGACATGCAGAAGGGCTTTATCAATGAGGCCTCCGCCCAGTGCATCCGGGGCGCGAAGGCCACGGTGCCAGCCTGTGCCGCGGTCATCAACCACTGCCGGGAGCGGGATATCCCCGTGTTTTTTGTCACCCGCCGTTACCGGGCGGACGGCAGTGATGTGGAGCACACCCGCTTTGAATCCTGGCGGGAGGGCGGCAGGGCCATGTCGCCCGGCTGTCCGGAGGAGATCTCCGCCGGCATGCCGGAGGAGTTCGGCCTCTGCAGCAAGGATTACCGGATCATCAAGCCCCGCTACTCCGCTTTTTTCCACACGGAGCTGGACCTGATATTGCGCCGCCTGGGCGTAGATACCATTGTCCTTGCGGGTACCACCACCCCCAACTGCATCCGCACCACCTGTTATGACGGCATTTCCCTGGAGTACAACGTGGCCGTACTCAGCGACTGTACCTCCTCCAATACGGAGGAGATCCAGCGGAGCAATCTGCGGGACATGGCCAATGTGGGCGCGCAGATCATGACAAGTGAGGACTTCATCTCCGGCAGGGAGATCCGGGACACCGTAAGCCTTGCCCGGGAGAATGTGGAAAGATAAAGCGCAGCAGTGTAACAACAAAGAATCCCGCATCAAGAGGCAGTTTCCTCTTGATACGGGATTTTTGTTGTACTGAAAGCGTTTATTTGCTGAGCTGTACGCCGTTGATGACCAGGGTTTCGATGCTGTCCGTGTCCACAAGGCGGTTAAACACAAAGCGAAGGGTCTTGTCATGGGCTGAGCCCTTGCTGGCGTTATAACTGCCGCCGTCAATGACCACATATTCACTGCCATCGGTGTAAACGATGCGCAGTTCGTTGATCTTTAGGTTATAGGAAATGTCCGGCGTAGGCACCGGGGAGGCCGGATCGGCCTGCGCCCCCTCCTGGGGGAGGATGGCTTCGGCGTCCGGCATTCCGATCTCAATACCGATGGGAGATACGCTGGCGCGCAGATTGCCGCCGGTGAAGGTCAGCGCGCCCACCTTGGCCTCCGCCGGAATACTGACCTGGGCGGCGGGACCGGCGGTTTCAGCGTCCAGCCAGAGCGTGATCACCATCACCAGTCCCTCGTCGGCCGCCACCGGCGCAAAGGGAGAGATGTAGGCCACAAAGGTCCGCCGGGTTTCGCTGCGCAGCGTCTCGTCCTCCAGCGTCTCGTCCGATAAAATCTGGCCCTGCTCCGTTTCGTAGACCAGGGTATAGGGAGGAAATTCCCCGCGCTCGGCGTAATAGATGTCTTTGGCCTCAAGCCCATTGGGATTTTCCACGGTATAGCGGATGCAGGCCAGGCCGTTTTGGTCCATAACCGCGCTGTCGATGGTGAAGGTGAAATCGCCAAGCTCCACCACAGTCCCCACCTGGGCGATATACTCCCCGATCAGATTTTCCGCCAGGTCCGGATCCACATCCACCCGTTCGTAGCCCTCCCGGCTGGATACGCCTGTGCCGAAGGCGGATTTAATAAAGCCGGTGTGCACCCCCACGGCAAAGGCTGTGACAGTCAGCAGCGACATGATGACCGCGGCCACCAGAAGAGTTTTGATCCAGCGGCTTGTTGTTTTGTGCGGCGTTGGGTTTTCCCATCCTGTCCGGCCAAGCTGCCGGAGCTGCTCATAGGTGCGCCCCAGCCGCTGCTGCAGCTCAGGAGGGATGTCCGCCTCCCGGCGAAAGGCCTCGTACAGTTTATTCTCATCTATGCCCATTTAAACGCACTCCTTTCCTTCCAGAATACCGGCAAGCTGTTCCCGCCCGCGTTTCAGCCGGCTGGTCACCGTGCCCAGAGGCAGCCCCAGCATCTCCGCGATCTCCCGCGCCTTATAGCCCTCGCTGTAATGCAGGATCATTACCACCCGGTAAGGCGGGCTGAGGGGGCGAATCAGGGATTCAAAATCCAGATCGTCCGGGGCCGGACTTATGGCCGCGGTCTCCGGAAGCAGCTCCAGGGGCACAATGTTTTTTCTCTGGCGCTTGATGTCCGTACACTTGTTGATCAGTATGCGGGTGAGCCAGGTCTTGAAGGTTTCCGGTTTTCTCAAAGTGGAGAGATGCTCCCAGCAGGAGATCACCGTTTCCGAGATGGCGTCCTCAATGTCCATAGGCTCGCTGAAAAATCCCCTTGCCACCTTGTACAGGCTTTGACGGTGTGCCTCGATCAGGGCGATAAAGGCTTCCGTATCGCCGGAACGGGCGCTTTTGATCAGATCTCTCGTGATAATCACTCTCCTTTGCACACAGGCCTTGTGTGTTTACATTCATTAGACGGCAAAGAGCCTGGTTTTATTGCCTTGGCGCAATTTTCTCCCTGATCAGCTGCTTCAAGCCCATTTTTCCATAATTTCCATAAGTTGAAATAAGGGCAGCGGTCAATTCCCGCTGCCCTTGTTTGTGCGATTTTTAGTGTGTCTCGTTGTATTTCTTTATGGCCACGGCCAGAATGTCCATGGCCCGCGCGATGTCCTCTTTGTTGATCACATAGGCCATGCGGACCTCGTTCAGGCCCTTGCCGGGAGTGGCGTAGAAAGGCTCACCGCAGGAGAACATCACGGTCTCTCCGTTGTCCTCAAACTCGTTGAGCAGCCAGAGCTGGAATTTGTCCGCGTCGTCCACGGGCAGGGCCGCCATCACATAGAAAGCGCCCTTGGGCTCCTTACAGACCACGCCGGGGATCTGGGAAAGCTTACTCATCAGGGTATCCCGGCGGAGCTTGTATTCCTCGCGCACGGAGGCGAAGTAATCTTTGTCCACGGAGTAGAGCGCCGCCGCGGCCACCTGGTCGGTGGTGGAGGCGCAGAGCCGGCACTGGCACCACTTCATGGCCTGCTGCATAAACTCCTTGTTCTTGGAGATGAGCAGACCGATGCGTGCGCCGCAGGCGGAAAAGCGCTTGGAGACGGAGTCGATAACGATCACGTTGTCTTCATAGCCGGGGTACTGGAGGGCGCTGGTCAGGGGCTCGCCGCCGTAGGTGAACTCGCGGTACACCTCGTCGCAGATGATGAACAGATCGTGCTCTTTGGCAATGTCCAGCATGAGCTTCAGCTCTTCCGGAGACTGCACAGCGCCGGTGGGGTTGCCCGGGTTGGTGATCATGATGGCACGGGTATGTTCGTTGATGAGGGGTTCAATGCGCTCTCTCACGGCGTAGCGGTAGCCCTCCTCCGGGTAGGTGGTCAGGGGCCGGATGGTGGCGCCCGCCAGGGTGACAGAGGTGTGGTAGTTGGGATAGAAGGGCTCGGGAATGATGATCTCATCGCCGTCGTCCAGAATGGTGGCCATGGTCATCTGCAAAGCCTCGCTGCCGCCGGTGGTGACAAGGATGTTCTCGTCCGCCAGCTCAACGCCGATGTTGCCATAGTAGCCGCGCACCGCGTCCAGCAGCACAGGGAGGCCCCGGGAAGGGGCATAGGCCAGGACCGGCTCGGAAAATTCGCGCATGGCCTGAAAATAGGCATCGGGCGTAATGATATCGGGCTGGCCGATGTTCAGGTGGTATATTTTGATGCCGCGTTTTACCGCCTCCGCCGCGTAGCCGTTAAACTTACGCATGGGGGACAGACCGCATTTTTCCATTTTTGAAGAGATTTTCACGCCAAATCACATCCTTAAAAAAACATAAACTATTTTATATCACATTTTTCCGCTTTATTCAAGTACTGTGCGAAAATAAACAAGGCGGCTTGTAAGCCGGGGCCGGATTTGATAAAATGGATAAAAAGAAATGCTTCGGAGGACAGATATGCTCAGACTTTTCACCGGCAAGGCGGGCACCGGCAAAACCGCCGCCGTCATATCGGAGATCGACGCCTTTGTGCGCCAGGGCCGAGGGGGCAGTATGCTCATCGTGCCCGAGCAGTACAGCCACGAGGCGGAGCGGGAGCTGTGCCGCCGCTGCGGCGACAGCCTGTCGCTGTACGCGGAGGTGTTCAGCTTTACGGGGCTGGCCCGGCGGATCATGTCCCGGCAGGGGGGCGCGGCGGCCAGCATGCTGGATAAGGGCGGACGGATGCTGTGCATGGCCCTGGCGCTGGACCAGGTCTATTCCCGGCTGAAGGTTTACGGCGCGGCCCGCCGCAAAGCGGAAATGCAGGGGATGCTGCTCTCCGCGGTGGACGAGCTGAAGTCCGCCGGGGTGGGCGCGGAGGCCCTGCTCTCCGCCGGGGAGCGCTGCGGCGGCGCTCTGGGCGACAAGCTCTGCGACATGGCTCTGGTGCAGGAGGCCTATGACGCGGCGGTGGCCAACGGCCGCGCCGACCCGGCAGACCGGCTGGATGTACTGGCCGCCCAGATTGCGGACAGCGACATCGGGCCGGAAAACCATATTTATATCGACGGCTTTATTGATTTCACCCACCAGGAGCTGAATGTCATCCGCGCACTGATGAAAAAGGGCGCGGAGCTTACGGTCTGCCTGACGGTGGACGAGCTGCAGGGGGATAACGAGATCTTTGAACTGTCCCGCCGCGCGGGACGGATACTCTCATCTTATGCCGGGGAACTGGGCATAGAATGTGTGCAGGAACATTTTGCCGCGCCCTCCGGCAAAGCGCCGGCCCTGGGCTTTTTTGCCGACAACATGTTCAGCTATTCCTCGGCCCGGTTCCAGGAGAAAAGCGAAGCGGTGGAGCTTTATTCGGCGGAGAGCCTGACCGCCGAGTGCGAATTTGCCGCCGCCAAAGCCATTGCGCTGGTCAGGGACGGGGGCTGCCGCTGGCGGGATATCGCCGTGGCGGTCCGGGGCTTTGAGGATTACCGCACCGCCCTGGAGAGCATCTTCCGGCACTATGAGGTGCCTCTGTTTGTGACGAAAAAGAGCGAGCTGCTGTCAAAGCCCCTGCCGGCGCTGATCAGCGGGGCCTATGAGATCCTCCAGGGCGGCTGGGATGTGGACGATGTGCTCAGCTACATGGGCACCGGCCTGTCCGGCCTGAACAGGGAGGAATGTGACCTGCTGGGGGACTATGTCTTTAAATGGCAGCTTCGGGCCGGGGCCTGGAAGCGCAGCGGGGACTGGCGGCAGCACCCGGACGGCTACGGGGGAGACTACGACGAGGAGGCCCTGGCCCGGCTGGAGACCATCAACGCCCTGCGCCGCCGTCTGGCAGAGCCGCTGCTGAAGCTGGAGAAAAGCGGAGAGCTGGCGGAGACTGCCGCCGGTCAGGCCGCGGCGCTGGCGGAATATCTCCGGGAGCTGAAGCTGCCGGAGCAGCTTTCACGCCGGAGTGCGGAACTGGAGCGGAGCGGCCGGGAGAGCCTGGCCCAGGAGTATGCCCAGCTCTGGGATATTATCGTCTCCGCCCTGGAACAGAGCGCGGAGATCTTAGGGGACATGGAGATGGATATGACGGCCTTCAGCAGGTTGTTTGTCACCATGCTCTCCCAATATGACGTGGGCAGCATCCCGGTGTCGCTGGACCGGGTCTCTGCCGGAGATTTTGACCGTATGCGCCGCAGGAACATCAAGCATCTGATCGTCCTGGGGGCCACGGATCAGCGCCTGCCCCGGGCCGAGGAGGACGGGGGCATCTTCTCCGACGAGGAGCGCAGGCGGCTTTTAGAGATGGATATCGACATCGGCGGCGCGGGAGAGGGCGAGCTGTGGCGGGAATTTTCCCTGATCTACAACTGCCTGAGCCTGCCGTCGGAGAGTCTGAGCATGTGCTATCCCCTTTTTGACGCTGACGGAGCGGCCCTCCGTCCGGCCTTCGTGTTCAACCGGGCCAAGGCCCTTTTTGACCTGCCTGTGCGCCATGCGGATATCGGCGAGGGCCGCATGTCCGCCCCCGCCCCGGCGCTGAGCCTGGCGGCCCACGCCCTGAACGGCGGCAGCCCCCGGGAAAAGGCGGCGGCGGAGGTCTTCCGGGATAAGGAGCCGGAGCGCTTTGAGAAACTGAGCGCCGCCGCGCAGATGAGCCGGGGGCGGCTGTCCCCCGCCGCGGTGGAGGCCCTGTACGGGAAAAAGCTCCGGCTGAGCGCCTCCCGGATCGACCGCTTTTCCACCTGCAAGTTCGCCTACTTCTGCCAGTATGGCCTGAAGGCCAAGCCCTATGAGCCGGCGGGCTTCAAGCCTCCGGAGATCGGCACCTTCATGCACTGGGTGCTGGAGGGCACCGCCCGGGACGCAGCGGAGCGGGGCGGCTTTGCCCAGGTGTCTGACGAGGAGCTGAAAAAAATCACCCAACACCATGTGGAGGAATATGTCCACACGGAGCTGAACGATTTTCAGGAGAAATCCCCGCGCTTTATCTATCTGTTCAAACGCCTTACCGCAGACGTGTACCAGGTGGTGCGCGAGATGGCGGCGGAGCTGAGAAAATCGGACTTTGTCCCCCTGGACTTTGAGCTGGACTTTTCCAAAGCGGCGGATATCCCACCGGTGGAGCTGGGCGGCGGCGAAGGGGCCCTGACCCTGACCGGTGTGGCCGACCGTGTGGACGGCTGGCTGCATGAGGGGAAGCTGTATCTGCGGGTGGTAGATTATAAGACCGGCCGGAAAAAATTCTCCCTGTCCGACGTCTGGTACGGTATGGGCCTGCAAATGCTGCTCTACCTCTTTGCTCTGGAAAAGGACGGGGCGGGCCGCTACGGCCGTGAGATCGTCCCTGCCGGGGTGATGTATGTGCCGGCAAGGAACGTGATGCTCTCCGCCTCCCGGGACGAGGAGGATGAGACGCTGGAAGACAAACGGGCAGAGGAGGCCCGGCGCAGCGGCATCGTTCTGGACGATCCGGCGGTGAAGGAGGCCTGGGAACACGGGGAGGATAAACGCTATATCCCCATCCGCTTCCGCTACGGGAAGCCCACGGCGGACAGCATCGCCTCCGCCGAAAGACTGGGCCTGCTGGGAAAGCATATCCGGGAAAAGCTCACAGAGATGGCCGCCCAGCTGAGACAGGGCAGCATCTCCGCCGATCCCTATTACCGCAGCCAGCAGGAGAACGCCTGCCTCAACTGCGACTTTTCCGACGCCTGCCATTTTACCGACGGGCAAAACGGCGAACGCTGCCGCTATATGCCCAAGCTGGGCGCGGACCAGGTCTGGGATATGCTTGAGGAGGAGCAGAGGCGATGAGTGAATTTAAACCCACAGCGGCCCAATACGCCGCTATCCATACAAGAGGCAGCGCCGTGCTGGTGTCCGCTGGGGCGGGCAGCGGCAAGACAAGAGTGCTCACCGAGCGGCTCATGTCCTACATCACCGACCCCGAGAACTCGGCGGATATCGACAGCTTCCTGATCATCACCTTCACCCGGGCAGCCGCCGGGGAACTGCGGGGCAGGATCATGGAGGAGCTGGCTCAGGCCCTGGCCAGGGACCCGGGCAGCCGCCGTCTGCGGCGGCAGAGCGCCCTGTGCCAGAAGGCCCAGATCGGCACCATACACAGCTTCTGCGCCAAGGTGCTCCGGGAGTACAGCCATGTTCTGGGTCTTGCCCCGGATTTCAAGATCGCGGATGAGGACGGGGCCGCCGCCATGAAGCGCGCCGCCCTGGAGCGGGTGCTGGACACCTGCTACGAAAAACCGGAAGCACACCGAGGCTTCACTCTCCTTGCGGACACGGTGGGCGCGGGCCGGGACGACAGCCGCCTTGCCGAGCTGGTGCTGACCCTGCACAGCAAAATGCAGAGCCACGCCCGCCCGGAAAAATGGGCCCGGGAACAGGTAGAGCTGCTCCACTCCGGCGCGTCGGACGCGGCGGAGACCCCCTGGGGGGCCGAGGTGCTGAACGCGGCAAAGCGCTCCGCCGCCTATTGGAGCGGGGAGCTGGATCGGCTCATGGCTCTGATGCAGGGGGAGGAAAAGATCTGCAAGGCCTACCTGCCCGCCCTGGCTGAGGCGGGGGACGCCATCCGGGAGCTGCAGCGCCGGCTGGACATGGGCTGGGACAAGGCCAGAGAAATTCTGCCCATCACCTTCCCCCGGCTGGGGATTTTGAGAAATCCCCCGGACCCGGAACTGGCCGCTCTGGTGAAATCCCGCTGGGACGCCTGCAAAAAGGACATGAAGGCCCTGGGCGACAGCCTGTACTCCGACTCGGAAAAGCTCCTGCGGGAGATGGCCTACACCGCGCCGGCCATGGAGGCCCTGCTGGAGCTGACCTTGGACTTTGACCGGGCGTTTTCCAAAGAAAAACGCCGCGCCGGCCTGGTGGATTACGCGGATCTGGAGCACATGACCGCCCGGCTCCTTACCGAGGAGGACGGCAGCCCCAGCGCGCTGGCGGTGCAGCTCTCCCAGCGCTATACGGAGATCATGGTGGACGAATACCAGGACGTGAGCCGGGTGCAGGACGCCATCTTCCACGCCATCTCCCGGGAGGGAAAAAATCTTTTCCTGGTGGGGGACGTGAAGCAGTCCATCTACCGCTTTCGTCTGGCGGACCCGGAGATCTTCACGGAAAAATATCTGCGCTACGCGGACGATGATTCCGCTGCGGCCGGAGAGCCCCGGCGCATTATCCTCAGCGAGAACTTCCGTTCCCGCCGGGAGGTGCTGGAGGCGGCAAACGGGGTGTTTGGCTGCTGCATGTCCAGGGGCTTAGGCGATATCGACTATGATGACAAAGCAAAGCTCATCCCCGGTGCCCAATATCCGGGCAGCGTGCCTCCGACGGAGCTGATGCTGCTGGAGCTGAGCGGCGCGGCGGAGGACGAGGAGTCTCCGGACAAGACGGCCCTGGAGGCCGCCATGGTGGCGGAGAAGATAAGAGAGCTGGTGGATTCCGGCCAGACGGTGACGGACCACGGCATACAGCGGTCTATCGAATACGGCGACATCGCCATACTGCTCCGCTCGGTAAACAATGTGGGCGGGGTGTACCGCCGTACCCTTGCCCAGTACGGCGTGCCGGTGGGCTCCGGCCAGGGCGGAGGCTTTTTCAGCTCGGTGGAAATCTCCACCATGATGTCCATGCTGGCCGTTATCGACAATCCCCACCAGGACATCCCCCTGATCGCCGTGCTGCGCTCCCCCTGCTTCGGCTTCAGCGCCGATGCACTGTCCGCCATACGCACGGAGGACCGGGAGCAGGACTTCTACACCGCCCTCTGCGCCGCGGTGGAGCACGACGAAAAATGCCGCAGCTTTGCGGAAAAACTGAAAGAGCTGCGCAATATTGCGGCGGACATGTCCGCCGGTGAGCTGGTGTGGCGGCTGCTGGACGAGCTGGATCTGCTGGCCCTCTGCAGCGCCATGGCCGACGGAGAGCAGCGCCGGGCAAACCTGATGGAGCTTATCGAGCTGGCCCAGCGCTTTGAGAGCAGCGGCTACCGGGGACTGCACCGCTTTGTGCTGTGGCTTCGCCGCCAGGCGGAAAAGGGGCTGGAGCCCTCCACCGGCGGCGCGGAGGAGAGCGCGGTGCAGATCATGTCCATTCATAAATCCAAGGGCATGGAATTTCCGGTGGTCTTCCTCTGCGACACGGCCCGGCGCTTTAACAAGCAGGACAGCCGGGACACGGTGCTGGTCCACCCGGAGCTGGGCCTTGGCCCCAAGGTCACGGACCTGGAACGGCGGGTGGAATACCCCAGCCTGGCCCGAAACGCCATTAAGCTCCGTCTGGAGCGGGAGATGCTGTCGGAGGAGATGCGGCTTTTGTATGTGGCCCTGACCCGGGCCAAGGAGCGGCTTTTCATGACGGCGGCGGTGAAAAACGCGGAGCAGCTTGTGGAAAAGACCGGGGCCGCTGTGAGCCTGCCCATGTCGCCGGAGCTGCTGGCCTCGGCCTCTTCTCCCCTTGTGTGGCTCATCAACGCCCAGTGCGTCTGCGGCGACAGGCTGAAGCTGTGCATCCGAAACCCGGGAAGAAAGGAATCTGCTTCAGCGGTGGAGAGGCCGGAGGAAAACAAGGCCGATGAAGAAAGCCGGAAAGAGCTGGAGCGCAGATTGTCCTTCAGCTACCCCCACCGGGAGGCGGAGGCCCTGCCCTCCAAGGTCACGGCCACCGGACTGAAAGGTCACCGGCAGCCCGACGAGGACGCGGAAGATATCTCCCCCAAGGGGGTGCGGAGCTTCCGCATGCCGGACTTTACCAGAAAGGACAAGCCCGTCACCGGCGCGGAGCGGGGCACCGCCACCCACCTGGTGCTGCAGTACATGGACTTCGCCAAAACAGGCAGTCTGGAAGAGATCAGGGGAGAGATCGAACGGCTGCGCGCGGCCCGCTTCCTCTCGGACCGGGAGGCGGCCGCCGTGGACGCCGGGGCCATATTCAAGCTGTTTGCCTCCGAATTGGGAAAACGGATGCTGGGGGCCGACAGCATACAACGGGAGTTCAAATTCTCCCTGCTCTGCGACACGGGGCAGGTCTTCGGCACGGCCGCCGGGGAGCAGCTGCTGCTCCAGGGCGTTGTGGACTGCTGCATTGAGGAAAAGGGACAGCTCACGGTGATCGACTACAAGACCGACAGGGTGAAAACCCCGGAGGAGATCGCTCAGCGCGCCCGGCACTATACCATTCAGCTTCAAAGCTACGCCGCCGCCATGGAGCGGATCTGCGGAAAGCCGGTAAAGGAATGCGTGCTGTATTTCCTGAACGCGGGCAAAGCCGTAAGCCTGCTTCCGGAAAAATAAAACAGCCGGAAAAGCAAGAAAATCCTTGCATTAACGGCTGTACTGTGTTACAATTCAGCTTGCGCCATGTAACTATGCCTTTGCGCACAATCATGGCAGCACATGATGTGAGGAGTTTTTACCAATGAAGGAAGGAATCCATCCCAAGTATCAGCAGACCACCATCAGATGCGCCTGCGGCGCCGTCATCGAGACCGGCTCCACCAAGCAGAACATCACCGTTGAGATCTGCTCCAACTGCCACCCCTTCTACACCGGCAAGCAGAAGCTGGTCGACACCAGCGGCCGTGTTGATAAGTTCAACAAGAAGTACGGCATCAAGTAATTTTGCTTATGACAATGACAAAGCCTGCGTCGTAGACGCAGGCTTTTGTCATTTCTATTCGCCAATTTTGTTTTTGCTTAGGACAGGTTTCCGGTGGCGTACATCAGCGCGGAGACAGCCACCACCGGCGCGGTCTCGCAGCGGAGGATGCGCTCGCCCATGGAGCAGATGTGCAGTCCCACAATGCGGGCCAGATCCGCCTCGAAGGGGGCAAAGCCGCCCTCCGGCCCGGTGACGATGGCGGCGGTCTTTACATCGGAATTGGCTTCCAGCACCGTGTTCAGCGCCTCCCGCTCCCCGGTCTCATACATGAAGAGGCCAAGCTCCTTCTGGTTTGCCACGTTCAGCGCGTCGGCGTATTCTCCGGCCCAGCTCACCTGCGGGATGATCCCCCGGCCGGACTGCTTGGCGGCCTCCTCGGCGATGCGCTGCCAGCGCTCCAGCTTCTTTTCCGGTTTGTCCGGCTTGGCCACGCAGCGGTCGGACTGGAAGAACATGATCTCCGAAGCCCCGGCCTCCACGCATTTTTGAATGATATAGTCGGTTCTGTCCCCCTTGGGAAGGCCGCAGAGCACCGTCACCTGTACGGTCGGCTCCGCCGGGCAGGGGACGACCTCGATCACCTCGGCCTCAACCTGCTCCCTGTCCGCCTTCACTAAGCGGCACTTATAGTCAGTGCCTTTCCCGTCGCAGATGATCATGTCCTCGCCGGGGCGCAGACGCAGCACGCGCACATGCTCGGCGTCACGGCCGGTCATGATCGCCATGCCGCCCATGATGTTGGTTCCCGCCATAAAAAATCTTGGCATAGAAATCCTCCGTTCCCTGGTGTTATGTCCTTTTTCTGATTATCTCACATCTTTCACCGCTTTGCAATAGCTCTCATATACTGTAAAGGACGAAAAACTTTTTCAAAGCGAGTGATGAAGATGGATAGGGAATGGCAAAAGCGCTTTTCCGGCTTTGAAGAGGTGTGGAAGCGGGTGGCCGACAGCAAGGAGGGAAGGCCCTCCTGCCCCTGCCGGGCCCCGGACACGGCAAAGCTCATGCCCAAAAAGGAAAAGAAAAGCGCCGCCGTGCGCTTCTGCCCCAAAGGATAAACATACGGGCCGTCAAGGCGTCGAGCTTTGTTGACGCCTTGATGGCCCGTGAGAAATTCCTTGACCGGGGATGGATTTGGATTATAATAATTAAAGTAAGAAAAATATACAGGAGATGAGCCTCATGCCCACCACATGGAACCGCTCGCCGGAGGAATTTCATAAAATCTATATCGCCAATACCGACGCGTTTTACCGCATCGGCAGCAGTCTGGCAGAGGAGCTGGACAAGTTTGTGACTCAGTGCGCTCTGGGACTCTGGAGCCGGGCCGGGGGCGTCACCCAGCGCCATGTGGACATGGCAAATCAGATCTACTCTAAAAACCGCCCCAAGCCCCAGTGGCTGCTGTGGACCCTCACCAGCTCCGTCTGCGAGAGCGAGGTGTTTTTACCCCCGGTATTCTTCTGGGATCTGGCGGAGAGCGACGCCAAACGGGGAAGGGAGTCCTCCCGCACCTTTATCCGTATGCTCACCAACATCCTGCTCTACCTTGCCGCCACGGACGACGATGTGACCTACGCCGAGGCGGAGTATATCACCGAGTGCACGGACAAGCTCACTGCCATCTGCGACACCAGCGGCGTGAGAAAGAGCAAGGAGGCCCTGAATCCGCTGGACTATGTGACCAGCGGGGAGCCCAGCTTTACCGAGAAGCACGGTCTTCAGACCCAGAGCGCCGGCGGGGAGGAAAAGAGCACTCAGGGCAAGACGGAGGAACAGCCCAGACCCAGCCTGGAAGAGCTGATGGAGCAGCTGGACGCCCTGGTGGGCCTGGACGAGGTGAAAAAGGACGTCAAGAGCCTGGTAAACCTGATGAAGGTGCGAAAGCTCCGGCAGGAAAACGGCCTGCCCGTGCCCCCCATGTCCCTGCACATGGTATTCATGGGCAATCCCGGCACCGGCAAGACCACGGTGGCCCGGCTCATCAGCGGCCTGTACGCCGCCATCGGCGTTCTGAGCAAGGGCCAGCTTGTGGAGGTGGACCGCTCCGGCCTGGTGGCCGGCTATGTGGGCCAGACCGCCTTAAAGACCCAGGAGGTCATCAAATCCGCCCTCGGCGGCGTGCTGTTCATCGACGAGGCCTATTCCCTGTCCTCCGGCGGAGAGAACGACTTCGGCCGGGAGGCTATCGAGACCATTCTGAAGGCCATGGAGGACCACCGGGACGATCTGATCGTCATCGTGGCGGGCTACAGCGGGCCCATGGGCGACTTTCTCTCCTCCAACCCCGGCCTGGAATCCCGCTTCAATAAATATTTCACTTTCCCGGACTACACCGGCGAGCAGCTCATGGCCATTTTCGGCGCCCAGTGCGACAAGAACGGCTATACCCTGACGGAGGAGAGCGAAAAGGCGGCCCGGGAGCTGTTCGACCGGCTCTATGAGGAGCGGAACGAAAACTTCGGCAACGGCCGTGACGTGCGCAACCGCTTTGAAGACATGATCGTCCGCCAGTCCAACCGGGTGGCCATGATGGAAAACCCCAGCAAGGATGACCTGATGGCCGTTTTGCCGGAGGACCTGGAGGAGGAATAATACAGGAGGGCCAGACCTACGCCTTTGATACGGACCAAAGCTCGCTGGATAAGATGAGGCAGCTCCTGCGGTGAGCCGCCAGTGAAAGCAGGGAAAATGGAACAATTTGCAGTTCCCCATCAAGCGAAGGACCCCGCAAGCCGTGCGTCAGGTATCGGCTTGCGGGGTCCCTCTTTTTGTTTACTTATAATTCACCCTGGGCTTATAAAACTCAAAGATCACAGCGTCGTTGCCCTTTTCGTTTTTCGGCTCGTGGGAGGTCCAGGCCACCTTCATGGCGCCCATTTTCTCCGCAAGGCGCACGGTCAGGGGCTTTTTGCCGATACGGTAGGCGATGAACTGGGGGCGGCACAGAATGTTGGTAAAGCCGAGGCTCATCAGAAAAGCCAGAGGCTTTTTGATGCCGTCGTAGTAAGACGCAGGCATGGCCAGTTGTCCGCGGACCAGGTCCCTGGCATGGCGGCGAAACCAGCCCACGATCATGGGGTTGAAGCTCTCGATGCAGACCTCGCCCCGGTAATCGGACAGGAGCTTATAGGTCTTTTCGCACAGCTCCCGGTTCCTTTTGCCGTTTTTCAGCTCCACGATCAGCGGCCCTCTGCCCCGGATGGTGTTCAAAACCTCGGAAAACAGGGGGATCGTATGCTCCGTGCCGCAGAGCCGGAGCTTTTTCAGCTCCTCATATGTCAGCTCATCCACCCGGGCGTTTACGCCGCAGACCCGTTCCAGCGTGTCATCGTGAAAGACCACCACCTGGCCGTCTTTGGAGAGCTGAACGTCCAGCTCCATGCCGTAGCCCGCCCGCGAGGCCAGTTCAAAGGCCTCCAGTGAGTTTTCCGGTACGCTTTTATCCCGGCTGTGCAGGCCCCTGTGGGCAAAGTTCATGCCCATAAAGGGGGCTTTCTGCCGTTTTGTGGCCCGGCCCGGGGCCAGCAGGATCAGCGGCAGACTGGCCGCTGCCACGGCGGCGCAGAGCAGGCCGCCCTTCATTCCGCTTTTTCCCTTGATACGCACAAAACACACCTCAATTCTCTCATAGAAAATATATGAATTTATTTTACCACAATTCCCAAAATAGTAATGAACAGAATGGAAATTTAGACCGCGTCCGATTTTATTCAGGACGCGGTCTGTAAAGCGTTATTTATGGTTCAGTCACCGGAATCCAGCGCCTCAAGCCCCTTGGCATTGGGGACCTTTTTGGCCTTGACGTTTTTGACCAGGGTCGAGAACACAATGAAGCTGAGCACGGTAAGGACCGTGGCGTAGATGGGCAGAGCCCGCCAGGCCAGAGTGGCCTTGAACACCAGACCCAGCAGAATGGGGGTGAGGGTCTGGGCGGACATGCTGGCGGTGTAGTAGTAGCCGGTGAATTTGCCGATCTTCTTGGAGGAGCACAGCTCCACCACCATGGGGAAGGAGCAGTTGTGGACCAGGGCCATACCGAAGCCCTTTACCGCCCACACAACGAAGAGCAGGCTGGGGAAGGCATATTCGCCGTGGGCGCCGGTGGCCTGACCGGTGGGCGTGACAAAGCACATGACCACCAGAGCCACGAAGGTGACGGCAAGACCGGAGGAGATGGTCCACTTGCGCCCGATCTTGTCCGCAATGATCCCGGCCACGCCAAAGCCCACCACGGAGGCCACGCCGCCGATGATGGTCAAGAACATGGTGGCGCTGGACACGGAGTTCAGATAATAGATGACATAGTTTCCGATATAGGTGCCAATGGCGTTATCGGACATGAACCACAGAAATTCCGCCGCCAGAATGGCCAGCAGCATTTTCCTGTTGGCCTTGGACATGGGCTTGTCGTCGTCGATGGGGGTCTCCACCGCGGCCAGCTGCTCGCCCAGCTCCATTTCGTCCTTGATCTCTTCGGCGATCTTGTTCTCCTTGATGGTGAGAAACAGC
This sequence comes from uncultured Clostridia bacterium, assembly GCA_946061515.1. Taxonomy (GTDB): domain Bacteria; phylum Bacillota; class Clostridia; order Oscillospirales; family Oscillospiraceae; genus Limivicinus. Next base: position 44,486 of record CAMGRL010000012.1, read on the forward strand.
ACAAAGGCGGAGATGACCATGAGCACAGAGGCCACGATAAAGGGGATCTCGATGGTCCAGACGTTGCGGGCCTGGTCCGGGGAGTTGATATAGTCGCTGAGCTTCAGGAAAATGCCCAGCACCGTGGCGAAAGCGCCGCCGAAGTAGCCCATGATGTTGATGACGCCGTTGGCTTTGGCCCGCAGGGGCTTGGGGGTGATGTCCGGCATGAGGGCCACGGCGGGGTTGCGGTACATCATCATGAACATCAGAACGATGGCCATCATGATGACCATGCCCAGGATGTTGTTATAATGGAAGAACAGGGGGATGAAGGGGAAAGCGATGGCCACCACCAGCGTGCCCACAAGGATATAGGGCATACGCTTGCCGATGGGGGTCTTTGTCCTGTCGGACAGGCTGCCGAAGATGGGCAGCAGGATCAGGGCCGCCAGATTGTCGCAGGCCATGATGATGCCCACGATCCACTGCACGTTCAAAATCTTGTCCGGGTCGCCCGCTTTCAGCTCCGCGGAGGAGATGTTGTACATTCTCCTGGCGAAGATGTCCGTCAGAAAGGTGGGGCACCAGGAGTCGTACACCTGCCACAGAAGCAGAATGCCGAAGAAGGCGAAGCCGATGAGGAAAGTCCGCTTGTAATTCAGCTTCAGACCCTGGTTTAATGCGCCGGTCTCTTTTTTCATAAATAGCTCCCTTCAAAAATATTCAATTACTTTTCACATTCAGACATAAGCTCCGCGGAGATGATCTCCAGCATCTGGTCCAGCTTTTCCACGTCCTCCTTGGGGAAGCGCTCCTTGATGCGCTCCATGACCACATGCTCATAGCTGCTGAGAAGCCCTATGTATTTATAGAATTTTTCCGACAGGACCAGGTGGTATTCCCGCCGGTCCGTGCGGGAGTTCTGCCGCTCCAGATAGCCCTTTTTGATGAGGTTGTTCACCTTGTAGGTGGCGTTGGACTGGGAGATGTTCAGAAACTCCGCGAACTGGCCCACCGTGGGCTTGTCCAGCATGTTGATCACTTCCAGAGAGAAGGCCTCCATGGCCGAGAGGGAACCGTCCCTCTCCCGCACCAGCTCGAAGACCTGACGGTAGAAATGGAGCTTGAATTTGTCATATACGGAAATAAAATTGTCGTCGAGCATGTTGCGGCCTCCAGTCATTTTATACTTCAATATTTTATACCTTTTCTATGGATTTGTAAATCAAATAAAAATAAAATCTTTCTGCAAAAAAGCTGCTTTAGGGCTTGCAAATCAGGAATTTTTCTGGTATTATATCAGGGCATTTCGCACGGGAGCGGACTTTCCCCCATGTGGCCGGGTTTTCCGGTTTGGTGGAGGGGTTGAAACTCCCGGAGGAAAATAACAAAAAATTGGAGGAAATCAAATGTCAGTAGTATCCATGAAGCAGCTGCTGGAAGCCGGTGTCCACTTCGGTCACCAGACCCGCCGCTGGAACCCCAAGATGGCCGAGTACATTTACTGCGAGCGTAACGGCATCTACATCATCGACCTGCAGAAGACCGTGAAGAAGCTGGAAGAGGCTTACGACTTTGTGCGTCAGCTCTCTGAGAACGGACAGACCATCCTGTTCGTCGGCACCAAGAAGCAGGCCACCGACGCTGTGAAGGAAGAGGCTTCCCGCGTTGGCATGTACTATGTGAACGCCCGCTGGCTGGGCGGTATGCTCACCAACTTCAAGACCATGCGCACCCGTGTTGACCGTCTGGCTCAGCTGAAGAAGATGCAGGAGGACGGCACCTTCGATATGCTGCCCAAGAAGGAAGTCATGAAGCACCTGGGCGAGATGGAAAAGCTGGAGAAGTACCTTGGCGGCGTCAAGGACATGAAGAAGCTCCCCGGCGCACTGTTCGTTGTTGACCCCCGCAAGGAGCACAACGCCATCGCAGAGGCCCGCAAGCTGCACATCCCCATCGTCGCTATCGTCGATACCAACTGCGATCCCGATGAAGTGGACTATGTTATCCCCGCAAACGATGACGCTATCCGCGCCATCCGCCTGATCTCTTCCACCATGGCAAACGCCGTGCAGGAAGGCCGTCAGGGTGTCGACGCTGTGGCTGAAGAGCCCGCAGCAGAGGCAGAGGCCCCCGTTGAGGAGTAATCAAACAAACTGAAAGGGGCGCATTCCACGCCCCTTTTTCTGAATAATACAGGAGGGAAAAATTATGGCATTTACCGCTCAGGATGTTAAGACACTCCGTGAGATGACCAACGTCGGCATGATGGACTGCAAGAAGGCCCTGACCGAGACCGACGGCGATATGGATAAGGCAGTCGAATGGCTGCGTGAAAAGGGCCTGGCCAAGGCCGCAAAGAAGGCCGGCCGCATCGCGGCCGAGGGCATGGCTTACGCTTCTGTCTGCCCCGAGTGCGGCGTGGGCGCCATGGTCGAAGTCAACTGCGAGACCGACTTCTGCGCCAAGAGCGATCTGTTTGTCGCTTTTGTTAAGGACATCTGCAAGGTCGTCATCAAGGACAACCCCGCAGACGTTGAGGCACTGATGAACTGCAAGTACCCCGGCTCCGAGCTGACCGTGGCAGAGATCCTGCCCGAGAAGGTCATGTCCATCGGCGAGAACCTGCAGATCCGCCGTTTCGTCCGCTTTGCGGAGAACACCACCGTGGCCTATGTCCACGCCGGCGGCAAGATCGGCGTTCTGGTGAACCTGGCTGTTGAAGGCGGCGTCGACGCCACCGAGATCGGCAAGGACGTAGCCATGCAGATCGCCGCTCTGAACCCCCGCTTCTGGGACAAGAGCAACGTCACCGAGGAAGTGCTGGCCGAGGAGAAGAAGGTCGCTCTGGCTCTGATGGACCAGGATCCCAAGATGGCTTCCAAGCCCCAGCAGGTCAAGGAGAAGATCGTCCTTGGCAAGCTGAACAAGTTCTACGAGGAGAACTGCCTGCTCCAGCAGGAGTTCGTAAAGGACAACTCCCTGACCGTGGAGAAGTATATCGCCACTGCCGCAAAGGCACTGGGCGGCTCCGTCAAGTTCGTCGACGCCGTTCGCTTCATGAAGGGCGAGGGCATCGAGAAGAAGCAGGAGGACTTCGCCGCAGAAGTCGCTGCTCAGATGAACATGGGCAAGTAAGAAAAACCAACAAGCAATGTAAACCCGGCGTGACTTTCGTCACGCCGGGTTTTTATACTATTCTGCGATAAAACGCTTTAGAATTTTAGCGAGGCAGAATTGTGTCAGCCGAGGAGCTTTCCGCAGCGAATAATGGATATATATTTGCAAGGAAAGCAACGAAGGTTGGCGCAATTCTGACCGCTAAAAAATAAATGGTTTTATTGAAGAATAGTATTACATACAGTTATTTCTTTCTCAGCACAATGGCAATGAAATTCAGGTATTTTCCGCCGCCGGCCTCCATGGACTTCCTGTCGCTGACGGCATATTCGTTCTCCTGCTTCAGCCAGTCTGCCCATACTTCCTCGTTGCTCTCCATTTCCTGAACGGAAAGGACTTCCGCGCCCTGGCATTGGCCCACAATTTCGCGCCAATAGTCCACGTCGTGCAGATAATCCAGCTGCTCCGGCGTCCAGGAGAGCAAAAGCTCCGGGGGAAGGGCGTCGTGGCAGTCCTTTTTCATGCCGGGAACCGCAATGTAGATATACCCGCCGCTTTTGACGAAGGGCAGGAGCTTTTCGTCCAGATACCGCCCGTCCCGCCCGAAGTAGTTGTAGGAATCCGTGCTGACAACGGCGTCAAAAAATTCCTTCTCAAAGGGCAGAGCCGTGGCGTCGGCTTTTACGGGGACGATCTGCTCCCGGCTCAGCCCCATCGCGTCAAAGAACTTCCGGTTTTCCTCGGGCTCGCTCCACAGGTCTGCCGCGTACACGGTAAAGCCGTACTCTTTTGCAAGAAACACGCTGGTCAGGCCCTGCCCGCTTCCCAGATCGCAGACCACGGCGCCGTCGGGAATGCGGTGATTCAGCAGCAGCTCCTCTTCCAGCTTGACGGGATTGGGCCCCATGATCTTTGCCTGCAAAGCGGGCGTGTTGTATTTTTCGCTTTTACAATAATTCATTTTTCTGGTCTCCTTATTTTCTGCGGGAAGTCCGGTTTATTTTTGCGATATTCTTGAATTTCGCGTTCTTTTCGGCCAGATATCCCTCGGTGTCATCCATGTACCTGCTCTCCGTTTTCAGCTTTTGATAGGACAGCCAGCGCGCTTCGGAAAGCTCGCCCTGGGCCAGGGCAGCCCGGACGGCACAGCCGGGCTCGTTTGTATGGCCGCAGTTGCGAAAACGGCACCTGGCCGCCAGAGCTTCAATGTCGGAAAAGCTTTTCTCCAGTCCCTCTTCGCTTTCCCACAGGCCCAGCTCCCGCATTCCCGGCGTGTCGATGACCATGCCGCCCTGTTTCAGCAAAAACAGTTCCCGCCGTGTTGTTGTATGCCGGCCCCGGCCGTCGCCGCGCAGGCCATTTGTATCCAGCCGGTCCTCTTCCAGCAGCCGGTTGATCAGCGTCGATTTGCCCACGCCGGAGGAGCCGATCAGGGCGACGGTTTTCCCTTCCACGATATAGGGCAGGAGCTTTTCATATCCGTCCGGATCCATGGCCGAGCACAGAAGGATATCCACCCCGAAGGCGACAGACTGGACCTGCCGGATGAAATGCGCCGGGTCCGGACACAGATCGGCTTTCGTCAGGACGATGACTGGGCTTGCCCCGCTGTCCCAGGCAAGGGCCAGGCAGCGCTCCAGCCTGCGGAGATTGAAATCCTGGTTGAGGGACGTACAGATAAACACGGTGTCAATGTTGGCGGCGACCACCTGCTCTGCACAGCCCGTCCCGGCGGCTTTGCGGATAAAAACGCTTTTTCTTGGCAAAACACCGTGTATGATGGCGTGACCTTGCTGAGAATGAGGGTCGATCATCACAAAATCACCCACGGCGGGATAGTCCGAGGGGCTTGTTGCGTGGTAACGCAGTCTGCCGGACACCTCCGCCAGCTGCTCGCCCCCTTCACTGACCAGGCGGTAGAGACCCTTCTCCTGAGAGAGGATCCGGCCGATAACAAAGCCCTCATCACAGGCCTGCGCGGCTTCCGCATATTGCCCCAGCAAGCCGTAGGCGGACATATCTACTTTGGTCATGGCCCTTTCCTTTCCTCTGTCCCGACGGCGTTCATCTGAATAAACCGCGCAATATGGCCCTCCAGCAGCGTGGTCAAGGCTGCCTTATCGTCCGCCTGGTCCCACATGCCAATGAGCAAATAGAGCGGGGCATAGTAAGCAAGGGCAAGCTGCTTCGGGTCGGCCTCCCGGAGTACGCCCTTTTTACTCATTTCGCGGAAAATGTCCTCCATATAGGCCACCGGTCCGGCCACAAGGCAGCTGTTGTATAATTCCGCCATTTCCGCGCTGCGGTATTGCTCCAGCGTCAGCATCTTACGGAAATGGGAGGCGAAGTCATCCACTGTCCAGAAAACAAACTGGGCCAGGGTAAAGCGCCGGATATTCTCCAGAGAGACGTCTTCATAGGTCTCCGGCGACTGGTCAAATTGCTCTTCCGGCACCTCGTATTGCCGGGACCGCTCCGCGTCCACCTGGAACATCCGGGCCACAATACTGTCAAAAATATCCCGTTTGTTTTTGTAGTGCTTATATAAAGCCCCTTTGGTTATGCCCAGCTCGCCAGCAATATCACTGACGGAAACCGCCTCATAGCCCTCTCGGGCAAATAAGCGGAGCGCGGCCATCAGGATCTTTTCCTTTGTGTCTGTCATGCTGTCCTTCCTCTCATTTGGTAAACGAACGTTTACCAAAAGTATAGTAAACAATCGTTACCTTGTCAAGAGGCAATTCAAGATACCTGCCCGGGCATACAGGCAAAAAAACACCCTGCCGAGAATGGCAGGGTTCCCTCATCAAAGGGAGGCATTGGCGTGGTGCGAAATCGCACACTATGCACAGCTTCGAACGGCGTACAAAAGTGTATCCTTAACCGTTCGGCAAATTGGAAGTTGTTTTCGGCTTGAGTACAGGAAATGATGAGGGTGGCGTCTACAGCCCAAGGCTCCCTCTGATGAGGGAGCTGTCAGCGAAGCTGACTGAGGGAGAGACGCTTAACGGTCAGATCAATATATTCGCATACACCACGAAAATTACGGTCAATATCCAGATTGCAAATTCTTACTACCGTTAGATTCATGGACTCCAGGTCTTTTGTGCGCAGCGCATCTTTTTCGGCCTGCTCTGCTGTATAATGTCCGCCGCCGTCAAGTTCAATGACCAGCCTTGCTCTTGCGCAATAGAAATCTGCAATGTAATTACCAATTGCTTTTTGCCTTTGAAAGCGCACCGGGTAGGTTCTCAAAAAATCATACCACAGTTTCCGTTCCCATGGGGTCATATTCTTTCGGAGTGCCTTTGCAAGAGGGATATTCTCTTTATTATAGTCTTTCATTTTCTCTCCCTCCGTCAAAAATCAAAGATTTTTGACACCTCCCTCATCAGAGGGAGGCTTTGGTGCGGTGCGAAATCGCACACTACGCTCGGCATCGAACGGCGTACAAAAGTATACCCTTAACTGTTCGGCAAATCGGGATTTGAGGCATTCCAAAGCCTTCCCCTTGAGTAAACGCTGAATAATTCGACAAAATGAAAAGTACATGAAACATGAA
>CAMGRL010000013.1 GCA_946061515.1 uncultured Clostridia bacterium
GCGGATTCGGGACTTTCACCCTTTAGAACGGGCGCTCACCGGGCGCACTACAAAAAACAGTATATGGCGGAACTATTCAAGCTCCGCCATATACCGTTTTCCTTTTTCTGTTTTTTCAATGGGGCGAAAACCGGCCTTTTCAAAGCAGCGCTGGGAGGCCGTGTTGAAATCGTAAATTTCCTGCACATACAGCCGGGTGTACCCAAGCGCCCGGCCGCGCTCTTTCAGGGCGGCGATCACCTGGCTGCCGATCTGCTGGCCCCGGTACGCCTTGTCACCCAGCACAATGGGCATGTCCTCCGGCCAAAAGGTGACGTCGCCGATGGGCCGGAAGCCCTCTTCCTCTGCCGCCTCGATGAAATACAATTCCCCGTGCCGGTCCAGATAGCGGTACATGCGCTCCAGCTTTTCCATGGTATAGGGCGCCCTGACCCCATCCACCAGATATACCGTATCTTCATCCTGATACCAGGGCAGGGCAAAGGTAAAGACCCCGTCAAATTTCCGCAGCCGCAGACGATCGCTGACGGGGAGAATGTCCGGCTGCACGATTCCCGGAATGGGCATAACGCCTCAGCCCTCCAGGCCCAACAGCTGCAGGGTCCAGCGGTCCGGCTTGCCGCCGTAGAACCTGTCCAGCACCTGCCGGAAAACCGGCTGTTCCGGGGCTGCCGCCATAAACAGAGTCATGGAGGAGCGGAGCTTCATATCGTCCGGGATGCCCATGACCTCCGTGGCATTGTTGGAATTCAGCGTCAAAAGGGCCTGGGAAATATCAATCAGGTTGCGGCTCAGATAGGGGTCGGCCATGAAGGCTTTGGCCTCTTCCATGTCGTGTATGGAGTAATACTGGGCGGTGGAGCTTCTGCCCAGCCCCTCAATTTGGGGGAAGATATACCAGATCCAATGGCTGGTCTTTCTGCCTCTTTTGATTTCAGAGAGGGCAGTGCTGTAGCTTCTCTGCTGCGCGGTGATAAAACGGCTTAAATCCACACTCATGCTTCTTTTCCTCCTATGTTGGTGTTAATAAAATCGAACAGTGCAGCGGTCACCCGCTCTTTATCCACAGGGTAACTCAGGCCATGGCCCGCGCCCTCGATCAGCACCAGCTTTTTGGGGGCTGCACACAGTTCATAGGCCCGCTCAGACATCTCCGGCGGCACAAAGCGGTCTGCCGTGCCGTGAATAAACAGAATGGGGGTATTTGATTTGGACACAGCGTCAAAGGTGTTGGCCTCCTTCAGGCCAAAGCCGGCAAAAACGCTTGTGAACAGGCCCATGAGCCACAGGGTGGGCTTGGCCGGCACGCCGTGAAATCGGGTCCGGATGACGCAGTCCATAATGTCGTAGGGGGAGCTGAAGCCGCAGTCGGCAATAATGCCCCGCACATTTCCCGGGAGATCCAAGCCTGAGGCCATCAGCACGGTGCTGGCCCCCATGGAGATGCCGCCCAGTAAAATGGGATGCTCGTCTCCGAAAAGCTGGGACGCATAAGTTACCCAGGAGACCACGTCGTACCGTTCCTTCACACCGAAGCAGGTGAACAGACCCTCCGATTTCCCGTAAGCGCGCTGGTCGCAGATGATGAGATTCAGCCCCAGGGAGTGATAGACCGGGAGAACGCTGCCAAAGTCCAGCTTCCAGGAGGAGCGCCAGCCGTGGAAGAGGATGATGGTTCCCCGGGCATCAGCGCAGGGGACAAGCAGAGCGCGGAGCAGCTTTCCGTCATAGCTCATCAGCTCCATATCCTCGGTCTCCTGCTGATTAAGCCACGCTTTTCCCGCCAGAACATCGTCCTTTACCATGCCGTAGCCCTGTTTATCCAGTACATCCGGGTCAAAAAAATCGGGCACGGCCCGTCTGCCGCAGGCGTAGGATAAGATACCCAAACCTACGACAAAAACTGCCAGCAGCAGACCCAAAACAATCCAGAGAACAATCATCTCTTCGGCCTTCTTTCTTTTCGATATCTCAATTATATCATGAAAAAGAGGAAAGGGAAATAAAAAGAGGCTGAAAAACAGCCTCTTATTCTTTTTAAGTTCTGTCAAAGGCGGGGTTGACGGCATAGAAGTTCTTCTGGTCCATTTTTTCAATCGCCCGCCGCAGGCCCTCGCCGAAGCGCTGGTAGTGGACCACTTCGCGCTCGCGCAGGAAGCGGATCACGTCGTTTACGTCCGGGTCGTCGCTGAGCCGCAGAATGTTGTCGTAAGTGGTCCGTGCTTTCTGTTCCGCAGCCATGTTTTCCGTAAGGTCGGTGATCACGTCGCCCTTTACCGCCATGCTGGCCGCACTCCAGGGGAAGCCTGAAGCGGCGGTGGGATAAACGCCGGTGGTGTGGTCTACAAAATAGGCGTCAAAGCCGGCCTTCTTGATCTGCTCCATGCTCAGATCCCGGGTAAGCTGATGGACGATGGTGCCGATCATCTCCAGGTGTCCCAGTTCCTCTGTACCTACAGAGGGGTCAAAATGGCACAGCAAAGCCCTTGAACTCAGGGCGTTATGACGGTATACTGAATACCGGAAGAGAAATACGGCTGTGGAGGCATGAAAAATGAAAACTGTCGTTCTTTTTGGCGCAGGCCAGGTGGGAGCAATGGTCTCCCGGCTTATGGGTCCCGGATATCGTGTGTCCTGCTTTGCGGACAATGATGAGAAGAAGTGGGGAAGCAGCCTTGCGGGGATCCCCGTATGTGCGCCTCGGGAGGCACTGGCCGGCAGCCCGGACTGCGTATGTCTCTGCGCCCTGGACGAGGAGCGCTGCGGACAGATGGAACGGCAGGTAAGGGAGCTGGGCTTTCCGGGCGAGATACTTCGCCCCCAAAGTCTGAAGATCTTTGACGCGAGAGCGGCCACCATGCGCCTTCTGGCGGAGCAGATCAACGAGGAGAACATTCCCGGCGATGTGGCGGAGCTGGGCGTTTACAAGGGCGATTTTGCCATACTCATCAACGCCGCCTTTCCCGACCGCTGCATCCATCTTTTCGATACTTTTGAAGGCTTTGACGCAAAGGACGTGGCGGTGGAGGTCAGAGAAGGGCTGTCCAGGGCCAAAGAGGGCGATTTTGCCGGAACAGCCATTGACTATGTGGATCAGCGCCTTTTATACAGAGAGCGGGCCAGATATTATCAAGGCTATTTCCCCAACACCTTTGCGCGTTGCAGCGCCGAAGCCTTTGCCTTTGTCTCCATTGACGCGGATCTTTACGCGCCCACAGCGGCGGCCCTGCCCCTGTTTTGGGACAGGCTCTCTCCCGGCGGCGTATTGATGCTCCACGACGTGAACAGCACGCAGTTTCGCGGTCCGGGCAAGGCGGTTAAGGAATTTTGCCGGGAGCGGAAGCTGCTGCCTGTCCCCATATGCGATCTCCACGGCAGTGTATTGCTGAGAAAAGGATAACGTGAAAACTTGCATTTTACAAATCATCTCCGGCCCTTATTTCAGAGGGCCGGATTTTTTTCGCAAAAGTAAACGCCTCCCGGAATAAAGTGAATAGGGGAGGGGAGACTGGATGAAAAGAAAGGTGCTCCTTCTGGAAATCGAAAACAATAGAGAGCTTCACCCTGAAACCGACGGGGAATTTTTTGACGTTCTTCAGCACGCTCTGCTTCTCGCCCTGAAAGAGGACGGCTTTCTGAACGAGGGCCAGCTCCTCCGGGCTGAAGAGAAAATCCAAACCGAAAAGGGCGGAAGGTTGAACTATTGAAGGGGGGGAGCGGGGCGATCAAAGTTGCGGGCTATTGCCGTGTCTCCACAGAGAAGGACGATCAGGTCAATTCCCTGGAAGCCCAGCGGCGATATTTCAAAGAATACATCGACCGGCAGCCGGGCTGGGAGCTGTATCAGATCTACGCTGACGAGGGCATTACCGGCACCTCCACAAAAAAGCGTGAGCAATTCAACCGCATGATAAACGACGCGCACAGGGGAGCATTCCAGCTTATCATCACAAAAGAGGTCAGCCGTTTTTCCCGAAATATTCTGGACACCATTGCCTACACCCGGGAGCTGAAAGCGTTGGGTGTAGGGGTACTTTTTATGAACGATGGCATCAGCACCCTGGAGCCGGATTCAGAGCTACGCCTGTCCATCATGGGCTCTATCGCCCAGGAGGAGAGCCGCAAGACCTCCTCCCGGGTCAAATGGGGCCAGGCCCGCCAAATGGAGAGGGGCGTGGTGTTTGGCCGGTCCCTGCTGGGTTATGATGTGAAAGACGGAAAGCTGACGGTCAACCCGGAGGGCGCGGAGCTTGTCCGGCTTATCTTCCGGAAATACGGCATTGAGAAGAAAAGTACCTCGGTCATTGCAAGGGAACTGCGTCAGGAGGGATACCGGAGCCTCAGCGGCAGTACGCAGTGGCGCGGCAGCACGCTGGTGAAAATACTGAAAAATGAGAAATATGCGGGTGACCTCATTCAGAAGAAGACCATAACGCCGGACTATCTGACCCATGCCAAGAAATACAATCACGGCGAAGAAGCGCTGATCGTTATCGAAAACCACCATGAGCCGATCATCGACCGGGAGCTTTGGAACACCGTACAGGAGGAACTGAAAAGAAGAAACCGTCACAACCGGCAAAGCACCGGACACGCAAATCGCTATGTTTTTTCCGGCAAGATCAAATGCGGCCTGTGCGGCGCAAACTTTGTTGCCCGTAAAAAGTACGGAAAAGACGGCAGCCAAAGCCTCCGCTGGGCCTGCCGCACCGCGGCAAAAGAAGGCCGGATACACATAGACTCTGATGGAAATGCCGCAGGCTGCAATATCGGCAGACTCATTCCGGATGAAATGGCCATAGAAATGCTTCGTCGGGCCCTTTTGTCTCTCAGGATAGACCGTCAACGGATCATCCATCGTCTGACGGAGGTCGCCGTGACCGCAATCCAGGAGGCGGACGGAGACACGGCAAAAAAACTGGAAGCAGAGATCAACCGGCTGGGTAAAAAGAAAGAAGACGTGCTTGACGCCTTCTTTTCAAAGAATATTACATTGGATGAAATGCAAATACTGAATAAACGCTATGACCGGCAGATCGAAGACCTGAAGGAGCGGCTTGACCGCGCAAAGGAGACTTCCGATCCTGGGACAAAGGCAGCCATACAGGAGCGCTTGTCGTCCGTTCTCTCTTGCCGGGCGGAAAGCGAGCTCTTATATAAAGAACTTTTGGACAAAATCGTGATCTATCCGGACAAAAGGGCAGAACTCAGCCTCCATTATCTTCCGCAGAGGTGGTGGTTTCAGGTTTGAAGCCTATGGTACATACCAGGGAGCCCAGAAATGCGCCCAGAGCATTGTGGATCACATCATCCGTCTCGGCCTGTCCCAGCGCAAAGCAGAATTGGCAGCATTCGATCACGGAACTGAACAGTGCAAGCAGCAGACTGACGAAAAGAAGCTTCTTTACGCGGCTCCACTTTTCCGGCAGCAGCTCGCAGAGCAGCAGCCCGGCGGGAAAGAAGAGGGCCACATTCATCAAATTGCTGCGGATGATTTCCCGGTTTCCGCCCGCAAAGACGGTATAATAGGAGTAAAAGGGGATCAGCGCCGGAGCCATCCGGCTTTCCGACAGGCTGCGGCTCATCAGCGTGGCAGCGACAATGAACAACAGCCAAATGAGCGCAAACACAGATACGCCAAGCCGCCAAAAACGCTTCTTCCTCAGCTTTTTCCGCAGAAACAGGGTAAGGATGCTGAAGATGACCAGCAACAGAAAGGCCTGCGATATGGGCAGGCAATAAAACCATCTTAAAACTTTGTGGAGCATTTTGCCGTCTCCTGAAATTCAAGCATGCATAAAATTTTACCATGTTCAGGGCAGAAAATCAATAAAGGGAAGAACCTATACTTCTTGATTTTCAAGCTGATATATGCAATAATAAGCGGCAGGAGAAAAATTTTCTGCATTTTTTGGGAGCGGATGATATAGGTATGGAAGCGGTTCAGGAGCTGTTTTTACAGGCCATGAGGGCCTCCCTTGAAAATAAAAAAGTGACTTGGGAGAAGGAGCTTGAAGCGCAGGAGTGGCTTGCGCTCTTTCAGCTGGCGGAAGTGCATAATGTTCTGCCCCTGATTTATGACGCGGTTTACAACTGCCCGGCGGCCCGGAAAGCGGAAGCGAATTTTTTTGCTCCGTATAAAAGGCGCGCTGTTCAGATGGTCATGCTCCAGACGCAAAAGACCAGTGAATTTCTCCGACTGTATGAAAAACTGAGGGAGGCGGGCATCAGGCCCTGCGTTGTCAAAGGCATCATCTGCCGGAGTATTTATCCCAATCCCGATTACCGCCTTTCCAGTGATGAAGATATTCTGATCCCGGCGGAGCAGTTTCCGCTTTGCCATGAGACCATGCTGGCCTATGGGATGGCCCTTTCCGATCCGGAAATGGACATTGCCGCGGCCTATGAAGTCCCTTACGGCAGACCGGGCAGCCCCATCTATATTGAGCTGCATAAAAGCCTGTTTCCGCCTGATTCTCCGGCCTACGGCGATCTGAACCGCTTTTTTGAAGGGGTCACGGACCGGCTTGTGGAAGTGCGGGTACAGGGAAGCTCTGTCTATACCATGGCGCCTGACGACCATTTATTCTATCTGATCTGCCATGCCTTCAAGCATTTTCTCCACAGCGGCTTTGGCCTGAGACAGGTCTGTGACATTGTTTTGTATGCAAACGCTTATGGGGATCAGATCGACTGGGCGCGTATCCTGGAAAACTGCCGGGAAATTCACGCTGAATTTTTTGTGGCGGCGCTGTTCAAAATCGGGGATAAATATCTGTGCTTTGATGCGGATAAGGCCTGTTATCCCCCTGTCTGGAGAGAACTGGACGTGGATGAGAGCGCCATGCTCAGCGACTTGCTGGATTCCGGAGTCTACGGCGATGCCAATATGAGCCGCAAGCACAGCAGCAATATCACGCTGAACGCCGTGTCCGCCCAAAAGCAGGGCAAAAAGGCGGGAAACCATGTGCTGAAAACCGTTTTCCCCTCCGCAAAGGCGCTGGAGGGCCGTTTTCCTTATTTAAAGGAGCATCCCTACCTGCTGCCTGTGGCCTGGAGCAGCAGACTGATCCACTATCAAAAGGAACTGCAGCAGACCAGCGGCAACGACGCCGCCGAGAGCATCCGGATAGGAAATCAGCGTATTGAACTGATGAAAGAGTACGGGATAATTGAATAATTGCAAAATTAAACCGCAGATCAGGCGAATCTGCGGTTTTTGCTGTCTGGATTAATCTTCAAATCGCAGGGTAATGGACAAACCGTCATAACCGCAGAGCGCACCGGGATAAAATGCCAGGGCGTTGGGAAGCTCGTCCTCCGGCCGGCGCATCATCTGGGAAAAATGGGTCAGCCACAGGCGCATGGCCTTTGCCCTTGCGGCAAGCTCCGCCGCCTGGCGGAAGGTACTGTGACCGTATAAAAGGGCCTGATCCTCCTGGCTGTCGTCGCCGTAAGTGGCGTCACAAATCAGCAGGTCCGCTTCAGCCGAAGCCTGTTCAAGAGACGGACAGGGCTGGGTGTCACCGGAAAAGACCACCCGCAGTCCCCGACGCGGCTCACCCATGAGCATAGTGCCCAAAACCGGCTCGCCATCCTGATAGAAGGTGCTGCCCTCCCATTCAACAGCTCCCGTGGGATGGGCAATGATCTTTTTCCAGCAACGCACCGGAATGCCCAGCGCCTTAGCCTTTTCCGGGTCAAATTTCGGCGGACGGGCCAGGGAAAAGACATAGCCCTGGCTGGGCACGCGGTGCAGTGTGGGGAAGGCCGCGCAATGGGCCCCCTCCGGCCAGGCCGGGCAGAGACTTTTCATGGCAAAATCCCCGGACTGGGGCACGGGAAGAAGCCTTATCTCATAATCCTCTACGGCGGCCAGGAGCAGAACCGGCGCTAAGGCGTCCTCCAGGCCCTCCGGCCCGGTGATGGTGAGCGGCTCTGTGCGCCTGAGACAGCTCATGGTCTGAAGAAGCCCCGGCAGGCCGAAGATGTGGTCGCCGTGATAGTGGCTCAGGGCGATGAGGTCGATCTTCACCGGGCTGAATTTCTCCCGCCGCAAAGCCGCCTGGGTGCCTTCGCCGCAGTCGAAGAGTATACAGCGCCCGGCACAGCGGAGAACCGCGGCGCTGACGCCGCGCTCCGGCGTGGGCATGGTGGCGCTGCTGCCCAGTAACGTGACGTCGATCATTGCCGCGCTCAGTTACCGGTAAACGACGGAGGAGGCAAGGGCTTTCGCGCGCTCCTGGCCTTCATAATATTGAACGATAGACAGGGCAAAGGGGATGGCCGTGCCTACACCCCGGCTGGTGATGACCGTACCGTCCACCGCCACAGGGTCAAAGCTGACATTTGCCCCGGTCAGCTGTTCCTCCATGCCTGGATAGCACACGGCCTTTTTGCCCTCCAGCAGCCCGGCCTTTGCCAATACCGTGGGGGCGGCGCAGATGGCGGCGGTGAGCTTCCCGGCAGCGGCAAAGCTGCGCAGCAATGCCAAAACCCGCTCATCAGCGGCCAGGTTCGTTGTGCCGGGCATTCCGCCGGGCAAAATCACCCCATCATATTGGGAAAAATCCGTTTCGGAGAAGTTCCGGTCTGCGCCAATACTGATGTTTTGGGCACCGGTCACACAGGCGGAACCGGCGACGGAAATGATGTCGCAGCCGATCTTGGCCCGCCGCAGCAGGTCCACAACGGTCAGCGCCTCAACCTCTTCATATCCATGGGCAAATAAAATTGCTGTTTTCTTCATCAGACATCCTCCTTTTTTATGCAGATATTATACCTTAAGCTTTTCCCGGGTTCAAGATGGAAGGTTTCATTTTGACCCCTTTGTACCTATATCGGTGAGCAGACCCTTCAGCTCCGGGTAGGGCATGGAATAACGCTGGCTCAGGTAACGGAGAGAAGCGCCCAATTCCCCGTCTGGACCACCTGACTGTAAAAAGTGATAATATCAGGTATAAAAATAAATCGCCAGGCGGTGGTTTTGTTTTTCGTAGACGATATAGGAGATTATGCTTTTCAGCGCGGCGTTTTTGGCTGCCTCTGTGGCGCTGTCGTCTTTGATGATATCCAAAACATTCAGGACCTTCTTTTTGTAGGCCGGGATATTTACGGGAGCGGGTGCTGCTTTCTGGGCCTTACCGCGAATAGAATTGATCTCTGCGGTTATTTTCGCCTTCTTCTGGGCGTATTCCTCCAGACTGTCGATGCCGGCCTCATAGGCTTCCTGGACGCGCCGAAGCTTGTTTTGCGCGAGGGAGAGAGCTTTTTCAAAGTCAGGGCCGTTTGCCGGACGCGGAACAGACTGAGGAGCAAGCGGAAAGACAGAGGCGGAGGCGCAGGCCTCCAGCGCCTCGATCACCAGCCGGTTAGCCTTGGCGATGGACAGGGAGTGAGAGATCTGACAGGTACCCTTGGAATAATTATGACATTGCATGGAGGGGCAGCTGAGCGCGGCATAAACCAGCGTTGCGCCGCAGTTGGAGCAGCGGACAAGCCCTTTGAGCATCCATTCCACCGGCTGGCTGTCTCTTCGATATTTCGGTGTTACCCGGTCATGCAGCTCTATTTTTGCCTGTACCGCCTTCCATGTTGCGTCGTCTACGATCTTTTCATGCTGCCCGTCTACAACGATCCATTTAGACCGGTCCGGATCTCTGCCACGGGAATAGTTGTTTTTCCCGTCCGAAGACCAGCGGAGCTTCCCGTTGTATACGGGGTTTTGCAGGATGTATCTTACCCAGCGGTTATCCGGATTGTTCCCGCGCTTTGTACGCACACCCTCAATGGACAGCTTCCGGGCGATGGCTGTCACACCATCCCCGGCAAGAAAGTCCGCGTAAATGCGGCGGACGATATCCGCGTTTTCATTGGGGACGTAGGTTTTATCCACAATATCATAGCCGAAGGCGGCGATGGTGACGATCTCGCCGCGGCTGACCTTTTCGGCCATGCCGCGCTTGACCTCGCCGGAGAGCCGGATGCTGTAAAATTCGTCCATCCACTCCAGGATGCGCTCAATCAGGGAGCCAAAAGGCCCATCGGCCAGGGGCTCGGAGATGCTGATGACCTCCACGCCGGAACGCTGGAGCATCGATTTGTAAAAGATCGACTCTTCCTGATTGCGGGCAAAACGGGAGAATTTCCAGACAAGGATCGCCTCAAAAGGGTGCGTCTTGTCCTTAGCCCAGGCGATCATGTTCTGAAACTGCGTGCGCTTCTTCGCGGAGCGGCCGGAAATGCCGTCATCCACAAAAACGAACTCCTCAGGGACAATATAATCGTTCTTTGATGCGTATTCACGGATCAGCTTCAGCTGAGAATCAAGACTGTATTCGTCCTGACGCTCCGTAGACACGCGCAGGTATGCAGCGGCGATTTTCATTTGGTCACCTCCTTAGGGTTTTGACCGTCCAAAAGGACAGCATAATTAACACCCAAATTATAAATCTGGAAATTTTTATGGTTTACATTTTTGCGTAATAGGAATATAATGTGGTCACAAGAGATAAACTCTTGTATTAGGACGACATTTTTGTACCATTCCCGTCGCTCCTGCCGCCTGTCGTCGGGCGTCTCACAAATACGCGACCTGCTTTTAATCGTCCCCTGCCGATTCGGGGTCTGATAAATTGACGGCTTGAACCGCCTGAACCCTCCGCTCCTGTTTGCGGAGGGTTTTGGTGTACGGGGGAAAAGAGAAATGGTAAAAGAATGTGGGTTGTGTATCCTTTCGGATAGCTATTTTGAGCGGTTTCCTTATTCTGGACTGATGCAAAACAAGTATGAATCAAGGCCATATTTCCTTGCTGTGCGCAACAGCAAAGGCATTGTTTGGCTGATTCCATTGAGTTCGCAGGTGGAGAAATACAGAAAAGCCATCGAGAAAACGGAGGCAAAAAGAGGGCGTGGAAACTGTATTTACCAATACATATGCCGCGTAAAGGGAGATGACAGCGTTTTCCTTATCGGAGATGCAATACCGGTTACAGATAAATATATCTTAAGGCCATTTACGGTAAAAGGAATTGCTTATGTTATGGAAGATCAAGCGGACATAAAAGCAATCAAGAGTAAATTTGGAAAATATCTTGCTCTTGTGCGGCAGGGAAAACTTAAGCCGATGGTGGATATTCTCCAGATTGAGCGGGAGCTTTTGCAAGAATTGAAAGAGGAAAATGAATAACGAAACTATTTACTGACCGTCCGAAAGGGCGGTCTTTTTCATTAGAGTGCATAAAAAATAACAGCCGTTAATGCTTTGAAGCACAAACGACTGTTATTTGGGAATCAGGCAGGGCGGCGTATCCTGCATCTCAGGTTCCCTTTCGGGAGCGTCGGGAGCCTTTCCGACCTCTGAGACCCAAAAAAGCATATGCATTTTGTGCTTAAACTATAACACAAAATATAGTGAAAATCAACTTGTGCCAGAATTTTTCATCATACTCGGAGCGGGCGGCCACGCAGGGCCGCCCCTACGGGGTGTGAACTACCCCTCAGTCAGCTTCGCTGACAGCTCCCCTGACAAGGGGAGCCATGAAGTGGGAGGCCCCTACGTTTTTTTACGGAAGTCTGAAAAATTGATTATCCGGCATTGGTGCTGCGCTGCTCTTCCTGATAGCGCATACCATACTTGCGAAGGGCAGCGACAACTACTTGCCGATCATCCTCTGAGGCCTGACGCCAGGAGGAAACCAAAACACGTTCCTCAGAGCTCAATTCTGATTCACTGGGAGCAGGTTTTCCTCCTGTACTGTCTGAGATAGAAGGAGAAAAAGAATACTTGCGCTGTATGTTACTGCGCCCGGTGAGAAAATCCATATCCACATTGAAATAATCAGCTATGGCCTCCAGCATCTCAAAGGATGGCTCACGTTGTCCGCGCTCGTACATCCCGACAGTGCTTTCGGATATTCCAAGCACGGTTCCAAGCTGATTCTGCGTTAGATCATTCTGTTTACGCAGTTTTTTTAAAACGTCACCAAAAGGCATCATAATCACCTCATTGTATATATAACACATAATGTGTGAAAACGCAAGATAAAAATCGCACGAAATGTATTGACAACGTTTCAAACATGTGCTAAACTAAAATCGCACGAAACGTGCGGGAGGTGAACAGACAATGAGCGGTGCAGAAGTTGGAGCCGTGCTAAGGGAACTTAGAGGTGATATACCCAGAAAAACAGTAGCTGATGCAGTCGGAGTATCCGTTTCAGCTATGCAAATGTATGAGAATGGCGCACGAATTCCCAGGGATGAAACAAAAAGAAGAATTGCGGAATTTTATCATACTACTGTTGCAGATATTTTTTTTAGAAACTGACCGCACGAATCGTGCGGAGCTAAGGGCGATTAGTCAATTAAACAGCAAAGAGATTTATAAAGTCAGAAGTCTTGAGGCTCCATATCCTGAAGGCGGACATGGCCAGGGGGAACAGGAAGATCATACTTTAAGTAAGGAGATTCATATGAGAAAAAGAAAAAACAATGTACCGATGAGAGAAATTGTGCTTCCGGGCAGCGAATGCGCAGTTTTCCTTAAAAAGGCCAGGCCGGTAATACAGCAATGCTTAGAGATTATTGAACAGGCCGGCCTGTCCGCCGCGGACGCGGAAGCAATCCCTGACGAGCTGCTGGACGCGATCCGGGCAAACAACGAGGAGGCCAACAATGAAAGACGGTTTCAATTATTCAGGAAAAAAGGTCCTTTCGACAACTGAAATCGCAACAGATTGCAGCAAAGCAAGAGAGAACCCGCCGATTTTGCCGAGAACAGGGAGAATTTTTTCTTTCCAAGTACTTGAATTGGAGATTGAAGAAAGAAGATCATGCCCTTTCGGCGTAATGTAATAAACGTGTTTATACGTGATAATGCCTCGATAAGACCGAGAGAAATCGGTATCAATATAACCGCTCTTGGAAAGCTGAATAAGCGTATAGACAATATCTTCGGGGGAATAGGTGAAGCCTTTTGAAGTCATTTCTTTTACAACCGCCTTCGGGGTGCAATAAACAAAACGAATATCCGGATCAACTGAAATGGTAAGAAGAGACTCAAGGGTAAGCAAGGTATCACGGACACAATCTGGATTTAATTTCATAAAATCATCCTTTTAATTACTAGTTTTTAGGGGAAGGAGGTCAATGTGAAGCGAACAGGAAAACTCAGCGAAATAGCAGAAAAATGGGGGATGAGTGTTGAGGAGCTTATCTCCTATTGGGAGAAAAAGGAGCCAGAGTACGGGGCCAAGCTGCGGAGGCTTGTCAGAGAACACGAGGACCAGGAGAGCGGGTCAGGCGGAGAGAAGAGTAAAAAGAAGCTCCGCAAGAAGCGTGAATGCCGCGCCGGCCGCAGCGGAGAAGAGAGAAAGAATTACCTGATCTCGTTTATTTTTGGCGTCGGACTTGGCTATCTTGTTCTTTTCTTCTTCCGCCTGCTGCAGCTGATCCAATAGGGCAATGCCGTGAGCTTTCAGTGTGATGCGCTCACCTGAACGCAGGTTGCCGGACAAGCAGCCTTTTGCAATGAGCTCTTCAATACGGAGTTTATCTGAACAAGGGTCAGGCCGTGAATCAGTAAGCCCCTGGTTGAGCAGATCAACATAGCAGATGGAATTACCGCTGTTATGGACAGCGGACAGGATTTGAAATTCAGTCATAAAAACACGCCCTTTCTTTTGCATTGTAGCAGGAAGGAGGGGAGTAGGCAAGAAAAAAGCAAAGGAGGTCAATCAAGCAATGAAGTGCAGAATATGTGGGCAGGAGCTGGAGGAAAAAATGAAATTTTGCCCGGAATGCGGACGGGCAGTAAGACCCTGGGACAGGGACAAAGCATCAGAGCAGACCGAGCGGGACCTTCGGACACTTTCAGCGCTGCTCCACTACCACGAGCGGATAATGCTGGCGGAGGTTCAGCCTGTATGCAGCAACGCAGTGGAAGGCCGCTGCGCAACAAAGGTTTTTTGCGACGCCTACGCTGACGCGCTCAAAGAGGCGATACGCTGTATACGGATATGTCATGGTCTTGGCTGAAAAGCGCCAGCGCTTTTTCGCGGCAGAGACGGCAGCTCTGACCGGCGTGCATGAAATCACAGCCGTTAAAGGCGAGAAGATGTACGTTTTCATAGTCCACGGTGCAGATATAGACCGTCTGGTTACGATGCAGTTCAGGACAAGAGATTTGAAGTTTGTGTTCTGTCAATATCATCACTCCCTTTTTTCTGCATTGTAGCAGGAGGAGGGGGAGACGGCAAGGAGGTGATTTTGTTGCCTGAACCGTGGACGGGGGAGCTTATCGGCAGGATGCATAACGCAGGGGTTACCTATGATGATTTGGCAAAGGAGATGGACTGTACCAAGTCATACATCTCCATGCTGCTGAACAGCAGGAAAAAGCCGGATGGAATACAGGAGCGCATGGAAGCGGCTTTTGAGCGGGTGCTTGCACGCAGATAAAAAAATACAACGCCGGCCGTGCAGAGACCGACGCTGTATTCCCGAATTTGTTTACCAGAGCATGATGCACCGGGAGGGAGTTTGCCCGTCGCCTTTTTTTACCTGGTTGGGACCAGTACAGAACAAAGCACACAACCCGGACACACTCTGCACATGTGCTTCTATGACATGCCACTCACTTTGGCGGTAACGGTTCCGCACTGAAGCCCTAACGCATTGTGCCGTATGTACGGTCTGGAACTGGCATTCTCAAAAAGTTGGCCATGATGACCACCTCCGTAAAAAGAGTGCCTAAAGGGCAAGTACATAATAACACAACTGGTTAACAATTACAACTAATTTGGCAAAAAGCAAGAAAAAGAAAGGGTGCGGCTGACAGAAATATCGGAAAAAGATGAAAGGGAAGGCAGGGATTATGAACAATGACTGAATCTGAAATCCTTTCTGCGGTTTTCCGCAGGAAAGGGAGAATCATGTATCTGGAGCTGATGAACAACGGGCTTTTAGACGAAAAGCCCGACGGGGTCAGCGACAAGCGGAAGATCCGGGCGCTGATAAACGAAGGATATCTCGCCGGGGGCACAAGCGGCGGAGGATGGATCCGCATGACCCCAAAGGGTTACGCACGGATGATGGAGCTGGAGGTACAGGAGCAGAATCGCAGTACAGCGGTGAAGCCGAAGCCGCGCATGAAGCTGATGCAGCGCATGAAGAACAGCAAACTGATTCGGGCAATAAAAGACTTCGTTGCCTCACGAAAAGAGAAACGGCTTTTGGTTTCCTCCTGGCGTCAGGCCTCAGAGGACGACCGTGAAGTGGTTGTTGCGGCCCTTCGCAAGTATGGTATGCGTTATCAGAAAGGAGAAGAGAGGATGACACCGATCAACGAGGAGCTGCTGCCGAAGGATGCGCGGCTGCTGCCGAAAGAAGGGGAAGAGCAGGCCACGCTGTTCAGCTGGGCCAGGATGCAGAGCTGGCGCTGGCCGGAGCTGGCGCTGATGTTCCATGTGCCCAACGGCGGCAAAAGGAACAAGAAAGAGGCCGGGCGGTTCAAGGCCGAGGGCGTGAAGAGCGGCGTGCCGGACATTATGCTGCCGGTGGCCCGGGGCGGATACCACGGGCTGTTCATTGAGCTGAAGAGGCTCAAGGGCGGCCGGGTGGAAAAGGAGCAGCTGGAATGGCACGACAAGCTGAGGGCGCAGGGCTATCTGGTTGTGGTATGCCGGGGCTGGCAGGCGGCAGCGCAGGAGATCGCCGGGTATCTGGAAACGGCACAATAAAGCTGGATGGGACTACCCCTCAGTCGCCTGCGGCGGAGCGGGCGACCGCAAGGGTCGCCCCTACGGCCCTGACAAGGGGAGCCTGCCCATACCGGAGCTGCGGGCCACCTTCCCTTCAAGGGGAAGGCTTTGCGGGCGGCCACACAGGGCCGCCCCTACGGGGAGGGAACTACCCCTCAGTCGCCTGCGGCGGAGCGGGCGACCGCAAGGGTCGCCCCTACGGCCCTGACAAGGGGAGCCATTTCGCGGTTCAGATGACTGCATATTTTTTGCCCGAATAGAGACAAGCCGGGGCGGAATAGAGAAAGAAGGAGGTGATTGTTATGGCAGGCGGAAAGAGAGCCTATAAACCCAGGAAAAGCGATCTGAGCTTTGTGTGCTATGTGCTGATCGACGGTCAGACTATTCCGGTGGAGGAGCTGACCGTCGATCAGCGCCAACGCTGGCAGCAGGGCATGAGCCGCCGCCTGTCGGAAAACATGAGTTTTTACTACGCGGAGCATCCGGAGGAATACATAGCACTCTGCAACTCTTTGGAGGGAAAGGAGAACGCATGACAAA
Organism: uncultured Clostridia bacterium; assembly: GCA_946061515.1. Taxonomy (GTDB): domain Bacteria; phylum Bacillota; class Clostridia; order Oscillospirales; family Oscillospiraceae; genus Limivicinus. Next base: position 16,302 of record CAMGRL010000013.1, read on the forward strand.
ACAGTGGATCATCACGGTCAAAAAGCGCAGCGGCGAGCGGGTACAGCTGGACACGCCGTACCGCAAGCAGGGCGAGGCGCTGGCCGTGGCGGCGCTTTTAAATGACGCCCATCCGGAGATGGACGCCAAAGTTGAAGAATACAAGGAGGAAAAGAAATGAGCAGCGCAGCAAATCACAGGAAAAGGAGCCACCGCAGCCAGAGGATGCATTATAAGGCGGCGGGGACAAAACGGCGGCAGGTGGCCGCCAACAGCTTCCACCAGCGGCCGGTCTGGATGGACGTGCTCAAAGGCCTGTTCCGCCGGGGCGGACGGGAGCCCGTGAAGACCGTGATGGGGGAGGTAATGGAAAATGGCTGATATCCCCAGACTGACGCTGAAAAAAGCAAAACAGCTCGCGATGCAGGAGTTTGGCACCGCGAAGGGGCTGGAACCGGAATCAGGTTATCCAGCAGGATTCTTCGCCATGGAGATAGGAAATCTGGCAATCCAGGTTCGGCCGTACTATTACGGACTCGGCAGAGAACTCATTGAAATCGTAGTCAGGATGAAAGGCGGGATTGGCGCGATCCGGCAGCTCCACGACCCGGAAACGCTGGAAGAAAATTTCGAAGCAGAGGAGCAGCATCGAGAGGAAGAGCGCAGAGAGATGCTGGAAAAAATCCTGGAGGGAGAAAGCGATGTTTAAGAAAATACTGATCGGCGCGGCGCTGGTGGTGCTGATGTTCACCAAGTCGGAGCCGCTGGCCCTCTGTATTCTGGATGTTCTGCTGGGATGGTTCGCCCTGTGGCTGGTTGTCCAGGCCGGGAAGGGGGACGTGTGATGGGTATACCTTATGAGCCCTGCCCGTATAAAGACTGCCGGTACCACCGGGAGGGGGAGAGCTTCCATCTGGGAAACTGCCGGTATCTGGAGATGACCGGACAGAGTAGGATCCTGGGCCTTACGTTGGAGCAGGCCATGGACAAGGCAAACTGTTCAAGGTATGAGCCACGGAGCGGGAAGGCAAAACCTGTACGGCGCTCGCCGGTACGGATGGACCATACCAATGCACGGATCCGGGAGCTGTACGATCAGGGCTGGTACGACAAGAAGATCGCCGAGAAGCTTGGGATATCAAAGAATCGGATCATCTGCTACCGGAAAAGAAACAAGCTGCCGGCAAACAAGGAGCCTGCGAAAACCAGATACGATTGGGATAAAGGCATGGAGTTGTATCGCAAAGGGCTGAACGATGTTGAGATCGCGAAGGAATTAAACTGCTCGAATCAAACGGTATGGAACTGGAGACAGCGGAAGGAGCTGCCGGCGAATGCCGGGAGATTCGGCCGGGATTGCAGTTTACAGGAGGGCAACGATGGAGTATAAGATCTGCCCCAAGGGCTGCTATGTGGTCCAATCGTGGCCACGGGGCCTGAAGGCGCCGCGATGCGCCAACGCAGAGTACGGCCGGCCGGGACGGGTGCTGGACAACCCGTCAAAGTCAAATGATTTCCACCGGGTGATCAGGCCGGCCTGGTGCAGGAGGAAGGATGCTTGATGCGTACTACCGCTCAGCCGCCTACGGCGGAGCGGGCGACCGCAAGGGTCGCCCCTACGGCCCTGACAAGGGGACCAATAGAAAAGCCGCATCGGTGGTGGCACACCGATACGGCAGGTGAAAAAGGACTATGTCGCTGCGGTCATTATACCACGGCGGAGACGAAAAAGGAAGAGGGCTATGGAATTTTTCAACGAAGCAAAGGAAAAGCTGGACCGGGAATTGAAGTCCGGCTCTTTCGATAAGTATGGTAACGCCATGAAAGGCGAGGTACATAAGGCACTGCTGGACTTCTGCCGGCAGGACAAGGAGTTTGCCCAGGCGGTAGCCCAGGGCGGGAGCTTTGCCGACTGCATGAAGGCCGTGAGCAAATGCGTTACCGGCGGCAGTATCAGCGACATACAGGCCTTTGGCGCGGCGGTGAAGTTCTACTTCCCGGGAGCGGGAATTGACGTGAAGATGAGCATAAATCTGTGTGCCGAGGTGGAAAAGCAGGCAGAGAGCCAAGAGACTGGCAGCGACAAGGGACTGATCCTGGATCTGAGCGCGTTTTTGTGAGGCCGGCTATGGGATATTACGAAAACATCAGAGAGACCAGTCAAAAGGAGCTGGACGATTTCCCGCCGATCGACGTGGAAAAATGCACTGAGGAAACGAACAGGCTTTTTAAGCCCTACGTTTTCATGAAAAAGCAGAGCTGGGAGATGGAGTTATGGACAAGCTGCTGTATGCAGCACCGGATGGAGGACCGATACCCGCGAACCGTTGACGAGAGAAACGCTTTCCTCCTGTACGGCAGCCACAACGATGAAATCAGATGTCCCTACTGCGGCAGACCGGCCACACTGAAAGAGGTATGCAGACTGGGCAGACGGAAGAAAATAGAGGAATACCATCCGGTAATCTTCCTCAGCGCCAAGGACGGGGATCTCTTCGCCCGGGCCTACTGGGCACGAAAGAACTATCAGAGGGAGCTTGACGCGCCGCCGCTGTTTATGCTGTCGGCAGCGTACCGCTTCGGCGACGGATTCGCGGAGATCATCGAGGAAGAGCTATACAGCGGAGGGAAATTGTTTACACGCCGGCTGGAAGGGAACCTGGACCCTGTACACCGGGTGATCCATGAGCCGTTTACAGAGGGCAGCGGAATGATGTGGCACCATGTTGGATACCAGCTGTTCGGACAGGAGGCCATAGTTGAAAGCCGGTTTCGGTATTGCCGGTATGCGGATTACAGGGATAAAAAAGGCGATCTCCACTATGACACGATGAAATACTTCGCGGCCTGCGCCTTGTATCCGAGGCAGATCGAAATGCTGATGAAGGGCGGGTTTACCGGTCTTGTTGAGGATCTGGTAAGCGGAAGAAGGAAAAACAGCAGGATCATTACATGGGGCGAAAACGACCCGTGCAAAGCCTTCAGGCTGGACCGGCAGGAGCTGAAAGCGTACATGGCTCTGCAGGATTATCCGCGAAAGACCGATCTGATCTATCAATACCGACGGCTGAAGCAGGCCGGCATGCCCACCGGCTTTGCAGAGCTGGATGAGATTCACGAGGCGCTGAGTTACGAGACAGACAGTTTTGTCAGCGAGTGCAAAAAGCGAAAAATCAAGCCCATGCGGCTGCTGCGATACCTGAAGAAATTCACCGGGCCGCGCTGCTACGGCGGGTATTTTGATGTTCTCAACGCATGGACACTGTGGCGCGACACGATCAACATGTGCGGGGCGCTGGGCTATGACACAAGGGATGAGGCCGTCCTTTTTCCCAGAGAGCTTGAACTGAAGCACGATGAAGCTGCAAGAGAGCAGAACCTGAAGCTGGAGCGGGAGCAGGCGGAAAAGGACGCTCAGCTTAGGAAGGAACAGCAGGAGGGACTGGAACGCCGAAGAAAAAAATACAATTTTGAGCTGGGTGGATATTTCATCCGCATTGCGGAAGACAGCGACGAGATCATCCGCGAGGGGAAAACGCTGCAGCACTGTGTGGGAGGCTACGCCGAGCGGCATATGAAGGGCAGCACCACCATCCTCTTCCTGCGCCGGTGTGAGACGCCGGGAGCGAGCCTGTACACCATTGAAATGATGGGCGACAGACTGGTACAGATCCACGGATATAAAAACGAGCGGGACGGCGCGGCAAATCCCAGAACGAAGATGGCATGGATGCTGGATCCATGGCTGGATTGGATTGAAAGAGGCAGCCCGCGGAAAAAAGACGGCAGTCCGAAGATGCGGAAAACAAAGATTAAGGAGGCTAAAACAGCATGAACGAAATGGAGATCCGGCGGACGCCGGAAGTTGTGGGGGCGGAGATCCGCAGCCTGACCACGCAGGCCAAGTGCATCACCCTCTGGTACGGGATTGAGATCGGCCGGAGGCTGTGCGAGGCAAAGGAACTGGTAGAGCACGGAGAATGGCTCAATTTTCTGGAGCGGGAGACGGAGTTTTCACAGCCTTCCGCCAGCCGCTTCATGCGGCTCTATAACGAATACGGCGCTGATCAGGGGAGCCTTTTCGGGGCTGAATCAAAGTATTCAACGTTGAATAATTTGAGTATTTCCAATGCTTTGCGGCTTTTGGAGCTGCCGGAAAACGAGCGGGAAGAGTTCGCCCGGGAGCACGATGCGGAGCATATTTCCAGCCGGGAACTGGAGCGGCTGATAAAAGAAAAGAAGGAGGCAGAACGACAGCTGCAGGACGCGGAGGAAGGCCATGCGCTGGCCGTAGCGGAGCTGCAGACGCAGCTGGACGCCGCCAAAGAGAGGGCAAAAGAAGCAGAGCATGAGGCCTCGCAGGCCAAAAAACGTGCGGCAGAAGCCGCGGCCCCCTTTGAGGAGCGTATCCGGGAGCTGGAACAGGAAAACAAGGAGCTGTCCGAGCGGCCGGTAGAGGTGGCCGTCCAGGTGGATGAAAAGGCGGTCCAGGAGGCCGCCACCCTCGCCAGAGCAAAGTCTGACGCCGAGTGGACAGAAAAGTTTGCAGCGCTGCAAAATCAGGATGCAGCCAAGGAGCGCAGGATCGGCGGGCTGGAAAAGCAGCTGGAAGAGGCAAAGGCGAAGATGAAGGCTGCGGAGGAGCGGGCCGCAGAGGACGCCGGCCCCTACAAGGAAGAGGTGGAGCGGCTGAAAAAGCAGCTTGCCCTCAGCAACGCGGAGGTCGCGGTTTTCAACATACACTTCGCCGCTGTGCAGGAGAGCTTCAACAAGCTGCTGGACTCTCTGGAGAAGGTAAAGGTCACAGACGCAGGGACCGCCGGAAAGCTGGAAAAGGCCCTGCGGGCCGTTCTGGGGCAGTTTGAAGGGAGGCTGAATTGAATGTTTTTTACCACAAAGCGTAAGCTCGTGGCGGCCAATGAGCAGTTGCGGGCGAAGATCCGAAGCCTGGAGCAGCAGCTGAGCACTGCCAATGTGCTCCTGATTAAGCAAAGGCGGTTGCTGGAGCGCAGCGATAAGGAGATCGATGCCCTGTCTCAGACCATAGACGGGATGGAGACGGACCTGAACAATAAGAAAAGGTACATAAAGGTCTCTGACCAGCAGCGAAAGCAGATTTCCCAGCGGGAGCGGGAGCTGCGGGTCAAATATGAGAAGCTGGCGGAGGACATGCGGCGGATCGAGCGAGACGGCCTCTGCTGCGTCTGTACCATCGGCGCATCACCGGAGGCCTGCGGGTGTACCTGCTGCTTTGAATACGACGGAGAGCTTCCGGACGACCGGGAGGGAAGCTCATCCTGTCAGGATGAGCCCTCCAAATATGTCAAGGTTTGAAGGGATGAACAATGAAGGAGTTAAAGACATGCCCGTTTTGCGGAGGGTATGCAATCATGCACAAGGCAGAGTACCCTTCAGAATGCGTTCAGTTTAAAAAGGAAATCCCTAAAGGTGCCAGGATTATTCGTTCTGTTAAATACCCATCAGGCAAGATTTATTTTGAATTTAGAGTTCAGGCATTCATCCCGCAGTGCAGTGACTCAAAATGCCTAGGAAGAAGCAGAAAGATGTTTAAAACCGAAGAAGAAGCAATCGAAACTTGGAATAGGAGGGATGGAATTGCGACCGATTGACGCAGACTTGCTCAGTGAAGAGATAGCGAGCTTGCAGATCCGTATGATGGTATGACAGCGGACGATTTTCAAGATGCTTGTGGAGAATTTTGCCGAATGTTTATTTGCCCCGACTGCGATAAATGGGACAAAGAGGCTCGCGAAGTAGGACCGGAGTGTGAAGACAGTTTTTGTATTGACAAAATCTTTGATTTTCTGCAAACACACGATTTTAAGCGAGTTCCTAATAAGCACGGATATTATGGTGTCTGGAAATGCTTTCCGAAGGAGGGAACACCAAATGAGCGTAAGTGAGAAAACTACAGTGGACTATCGGACTACAGCAGACTATCGGAATGTAATTGAGCAACGAGCAGAGAAAATGAGATGGAACGATGATGGTTCGTGCCCGGTATGCGGCGAGTATGACAATAGAGATCCGTTCGGATCTAAGTTTTGCCCCAACTGTGGGGCGAAGATGGAACAGGAGGAAGACCATGGTAATCAAACAGATATCTAAGCTGGTCCTGAAGCGCGGGACGGCGGTGATTTATGATGATTTGCAGAGACAAACTCAGTGGATCAGCAACGGGAGGGCGTTTTATCCCACATACGGACTGCCCACGCTGGACGTGGATAGTCTGCTTTATGTACTTGACATACCCGAAAAGAAGCAGGAAAAGGTGTGGACCGATCACCAATATGCTATGCCGGGGTCGCTGAACTTTTCCGACTACGATGACACCGAGCGGGAGCTGCCCAGAGTGCAGACCACGGTGGGCTTTGAGGGCGACGTCTGGATGCCGGTCAGGACAAGCCTGGGGCTGATGTTTATTGACCCCGCTTATTTGAAGCCGCTGAAGGATTTGGACACAGAGCCGGAGCTTAAAGAGCGCCAGGCGGCCAACGGAGAGATCTACATAGCGGTAAAGCGTGGACTGGAGCTGAAGGCGGTGATCCTGCCGATCTATCAGGGAGAGCAGCTGCTGGAAGAGCTGGAGACGCTGACAAAGGAATTGAGCGCTTCCATCAGCCGCCGGAAGATGATGGAGCAGGTGGACCCGGAGACTGGGGAGGTGGTGGAGGAAGACTGAACGCCGGTGGTTCTGTTTCCGGGATCAGATGGAGGGGACACCTCATCCGCCCCTACGGGGTGTAACTACCCCTCCGCCGCCTACGGCGGAACGGGCGACCGCAAGGGTCGCCCCTACGGCCCTGACAAGGGGAGGCAATGAATAGTGAAGAGTGAAGAAGTAAGGTGGCCGCAAAGCGGCCGGATTAAAATATGTCGCCACAGGCGACACCATACCTATTCACTTTTCACTATTACCTATTACTTCGCCTCAAGTGGAGGCAAGCGGGCGGCCACACAGGGCCGCCCCTACGGGGTGTAACTACCCCTCCGCCGCCTACGGCGGAACGGGCGACCGCAAGGGTCGCCCCTACGGCCCTGACAAGGGGAGGCAATGAATAGTGAAGAGTGAAGAAGTAAGGTGGCCGCAAAGCGGCCGGATTAAAATATGTCGCCACAGGCGACACCATACCTATTCACTTTTCACTATTACCTATTACTTCGCCTCAAGTGGAGGCAAGCGGGCGGCCACACAGGGCCGCCCCTACGGGGTGTAACTACCCCTCAGCCGCCTACGGCGGAACGGGCGACCGCAAGGGTCGCCCCTACGGACCTGACAAGGGGAGTCATAACGGAGGAGACTTCAACGGATGGAATGTTTTGGAAAGACCGCCGGGGGCGGCGGCCTTTCGAGGGCATTGCAGATGCTTTCTTTTTTTGATACGCGCGTGCGCGTATCTTGTGAGACTTTTAAGGGGCTAAGTTTTCGACGGAAGTATTTTCAGGAGGAAAGGATGAGCTACAAGGTGGAGTATCACATCATTTCGGGACGGGTGGTGGAGACCAGGCAATGCCGCCTTGCCGGCAGGCCGGGCGAAAAGTCCAGAGCCCGTCGCGCTCCCCGCAGAGCCGGAAGCAGCAGTGAGAAGAAGATCAGGAGAAATGAATCGGAAGCCGTGAAGCGCCTGGCCAGGACAATCAACTGCAATTTCGGAAGAGGAGACATCCATGTGGTCAGAAAATATTCCGCCGATACGCTGCCGGAAAGCCGGGAAGAAGCAGAGAAGGGATTTGAAAAGCTGATCCGCAAGGTCAGGGACTTCTACCGGAAAGAAACCGGGAAGAGCCTGAAATACATATGGACCGTATCCGACCGGGACCCGAAAACCGGGAAGAAGGTGCGGCTGCATGTGCACGCCGTGATGAACAAGGTGGCCTATGAGGTCCTGCTGGGTCTGATCGATGAGAAGGATGAGCTGGAATACTCGTATCTGGATAACCGGGGAGATCATACCGCCCTGGCCGTATACATGATCGGCAACGGGAAAAGCGATGAGGCAAACCGGAAGAAGTGGAGAAGCAGCCGGGGACTGGACAAGCCGATTTTCACCGAGCCGGAGATCATCGAGGAGATCCATGAGATACAGGCACCCACAGGAGCAGAGATTCGGGAAAATGTGCTGAATCTGGATGAGGAGACAGGCGAGGCAAACGCCTATCTCCGCTATGTGCTGCCGTCAAGGCCGCAGGTAAAAGGGAGCCGTGTGCTGCTGCCAAAGCCGCCAAAGCGGGGAGGGAAAAAACGTGAATGAACGCAAAAACGAGAGAAAGCCTTTGCCGGGGTACCAGGTAATGGCCCTGTGCCCGAGATGCGCGCAGAAGCTGGGAAAGCTGAGACCGATGGAGGATGAAGGAGGCCGCGAGATCCGCATTGAGTGTTCTTTGTGCTGGAGACGGGTGACGGGGAAGCTGTACAAGGTTTTCCCACAGCCGAAGCCCAGGTACAGAAGCTCAGTCGGAGGCGGAGAGCGGGCCAGAGCAGGGAGGCGCTGAGATGGCCGAGAGCTGGAGGCAGGCAGATATCGTCTGTCCGTTTTTCCGCAATGAGGACGAAAAAGAAAAAAGCATCAAATGCGAGGGGATCGTTGAAGGCTCTGTGATCTGCTCGCGGTTTCGTTCGCCTAAAAAACGGGAACGACAGCTCAGCCTGTACTGTGAAAAGGATTATCTGCGCTGCGAGGTCTATCGGGCGATCATGCAAGCAAAATATTCGGAGGATTGAAGTATGGCCGGTGGGGAGCAATCCCTCAGTCAGTGCTTTGCGGGCTTGGGATAGCTTTACGGGATCCTTCGCTGACGCTCAGGATGACAGCATAAATTGGAGAGAGACTACCCCTCAGTCGCCTTCGGCGGAACGGGCGACCGCAAGGGTCGCCCCTACGGCCCAGACAAGGGGCGCCATGACGGTGAAGATTTAGGCAGGCGGATTATACCGCCTGTCTTTTTTGCGCTTAGGTTCAATCATAGAGAAAGGCGGAGCGGGTTTGATAGGATAAAACACAGAGGTGATACAGATGATCGACTGGACAAAGGCAGAGGTGGAATTTGTGGCCGGAGAACTGAGCCTGAAGGACACGGCAAAGGCGCTGGGAGTGAGCTATTCCACGCTGTCAAAGGTGGCGGCCGAGGCAAAATGGAGGGTAAAGCGGCAAGAATACCGAAAAAGTGTGGCAAATAATGCGCTTTTGCGCGCGCGTGCACGCGATGAGAAAAGTCTGGATCAGTTGATCCAGGGCGCGGAAAAGGTTCTGGGCACGGCGATAGACGCGCTAAACGACAGCCAGCAGTTCAACCGCTATGTGATCACAGATGGCATGGGCGGAGCGGAAGAAAAAGTTTTCTCCAAGGTGGACAGCAAGGCCATGAAGGAGATGACCGCCGTGATCAAAGACCTGACCGGACTTCTGCGGGATTTCTACGACATTCCCACACCGGGACAGAAGGCCGCGCAGGAGATCGCAAAAGAGCGGCTGGCCCTTGAACGGATGCGGAGCGGGTCAGGCGGTGAAGACGGGCAGGAGACGGGCGTGATCATCCTGCCGCCGGTGAAAGAGAAGCAGGAAGATGGCTGAACAGAACGTGATCTGGGCGCCCCAGGAAAAGCAGGCGGAGTTTATGGAGCGGCCGGAGTATGAATGCCTGTACGGCGGCGCGGCCGGCGGCGGAAAGTCTGACGCGCTGCTGATGGAGGCCCTGCGGCAGGTACATATCCCCAGTTACCGGGCGATCATCTTCCGCAAGACCTATCCACAGCTGACGGAGCTGATCGACCGCAGCAACGCTTTGTACAAGCCGGCATATCCCAGAGCCAGGTACAACGAGCAAAAGCACATGTGGAGCTTCCCCAGCGGCGCGAAGATCTATTTCGGAACCATGCAGTACACCAAGGACCGGACCAACTACCAGGGCAAGCGCTATGACTTCATCGGCTTTGATGAGCTGACGCACTTTACCTGGGATGAGTACAGCTACATGTTTTCCCGAAACAGGCCCTCACGCTCTCCGGGCAGCAAGGATAAAACCCGGTGTTATATCCGGGCGACAGCAAACCCGGGCGGCGTGGGCCACGGCTGGGTGAAGGACCGGTTTATCACAGCCGCGCCGCCGCGGACGACGATCACAGAGACCGTGACGGTGGACATGCCCGACGGCACGAAAAACCAACTGAGCCGGGACAGAATCTTCATTCCGGCCAGTGTCTTCGACAACCAGGCGCTGCTGGAACAAAACCCGGACTATCTGGGTTCCCTGGCCATGCTGCCGGAAAAGGAGCGGAACGCCCTGCTGTACGGCGACTGGGACAGCTTTTCCGGCCAGTATTTCACGGAGTTTCGTACACTTCCGGACACGGCCATGTGCGTTAAGGCCGGCATCACCGAGGCACAGGCCAGAGAGCAGGGCAGGTTTACCCATGTGATCGAGCCCTTTGACCTGGACAGGGGAGACAAGCGAGGCTGGAAGATCTATCGCTCATACGACTTCGGATATGCCAAACCCTTCAGCTGCGCATGGTGGGCGGTAGACTACGACGGGACCCTGTACCGGATCCTGGAGCTGTATGGCTGCACAGGAACGCCCAACGAAGGAGTCAAATGGACCCCGCATCAGCAATTCGCCGAGATTGCAAGAATTGAGCGGGAGCACCCATGGCTTAAAGGGCGGAGGATTGAGGGCGTGGCTGACCCGAGCATCTGGGACGCAAGCCGGGGCGAAAGCACCGCAGAGGTGGCAGAGAGCTTCCGGATCTATTTTGAGCCGGGGGACAACCAGCGGATCCCCGGGTGGATGCAGTGCCATTACCGGCTGCAATTCGATGAAAACGGATATCCACGGATGTATGTTTTCTCCAACTGCCGGGCCTTTATCCGCACCATACCGCTGATGATGTACGATGAGACGAAGACAGAGGACCTGGACAGCAAGCTGGAGGACCATGTGGCGGATGAGTGGCGCTATATGTGCATGGCGCGGCCCATTACGCCGCTGCGGCCACGGAAGGAGAACAAAGAATTTCGGGTATTCACAGATCCGCTGGATCAGATGAAGAGGGAAAATCGGTAGGCAGAGAGAGGGGGGAGAGACTACCCCTCAGTCAGCTTCGCTGACAGCTCCCCTGACAAGGGGAGCCTTTCCTCAGAGGGGAGCCATTTCGAGGTTCAGGATGACAGCAAAAGATAAAACAAGGAGGAAAACATGGACACACAAGAACTCTGTATGATCGAGATCCCGAAAAAGGGATGGGATGACATCAAACGCAGGACAGCCCAGGCCGCCGCCGATATCAAGGTGATCGAGAGTTATCTGGCCAGTATCATCGCCAATCTGGATGAACCGGAAGCGCAGGAGCAAAAGCAGGATCTTAACGGAGTATTCGACATGCTCGAAGTCCAGCACAGGACTCTGCTCGACCTGTTTATGCGTGAGGCATACATACAGACAATGGATTCGTAAAGGAGAAAATATGGACGAAATCAGAACAGAAGCGCCGGTTTCGGCGGAGGAAAGCAAAAAAGCGCCTGTAGGGCAGGAGCAGCTTCGGAAATGGCTGGGGATCCTGCAAAAATACAAAACCGGGAAAAGCCACCTGGAGAGCCGCGTTAAAGCGGCAGAGCAGTGGTGGAAGCTCAGAAACGAATATGAGGAGCTGAAGACCAGTTGGCAGAACCCGGATGATTTCAAATGCAAATCCGGCTGGCTGCACAATGTCATCGTCTCCAAGCATGCTGACGCCATGGAGGCCTACCCGGAGCCAAACATCCTCCCCAGAGAGCAGGGGGACGTGGAGGAGGCCCGGATGCTCTCCGCCATCATCCCCTGCATCCTGGAGCAGAATAGATTCGAGCGTACATACTCGGATAACATGTGGCAGAAGCTGAAGACCGGGACAGGCTGCTATCAGATCACCTGGGACAAGAGCAAGCTGAACGGGCTGGGCGATATCAGCATTGACCGGGTCAATCTGCTGAATCTTTTCTGGGAGCCGGGCGTTACGGATATCCAGGAGAGTAAGCATTTCTTTATGACCTACCTGGAGGACGGAGATGAGCTGATCAGCCAATATCCGCAGCTGGAGGGCAAACTGAAAAACGATGTATTTCAGGCAACCAAATTTTTGTACGACGACCAGGTTTCCACAGAGGGAATGTACACCGTCATCAACCACTACTACCACAAATACGAGAACGGCAAAAAGGTTCTGCACTACTGCAAATTCGTGGGAGACCAGATCCTTTATTCCACGGAAAACGAAGGGAAGCCCCTGTATGACCACGGGAAATACCCCTTTGTCTTTGACCCGCTTTTTCCCGTTGAGGGATCTCCGGCAGGCTATGGCTTTGTAGATCTCTGCAGCAACGGACAGAGCCAGATCGACCTGATGAAAACCGCGTTTCTGAAGAACACCATGGCAGGCGCCACGCCCAGATATTTTTTCAACAGCAGCGGCGCTGTAAATGAGGAGGAGTTCCTTGACCTGAGAAGTCCCATCGTGCATCTGAGCGGGAGATTGACTAACGAAAATGTGCAACCAATCCAATACAACGCGCTGAGCGGGAACTATATCTCCGTATTGGAAAACACCATCAATGAGCTGAGGGAGACCACCGGAAACACAGAGACAGCCACAGGCAGCACCAGCGCCGGTGTGACGGCCGCTTCCGCCATTGCCGCCCTCCAGGAGGCCAGCGGAAAGGGCAGCCGGGACAGCAGCAAAGCAAGCTACAGGGCTTATGCGGAAATCGTGGACATGGTGATCGAATTGATCCGGCAATTTTACGATATGCCGCGCCGCTTCCGCATTACCGGGGAGATGGGAAACGACAAGTTTGTGTGCTATACCAATGCCGCGCTGAAGCCCCAGTACCAGGGCAGTATAGGCGGGGTGAACATGGGATACCGGCTGCCGGTGTTCGACATCAAGATCGAAGCGCAGAAGAAAAACGCCTATACCAAGCTCAGTCAGAATGAGTTGGCATTGCAGTTTTATCAGGCGGGCTTTATGCTGCCGCAGAACGCCGATGTGGCCCTGACCACGCTGGACATGATGGATTTTGAGGGCAAGGACCGGATGATGCAGAAAATTGCCAACAACGCGGCACTTTATCAGCAGATGATCCAGTATCGAGATATGGCCATTGCACTGGCGCAGAAATACCGCCCGGACATCGCGGTGGGGCTGATGGAGAGCGCGGGCCTGGAGCAGACCGCCGCTGTTTCAGGAGGACAGAGCGAAAAAGTTGACTTGCAGGAAGGTACGGCGGAAGCAAGCCATGTGCGAAAGGCCAGAGAGCAGAGCGCTGCGGCCAGTCAGCCGGCGTAAGCGCAGGAGGGCAGAGAGATGACAAAAGTCTTCTTTGACAACAAAGAGCTGGTCATGGAGATCCAGGGCCATGCCGGATTCGCGAACGCCGGACAGGACATTGTGTGCGCTGCGGTGAGCGCCCTGTCCATGACGCTGCTGGCCGCCGCGGAAGAGGAACCGATGTATCAGGCCAGCCGGGATATCAACAAACAGGAAGCGCTGATCCGCGTGAGCTGCTGCCCGGAGCGGGGCTACATGACACGCTGCCGGGAGATGTTCCGGACGATATGCATCGGTTTTGAGCTTCTGCATATGGAGTATCCGGACTTCGTGAGAATTGAGGTGTCAGAATGCAGCTGACAAGCGCATGGCAGTGGGTGGCCACCTCAAACGAGTTCTTCGGCCACGGAAGCCCACAGAATTACTACCGCTTCAAGCTTGTTCTGCATGCCAGATGGTCACAGTCCGGATCATCGCACAAGGTAGACCTGAGGACCTACATGGTGACGCTGACGAATGCGTGCTTTGCTCTCACAAGTTCCGGCGATGTGGAATCCTACGCGTCAGCTGCGGGAGTAAAGGCCTTTTCCAAAACCACAGGGCCGGACAGCGGCACCTGGGGCGTTAGTGTGGCGGGAGACGGGACCACATACGACAACGGCATATTGCTGGGCGAAGGTTCGGTATACATAGACGGATCAGACGGCGGGACAAAAGACGTGGAGCTGACCGGATACTGGAAGAAGGTGAGCTATACTTCCTCTGGTTCTTACGCGGGAATCCCCTATCACAGCACAGTGGCCCAGTGCCGCGCCACGGTTACGCTGCCCGCACTGGCTCTGGGTTCTAAGATCCAGAGCATTACAGATCCAGTTTACACACAAAACAGCCTGATGCTTACCGTGGAGCGGGCCAAGGACAGCTACTGGCACAAAGCGGTATTCAAGAGCGGGAGCAAGACGCTGTACAGCTCTGCCGCGTTCAGCAGCAGTTTGTCTCTTACGGTACCCAGAAGCTGGTTTTCTGATTTCCCGTCCTCAGCCAGTCTGACCGTCAGCGTCACACTGCAGACTTATACAGATTCGGCTTGTACCAGTCCCATAGGTGATGCGGCGGTCAAAAACATCACGGTTTACGCCGACGAAGGGATGAAACCCACTGTAAGCGACGGCTTTGCCGCAGTAAGTGTACACAACGAGGGAGCAGCCTCCGGTTTTACGGTTTTTGTCCAGGGTTACAGCAGGGCGCAGATCACATTCGACAGCAGCAAGGTGGACATGTCCGCCGCCGTGGGGGCCACGATCAGCGGATATAAGATCACGGCAGTGGGGCAGACGGTCAGCGATTCACCCTTTCTGTCGCCGGTGCTGACGGGGAAAACAGACATCATATGCACAGTGATGGATACCCGCGGGAGGAGCGCCAGTGTGACGCTGACGGTGACACCGGAGAGCTATTCGCTCCCGGCCGTAAACCAGATCAGCGTGTTCCGCTGCACCTCCAGCGGCGCGGAAAGCGAGGACGGCACCTACCTTTCGGCCAAGGCAACCGCGGTTTTCAGCAGTCTGGGCGGAGAAAACAGCGTGAGCATGAGCGTACAGTACCGCGTACCGGGCGGCAGCTGGAGCGCCGCGGCGGCTATGGCCAGCGGCATTGCTGCCGTTACAGGCGGGACCATGTCGCCCGACCAGAACTATGAGGTTAAAATCAATATCTCTGATGCGCTCAACAGCGGCGAGGCCACGCTGAAGCTGCCCGGACGGAAATGGGCTATAAAGTTCCGGGAAAAAGGGGACGGCGTAGGCTTCGGGATGGCGCCGCAGGCGGACAAGGTTTTGCAGATCCCGGCGGCCTGGATGTTCATGGTGGGAGAAAAAACACTGCTGGATATCATTTATCCGGTGGGTTCTGTGTACATCTCAAGCCAGCCCACAGATCCAGGGACACTGTTCGGAGGAACCTGGACGAGGATCAAAGACACCTTTATCCTGGCAGCCGGCGATAGCTATGCGATAGGCGCAACCGGCGGAGCAAAGACCGTCACGCTCACCGAAAATCAGATTCCGGCCCATGCTCATACTTTCAAGGATGGTTCTTACACATTCCTCTGGGGTATAAAGAGTGGATTAACTAACCCTGTTATTGCAGTTGGTGCGAATGCAAGTGCACAGTATGCGACTTCAAACGAGCTTATTACGGATCAAAATGCATGGAGCGGGACAAATAACACTGGCGGAAGCAAAAGTCACAACAATATGCCCCCATATATCACAAGATATGTATGGGAAAGAACAGCATAAGGAGGATAAGACAATGAAAATACCTGTGAACGTTGATGAATATGGGGCCGTCTATGTCGTCCCGAAGTCGGGCGGCGTGCTGGCCGGAGGCACCATGGTGGAGGTGGCTGAAGATTTTGACTTTACCAGGCTCCACCTGTACCGGCTGATCAATGGCGAACTGGTCTTTGACCAGCAGGCGGCGGACGACGAAAAGGCGCGCGAGGAACAGGCCCAGCGGGAGCATCAGGAATACCAGTTGAAGGGTCTCAACGAGGTTCTTTCCGATGCGCTGCTGAAGATGCTCTACATCGGTGACGCGGCGGAGCTGCCTGCGCTCTTCACGGAGATCCGGGAGAAGTACAGCGCGGAGCTTGCCGAACGGGACAGCATCAGGGACGCCCTGGATGGCGTTGTGCCCTGGGTAGAACCTACCGTAGGTCCTGATGGATGGCAGGGCTACGGTATGGACGTAAAGGTACGTCACAACGGCCATGTGTACATCTCTAAGCATGAGAACAACACCTGGGAGCCCGGCACTCCTGGCACAGAGCTTGTATGGGTGCTGGATGATTAAAAACAGGGAGGGATAAGCAATGCTTAATACAACCAACAGGCAGATGAAAGACCCGGGCATATCCGCAAAACCGATAAAAATTCCGGAGAAGAAAGGGACAACCGCCCCGGAGAATGCCGCGCAGCAGAAAAAAATTCCGGAGAAGAAAGGGACAACATATAAGCCTGGTTCTGCCCAGACGACCACGGCGGCGGAGCAGACAACGCCGGGCATTGTGCGTCCGGATGATGCGGAGAGCGAATATGAGCGGCTTTTGAAGCAGGCTCAGGCGCTGGGAAGCGCGCCGGTATACACAGGCCAGTATGACGACAAGATCAACGCTCTGTACGCCCAGATCACCGGAAGGGGAAACTTTAACTATGACCTGAACGCGGACGCGCTCTGGCAGCAGTATCAGGACAGCTACATACAGATGGGCAAGCAGGCCATGCGGGACAGCATGGGGAAAGCCGCCGCCCTTACCGGCGGATACGGCAGCAGCTACGGGCAGGCCGTTGGTCAGCAGCAGTATGACCAGTATCTCCAGTCGCTGGGGGATGTGGTCCCGGAGCTGTATGAGAGTGCATACCAGAAATGGAATGATGAGGGAGACAGGCTTTTCCAACAGTACGGTATGCTTACCGATTTGGAGGCCCAGGACTACGCCCGGTATCAGGATGAATACAACAAATGGCTGACAGAGCGCAGCTATGCCGACGCCAAGGCGGAGGACGCCCTCAGCCGGCAGAGCAGCAACCTGGACATGCTCCAGTACTTGATCAGCATCGGCTACACGCCCACGGCCCAGGAGATCGCTGACGCGGGACTGACGCCGGATCAGTATGTGGCGATGATCAAATACAAGCAGGAACAGGAGGCGGCGGCTGCTGCGGCGGCTGCTGCGGCGGCTGCTGCGGCGGCAAGAGCGGGGAGCAGGTCCGGAGATTACAATATTAAACCGGAAACCGTGGATACAAGGGAATATTCAGACGACGGCAAATTTGTAAAAAACAGCAACGGAAACTGGGTCTCTCCCGTGGGAATGACGCAAAGCGGATACGGCCGGGCAACCTATGAGAGGCTGGGATATAACCTGCGGAACATGCGGGATACAGAGCGGGCAGACGTGATCGCAGAGGGCGTGGCCAACGGATATATCGACGAAGAGACCGCAAACAAATATGTAAAGCAGTACGGTCTGGAGGACCTGTTCGGCTAAAAAGGAGGAAGCGCTATGATAGATTGGGAAAAGATCAAACAGCAGGGCGGAAGAACGGCGGCAGGGTCCGCCGGTTCTTCCGCTCAGTCCTATGCAGGGATAGACTGGGAAAAAATCAGGCAGCATGGCGGAAGAACAAAAAACGCTGCCGTAGACAGCCAGCGGGACTTCGACAACGCGGTTCAGGCTTACGAGAAGGTATACTCCTATATGGAGAAAAACAAAGGCTATGTGGACGACTGGTACGGCAGACAATATGATAAAGAGCTGGCAGGTTATGAGCGCCTTTTAAACGGATACCAGACGGGACTTGGCAGCGAGATGCTCTCTCCGCTGAGAGAAGCGCTGGGAGAACAGAAATCATTCTCATCCCAGTTTGATAATGCGGAAAAATATAACTACTGGCTGGAAGGATACAACAGATGGCAGACACAGCAAAGCAGCGGCATCAGCGGAAAGCAATGGGCCACGGACGCCCAGAGCGCATACGACAACGCGTCGGACAGTCTCAGCCAGCTGGAAGAGCAGTATAAAACCCTGTCCGCAGAAAGTATTCTTGGTTCTCAGGTCTGGGAAGGCGGAACCTATATGGGAGAGGACGAGGAGAGAAAAGCCTGGTATGACAACGAGCTGGGCAAGCTGCAGGCACAGATCGACGGGGCGAAGCAGACGCAGCTGGAAGCACAAAGGGAACTGGAATACGCGTCTCAGTACCGCTATTCTGACTACACGGACAGAGAGGACTTCAAGGCAAAAAGCGCGGAGGGTTTGTCCGCGTATGAAGCAGACAGCATCAACAGCAAAGCCGCAACGGTGAAGAAAATCACCAATCCCTGGTTTACCAACCTGGCATATGGCAACTCTCCTGGCGGGCAGATGGTCATGGCCATAGATATGCTGAGAGCTGACACAACATACAAAGAGCCGACTGACCAGTGGACTGAAGAGCAGAAAGCAATCTATGGTTATCTCTACGCTACGGACAGGGAAGAGGCTGACCGCTACGGAACACAGCTGAACAACTACTATAACGCCGAAGGAAAAAAAGAGGAGATACAAGGCGTAGAGAACTGGGCAAAGAAAAACTTCGGGACCGGTACGCTGGCTACGCTCGGATCAATCGCTTCAGCGCCGCTGCATGGCGCGGAATATTTGGCAGACCTGATGGAGTACAGCGCAAGAGGAACCATAACAGAAAAGCCCTATATGGGGATCTATGATTATTCCAGCACGGCGACCGGCGCCGTGGCGGAAAACCTGAACCAAAAATACGGAACGCTGGATGAGGGACTGGCCATAATTGGCGGCAAAGGTCTGGGCGACGCTTACCAGCTGGGTACATCCATTATTCAGAGTACGGTTTCAGCACTTACATTCGGAAAGTTGGGGACGCTGGCTGTCTACTTCGGAACTGCGGCAAAGAGCGGGCTTGAAAACGCGCTGGACAGAGGCGCAAGCCCGGAGCAGGCTTTGCTTTCCGGCTTCGCTCAGGGCTGTGCCGAAGTGATTTTTGAGGAGTTTTCCATAGACCATCTGATAAAGATGGGGAAAGGCACATTGAAAACCACGATTCTGAACATTCTGAAGCAGGGAGGAATCGAGGCCAGCGAAGAAGCGCTTACCTCCATTGCGAACATCATTTCAGACAGCCTGATCATGGAGGACAAAAGCGATCTGAACGCCGCAATTTACAGTTACATGATGGACGGCATGAGCTATGAAGAGGCGCAGAAAAAAGCTTACATGGAGCAGATCGAAAGCGTGGCGTTTGACGCGCTGGGCGGATTTGTCTCCGGCGTGGGCAGCGGCAGCATGGCCAGCGCAGGAAACAAGGCGATGAGCTATATAAGCCCGTATAATGGGGATTCTCAGCAGCTTGTGGGCCTGGCAAAGGATTCGGAAAACGCGGATCTTCAGGCGCTGGGGAAGAAGATGTCTGACAGGGTGGAGAACGGGAAATCTCTTTCCAATGCCCAGGCGAATAAACTGATGCGAGAAATCAGCAAAGCTGACGTGCAGACCATTACGCAGGCAGCGGAGGAACAGCTTAAAGCTCTGGGAGAGACGGGAAATATTGAACTGAAGGCCGCGGCCATAGCAAAGACTGCCGCCGGAGAGAAACTGACCCGGGCGGAGAAAAAGGCGCTTGATCAGAGCAGGTACGGGCAGCGGCTGCTCAATGAGCTGAATCCGGAAAACATTCTGAGCGGGGAATACCGCAGCGGGTGGGCAGAAAAGCTCAACACCAAAATGATCAACGCGCCCTTTTACAGCCTTGAAAAACTCATGGGAACGACCAGTGCCGATAAGGAAAGCACCGGCGAAGGGATCAAGGTAGAAAACAAAGAAGCGCCTGTTCAGACCAGCAGCGGTAAAGGAACGCTGAGCGGGATTGACGCGGAGGGCCGGGCTGTGATCAACACCGGAGACGGGGAGGCACATCTGGAACTTGAGGAGGCGAACTTGCCTGAAGATGTCCGGGCGCTGGTAGAGGCCCTTATTCCACTGGGGAAAAGCGCGGACGCAGCGTTCAAGGCCTACGACGGCAGCATGGATGTTCAGGAGTACGCGGCTGCCTGGGACGCGGCTGAGAACCTTTTCGCGGCCAACGGCGCCTACCGGTCCGCATTGGACGAGAGCATTCTGACAAGAGGACTGAACCCCGTTCAGCGGGAGATCGCCTACGATTACGGCAGGAGGACCTATGAGGCCAAAAAGGCCGAACTGGAAAAGGGGAGAGAGAAGACTACCCCTCAGCTGCATGAGGTGGAACGGGCGACCGCAAGGGTCGCCCCTACGGCCCTGACAAGGGGAGCCACGGAGCTCGGCAAGGGGAGCGTGAGCTATGAGGGCGGAACGGTTGACGGCGAGAGCTACAAAGCCGTGGACCGGAAGAAGCTGACGGAGCGGCAGAAGACCCAGGCGGCAGTGGCGGAGGCCATGGCCGAGGCCACGGGGCTGGACTTTGTGCTGTTTGAGGGCGACGCCAGAGGCAAGCAGGGCATCTATGTGCCGGGCGGAACCATATACCTGAATATCAACGCAGGGGCGGCCATCAGTAAAAACCTGATGGTGCAGGCCATGGCACACGAGCTGACCCACTTCATCCAGGAAAAAGCCGAGTCGGAATATCAGGAGCTGAAGGATTATGTGGTAGAACAGCTGCTTCTCTCCGGCGGCGGTAAGCTTGAAACGCTGGTGCTCAACAAGCAGAAAGAGTGGAGCGGGTTGAGCTACGGGGAGGCGCTGGACGAGGTGGTGGCCGACGGCTGCGAGATGATGCTGAAAAGCAGCAAAGCGGTGCAGCAGATTGCCGGAGAAAACCGAAGCCTGGCAGAGCGGATCGGCCAGTGGATCAAGGAGTTTGTGCGCCGGCTGAAAAAGGCTTTCAAGGGCGTGGAGGCCAGGCACGAGGAGGCCAGGATCCTGATGCGGCACGCTGAGGACCTGCAGAAGATGTGGGACCGGGCGCTGGTTCAGGCCGTGCACAGCCGGGACGCCCAGGGCAGCAAAACTGCCGCCACTGAGGGCGGCAGCGTGAAGTATTCTATCCGCGATGAATTTTCAAATGAGATTGATAATTGGGATGGAAAGAGCAAAAAAGTTTTCAACGTTGGAACTACATCAGAAGCACTAAAAAGCATTGGCGTTAAAGACAGGGGAATTACTTGGTATGGCGGTAAAATTGCAAAAATCATGAAAGAGCATAGCGGAATGACAAAAGAGGTAATTAAACAAGTACCGCAGATCCTTGAACATCCTGTAGTTGTGTTGGCATCACAGAATAATGACAGCCGGTTGGTTATTTTTGGCACAGTAAATGATAGCGAGGGTATACCCGTTACGGCAATTTTGGAATTGCAGCCTACAACAAAAGGGGGGCAGGTACTCGACCTGAACATTATTGCCAGTGCATATGGAAAAGACAATAATATAAAGGGTTTTGTGGAAAGGAGTGGATTGGTTTACCTTGACGTGAACAAAAATAGAACCCAAAACTGGTTGCAGAGCGTTGGGCTCCAATTGCCCTCGGATGCAACAGATTTAGGTTCTATAGGCAGAGTATCATATCCTGACGGAAAAGTCAAGATAGAGAGTGTGCCATACAAACAGTATATACAGAACAGAACAAAAAATGATAAAGCACATTTCTCCTTGTGGGATGAGGGAGTCAGCGACAGGGAGCTGCTGCTGGACGCGGCAACAGAAGAGAATGCTTCTGAGGCGGTGCTTGCCTATGCACGAAAGTACAAGGCCTATGAGGGTCTGCTGCGCCGGGAAGAGCGGCTGAGGGCAAGGCTGGAAGCGGCCAGAGCAGCGGAGCAGGGTCGGACGGGTTCAGACGTGCCGTCGGGGACGCCGGCCACTACAAACGCTCAGGATGACAGGTACACCTCATCCGGCCCTGCGGGCCACCTTCCCCTCGAGGGGAAGGCTTCGCAGGAGACTACCCCTCAGTCGCCTGCGGCGGAACGGGCGACCGCAAGGGTCGCCCCTACGGCCCTGACAAGGGGAGCCATGTCGGGGGAGACTTCGCAGGAGGCCACGCAGGGACGTCCCTTCAATGAGACTGCGGAGAGTATTGAAGAAAAGCTGAAAAAATGCCGGGAGGATATCGCCAGGGCAGAGGAGCGGCTTGCCAGGCTGGAGGCCGGGGCGGAACTTCGGCGTCAGGCGGACAAGGCCCGGGAAAAATGGTTCAACCGCAACATGGCAGAGGCCGTGAAGACCAACCGGCAGATCCGGGAGGAAAACGCGGAGCTGAAACGCTATGTGGAGAGCTACCGGCGACAGATGCAGCGCACAAAGCCGGGAGAGGAGCGGGCCAGGGCTGAGGACATCAGCAGGCTGGCCAGAGCTCTGCTGAAAGAATATGGCAGTGAACTGGACAGCAGCTATCTTGCCGGCCGGCTGCAGAAGCTGGGCGACTACATTGTCAGCAACAACGCCGGCGAGGGGATCAGCTATCAGGAGCTGAGGCGCGCCGCCAGAAGTATTGCAAAGGACATTGCGGAGAACAGTATCGTTAAGGTCGATGACAGCCGGGAGCTTCGGAAAGAGATCAGAGACTATCTCAAGGACACACGGCTCAAAATCTCCGACGAGCTGAAAGGAGATATCCCGGATTTTGAGACATTCCGGCGAAGTAATTTAGGTACCCTCCGCCTGTCTAAGGACGGCAGAAGCATAGACAGCGTTTATCAGGAGATGGGAGTAATGTTCGGCGAAGGACTGTTCCCGCAGGACATTTTGGCTCACAGCGACATGATCCAACAGATCCTGGACACACTGGACAGCTTGCGTCCCCGACAGGAGCCGGCCTACAGCCGGTACGAGATCCAGGAAGTGACAAACCTGATGGGCGAGGAGATCATTGACAGTCTGCTCAGCGGGGATGTGCAGCAGGTGGAGACCGCTGCGGACCGGATGGAGGCCAGGATTGCAGAGGCAAAGATGAGAGCGTACAACGAGCGACAGAGGCTGCGCGAGGAACAAAGAAAGAGCCGGGAACAGCTTCGTGAGGAAAAGAGACACGGCCAGCAGATGCTGCGCGAGGAGCAGAAACGAAGCAGGGAGCGGCTGCGGGAAGAACAGGAGCTGCACCGGGAGATCGTCCGGGAAAAGCTGAATGAGCTTCGATCCCGCATGGAGGAGCGGCAGGAAATACGGCAGAAGAGGGTGAACATCGACAGGCTGGCCAACCGGCTCACCAGGCTGCTGACCGAGAACAGCGCAAAAAACCATATCCCAGAGGCAATGAAAGCAGATATCGCAAATTTCCTTCTCAGCGTGGACAACCTGAGCCCAAGAGCAGGAGAAAAGGCAAGGGAAAAGTATCTTGCCAACATGACGGCCTTGCAGAAGATCGTGGCAGATCAGAGAAGCACTGTGGAGAGCGGAGACGGCGAAGGAAATTTCCCCATGCTGGATCTGCCGGAGTTTATCAGAGATGACCTGGAAATCCTGATCTACGATGTCCAGCGCGCCGTACAGGAGGACAGGGAATGGAACGTATCCAAGCTGGGTCTGGCTGATCTGGAGCGGCTGGAGCGCATTCTGACTGTTCTCAGCACCAGCGTTTCCAACGCCGTGGAGGACATTGCCATGGCGGGCGACTATCGGATCAACGAGCTTTCCCGGGAGACCGTAGATTATCTGAAAGAGATCGGTGACCTGAAAAGCGAGGGGAAGATCAGGCGGTTTTTCCGGGAATATCTGAGCTGGGACAATACCGTGCCCGTGTTCGCCTTCAAGCGATTCGGCCCCGGAGGAGAGAGGATTTTCAAAGGCATCGTGCGGGGCTGGAGCAGCTTTGCCATGAACGCAAAGCAGGTGCTGGACTTCACGGCGCAGGCCTACACGGCAGAGTACGCCAGAAAAGCAGAGAATACCGTGTATGAGTTTCAGCTTTACAAAAGGCTGGTTGGAGAGGACAGCGGGGAAACTACCCCTCAGTCGCCTGCGGCGGAACGGGCGACCGCAAGGGTCGCCCCTACGGCCCTGACAAGGGGAGCCACGACGGGGGAATCTTCGCAGTACAACAGCAAGGGAGACGGAGCGCCGCTGCACAGTGAAAACCGCGAGACCGTGAGAATGAGCAAAGCCCAGGTGATGGGGCTTTACTGTCTGATGAAAAGACAGCAGGCACAGGGGCACATCCTGGGCGCAGGCATCCGGGTCAGCGATTTCAGCGACAGCAAAAAGAAAACCGTGCATCAGGCGGAAAACTACCTGGTGAGTATAGAGGACTTTGCCAACATCGTGAAGGTGCTGTCTGAAGAGGACATGAAGGTCGCAGACGCGCTGATGGAATACATGAACACCGTGGGCAGCGACTGGGGCAACGAGGTGAGCATGAAGCGCTTCGGGATCAGGGCCTTTACCGAGGAAAACTATTACCCCATCCGCACCGATGACCGGAGCCGGGACAGCCGGACGCCTGAAGGAGACAGGGGAGGCCTTTATCGCCTGCTGAACATGAGTTTCACCAAAAACACAGTGAGGAACGCCAACAACGCCGTAGTGATCGACAGCATCTTTGATGTATTCGCAAACCACATGGCGGACATGGCCAAGTATAACGCACTGAGCCTGCCTATCATCGACGCCATGAAATGGTTCAATTTCCGGGAGACAAGCAGCAAAAGCGAAAGCGGTCAGTTTACCACGGACAATGTAAAAAAGAGCCTGGAGCGGGTATACGGCAAGCAGGCGGAGAAATACTTCATCACCTTCATGCAGGATCTGAACGGATCCAAGGAAGGCGGCCGGGGCGAGAGCGCGTTGAAGCGCGTAGTGAGCAACTACAAGGTGGCGGCAGTGGCCGCAAACCTTAGAGTGGCTTTGCAGCAGCCCACCTCCATCATGCGGGCGGCCCTGCAGCTTAACGGCAAGTACATCGTAAAGGGCGCGGGCATGAAGGGCGGAATTGATAAGGCGCGGAAGTATTCCGGCCTTGCCGTCTGGAAGGACATGGGCTACTACGATGTGAACATCAACCGGGGACTGCGGGAGAAGATCAAGCACACCGAAACCACAGCGGACAAGCTTCGGGAAAAGAGCATGATCCTGGCCGAACAGGGAGACAAGCTCACCTGGGGCGTCCTGTGGAACGCATGCGAGCTGGAAACCAAAGAGAAGACAGGTCTATCCGGTGAAGAGCTGATGCAGGCCACGGCGGAACGATTTGATGAGGTGATCCTGACGACACAGGTCATGGACAGCACCATATCCCGGAGCCAGAACATGCGCAGCACCAGCCTTGCCATGAGCGAGCTGACCGGATTTATGAGCGAACCAACGCTGACCTACAACACCATTTTGGACGCGTACACGGATTTCATGCTTGAGAAGCGGAGAAATACCGGGAAGGCATGGGAAAAGACCAGGGGAAAGATCGGCCGCACTTTTGCCGTGTACATCCTGACCAGCGCATTAACCGCCGCTGCCGCCGCTATTGCCGACGCCTGCCGGGATGACGACGAATACGAAACATGGGTGGAGAAGTGGCTTGAACATTTCTGGGAGAACTTCAAGGACAACAGCAATCCCCTGAAGCTGGTGCCGGTGGTGAGCCAGCTTTATGAGGTGCTGGTTGAAGGAGAAAGCCAGGGCAGTATGCTCTTTGAACCCATGGAACGGCTGAGGAGCGCCTACGACGTGGCAAAGGAGACCGTGGGTTTGTTCGCCGGGTGGATCGATGAGCCCACAGAGGTGACTTACTTCGGCAAGATGACCGGCTGGGGCAAGGTATACAAGCTGATCCAGGCGGCGGGTACACTCAGCGGCATCCCTGCAGGCAGCGCGGCGCGGGAAGTTGTTGCCCTTTGGAACAACACTTTCGGCAGCTGGCTGAATCTGAAGCTGAAAACCTATGATCCGGGCCCGGAGGGGGAGATCAAGGACGCTTTCCTGGCCGGGTATCTGACGGAGGAGGAAGCGGAGGCGCTTCTCTGGGATAAGGCGCTGGCCAAAAGCCGGGAGGATGCCGCGCAGACGGTGTATAAATGGTCGCTGGACGGCGCCGGCGTGTATGACGCGGCAGTCGCCGCGGCCAGGGCCGGAGACAGTGAAGGCTATGCGGCGGCAATCGCGGAGCTGAAGGAAAACAGCTATGCGGAAAGGGACGCCCAGAGCGAGATCAGATCCGCCGTAAAGGACTGGTATCAGGGTACGGAGGATGAAAAGAAGAGCATAGACAAACAGGGCGCCATAAAGCGGTTGGTCAGCTTTGCCGGAATGAGCCAGAAGGACGCGGAGGCACTGGTGCAGCAGTGGACGGCCAAGGTGGCCACGGGCATTGACTACGACAGAATTGATGAGGCTTTTATCAACCGGGAGATCAGTGCGAGCCGGGCAGAAAGTCTGCTCCAGACCTATGGCGGAAAGACCGCCGATGAGGCAAAGGAAAAGGTGCTGGAGTGGCAGTGCGAGCGGGACACCGGAATAGCATACAGCGAGCTTCAGGACGCCTATGACGCGGGGCAGGTAAGCGCATCAAAAGCCGAAACCATGCTGCAAAAGTACGGCGGAAAGAGTGAAGACGAAGCGGCGGACACTCTTATCCGATGGGACTTCATTGACGGGAATGAAGAGCTGAAGGGGATCAGCACGGCCGGAGCAAAGGACTACACCGAATACTGCGAAAATACCGGAATGAGCAAAAATACCTATTACGAGGCATGGAAGGCCATGAACCAGTTTGAGACCGACAAGGATGAAAACGGAGATCCCATCAGAAACAGCAGGAAGGACAAGGTTCTTGCGTATATTGCAGGCCTGCCGATCAGCACAGAGCAGAAAGACGCCCTTTACCGCGTGAACGGATGGAGCGAGAGCAACCTGAAATACGCGCCCTGGCACCAGCAGGGATAAGAAAAAGCGGAGACTACCCCTCAGTCGACTGCGGCGGAACGGGCGACCGCAAGGGTCGCCCCTACGGCCCTGACAAGGGGAGCTGTCGGCGGAGGGACTACCCCTCCGGCCCTGCGGGCCACCTCCCCTGACAAGGGGAGGCAATGTGCGCCGCCATGAAGTGAACAGGAGGAGCAGACCGGAATTTCCCGGTCTGCTTTTCGTTTCTTTATGACTGAAAGTTTTTAAAAACAGGCTTCGGTTCAATCATAGAGAAAAGGCCAGAGGCTTTATTATAATCAGGACATAAAGGATTCGCCCACCTACGGGCAGTATTTTTCAGGAGGCATCCACATGCATGACAAGACATGGTTTGAACTGCAGTTTTTCGCAGGAGAAGGCGCAGCTCCGGCGGGAGACGGCGCAGGGGGAGCCAACACGGGAGTAAATGCTGCCGACCCCGGGCAGGAGGGCACACTGGAAGCGCTGGGAGTGCCCAGAGAAAAAGCCGAGCGGTACAGAAACCGGAGGCAGAAAGCGGCCCAGACTGCACAGCCCGCAGCGAAAGAAGCTGCTGCTGTACAGAAGGAGGAAGCTGCACAGGAAACTGGTACTGAGCCGGAAAAGAAGCGGGCCAGCTTTGAGGAGCTGATGGCCGACCCGGATTACAACAAGGCCGCGCAGAAGATGGTGAACGACCGTCTCAAGCAGTTTGCGGCCAGCGAGGGGAAGGCCAAAAGCACACTGGAGGCGCTGAGCCCGGCACTGCGGACCATCGCGGGAAAGTACGGCATGGACGCCAGCGACCTGAGCAAATTTGACTTTGAGGCCTTTAACCAGAAGGTAAGTCAGGATGACAGCTACGTTGAATCGGTGATGAATCAGTACGGCGTGGACGGCGAAGCAGCCCGGAAAATCGCCGGGTATGAAGAGCTGCTTGCCGAAAGACAGCGGGCCCAGAAGGAGAGCCTTGAGCAGAAGGCCCTGCGGGAACACTTTGAAAAGCTGACAAGTCAGGCCGAGGAGCTGAAAAAAGTCTTTCCCAATTTTGATTTGGGGACGGAGCTGAAAAATCCTGTTTTCCTGCGTTGGACCTCAAAAGATTTCGGCATGAGCGTCAAGGACGCTTATTACGCCCTGCATCGGGAGGATATCCAGAAGGCGGAGGCCGCCGCACTTGCCCAGAAGATGCAGGAGGCCATGGCAAACAACGTTATGGCCGGACAGGCAAGGCCTGCGGAGCGGGGAGGAAGCCAGGCGGCCAGCGTATCCAATATGCCGCCGGCCAGAATGACACCCCAGCAGAGAGCGGAGCTGAAAAAACAGATCCAGATCGCCGATGCAAACGGAGAGAGAATATACCCCAAATAAAACACGGAGCAACAAAGATTGCTCCGAAAGACAAAGGAGCAAAAAAATGATCAAAACACTTGAGAGCATTACCATTGTTGTGGGCTTGCAGTTCTTTGCAACCGCAGGCGACGTGGTGAACGCCACCACCGGCTATGTCAACAGCGGCACCGGCGCGGTGGAGGAGTTCAGCGGCAACAACACCCTGTCCCCCGCACTGAAGGATTTTTATGACACCGAGCTTCTGGAGAACGCCAGAGTTGAGCTGATCTACGCGCAGTTCGGCAAAAAGCAGCCCCTGCCCAAGAACCACAAGGGCAGCGTAGAGTGGCGCAAGTGGAACACCTTTGCCGTGGCCGGGAAGCTGCAGGAGGGCGTTATCCCCTCTGGCCAGAAGTTCGGCCAGACCAAGCTCACCGGCAGCATTGACCAGTACGGTACATACACCGCGATCAGCGATAAGCTGGAGCTGCGGGCCTATGACAACATCATCCTCGGCTGCACAGAGGAGATGGGCGCTTCTGCCGCGGAAACCCAGGAAAAGCTGATCCGTGATGCGCTGCTTGTGGGCACCAATGTGCTTTACTGCGACAACATCAACAAGGATACCGGAGCATTCATCAGTACGCCTACAAGCTGCGCAGCTATGGGTGCAGGCGGCGGCACTTCCGGCGCGGACGGCTGGAGCCTGCTGACCCCCAGCATGATCAACAAGGCTGTGACGATTATGAAGAAAAACCGGGTGCCGCGCATCAACGGCCGCTACTATGCTGTAGTCCATCCTTCTGTGGCCCATGACCTGAGAGAGTGCGACGGATGGCTTGAGGCCCATAAGTACGCGGCAGCTGAGGAGCTGTTCAACGGCGAGATCGGCGAGCTGCACGGCGTGCGCTTCATCGAAAATGTATTCGCACCTGTCCTTGGCGGCAACACTTACAAGAACAAGTCCGGCGGCTGCACCTATGCCACTTACTTCTTCGGCAAGGACGCATTCGGCATCATCGACCCGGAGGGCGGCGCCCTGGAGATGATCGTGAAGGACAAGAGCCAGATCGGCGGACCGCTGAACCAGTTCAGCACCATCGGCTATAAGTTCGAGACCAACGGCGCCACCATCCTGTACCAGGAGAGACTGCTCCGCGTGATGAGCAGCAGCAGCTTTTCTGCTACTGACACTGTAAACTGAAAGGCAGGGGGATTTCCCCCTGCTGCTGAGAAAGGACAATGAAAATGGCTAAAAATGACGCGAAAACAGAAAATCAGGCCGAGATCATAGAGAATCAGGCTGAAAACAACGAATCTGCTGCACCGGAGGCGCAGGCAGAAAACAATATCACCGTCCCGGAGGAGGAGCGCGTTGAAGTCCGCATCCCTCGCGGGTCTGAGCACGGCGACCCCAATGTTTTTGTCGGCATCAACGGCACAAACTACATTCTTCCCAGAGGGAAGACCAGCAAGGTGCCCAGATTCGTGAAGGATGAACTGGACCGCTCGGACGAAGCGGCGGCGATCATGGACGACAACAAGAACACCATGATCAACATCGAAGAGAACAAGTGAGAAAATCGGCGGGAGATGCGCAGGCAGGCTCCCGCCGTCGAATACCGGGAGGTGAAGAAATTGAGAATATTTGATCTCATAAGCCAAGTTGACGATTTGGAGCCGAACCAGTACAGCCTTGAGCAGAAGATGAAGTGGCTATCTTTGCTGGACGGACAGATTTTCGAGGAAATCATCAAGACCCACGAAGAGCCTGTCCGGGAAAGTTTTTCGGCCTACACCAACTTAGATGAAGAACTGCTGGTGTCTTATCCCTACGGAGAAGAGCTCTACTGCTGGTACCTGCAGGCCATGATCGCGGCTGAAAACGCCGAAAGCGATAAGTACGACCAGATGATGGGCATGTATAACAGTGTCTTCACACAATTTACCAACTGGTACAACCGGACGCACCGGCCGAAAAAAGCGAAGACAAGATTTTTGTTTTAAGGAGGTGAGCACATGCTTGCTCTGCCGAAATTGCCTGTTCGGGTCACCTCACGGCATGTGACAGACATTTTCCGTGGCTATAACCACAACATCAAAATCAGGGACGGAGAGTTTTTTGAGGAAACAAATCTCTGCTCTGACGATTACCCCATGCTTGCAAACCGGGGAAAGCGCGGAACAGTGAAAACGCTCAGCGCACCCGGAGGCCTTCTGGAGAAAGACGCGCTTGCCTATGTAGACAGCGGGACGCTCTGGTATAACGGGCTGGAGACCGGTTTGACGGGCCTGAGCGAAGGAGAAAAGCAGATGGTAAGCATGGGCGCCTATCTCTGCATTTTCCCGGACAAGGTGTATTTCAACACTGCGGATTTCAACGACTTCGGAAGTATGGAGGCCAGCTATACCTCCCAGGGAGAGATCAGCTACGCATTGTGCCGGCAGGACGGAACTCCCTATGAAAAGGTCTGCACAGGGATTACGGAGCCTGAGGAGAGCTTTGACCTGTGGATAGACACCAGCGGGGACAAGGCTGCCGCCATGCAGTGGAGCGCCAGCATGGGCGGATGGGTCGAGCTCAGCACGATATATACCAAAATCACGTTCAGTTCCCAGGGGCAAATCGGATCAGCCTTCGCTGAGTATGACGGCGTGGAGATATCCGGCGCACAGTTTGACGATGCCAACGGCAGCAAGATCCTTTACGCCGTAGGTGGAGAGGAAAACAGCGTCTCAGATTACATTGTCATTGTCGGTCTGCTTGAGGAAAACATCACGCAGACCGAGGGCAGCATCAGCATTAAGCGGGAGCTGCCGCAGATGGATTATATCTGCGAATGTCAGAACCGGCTCTGGGGCTGTTACTACGGCGTAAGAGACGGAAAAACGCTTAACGAGATCTACTGCTGCGCTCTGGGAGACTTCAAAAACTGGAGCCAGTTCATGGGGCTGAGTACGGATTCCTGGACGGCCTCCGTGGGCTCCGACGGGCAGTGGACCGGCGCGGTAAATTATCTTGGCTACCCCACCTTCTTCAAGGAGAACAGGGTGCACCGCGTTACCGTTTCTTCTTCCGGCGCCCATCAGATCGATGAGACGGTGTGCCGGGGCGTCCAGAAGGGAAGCCATAAAAGCCTTAAGGTCGTCAACGAGACGCTGTACTACAAAAGCCGCACAGATATCTGTGCCTGGCAGGGCGGATTCCCTGATGGTGTGAGCTACGCGCTGGGCAGCACGAAATATTATCAGGCCGTGGCCGGCAGCTTCGGTGAGAAATATTACATCTCCATGAAGGATGAAAGCGACAGCTGGCATTTGTTCGTCTACGATATCAGCAGGGGAATATGGCACAGAGAAGACAATCTTCATGTGCTGTGCTTCGCCGCCGTGGACGATGAACTCTACTGCATTGACGCCGACAGCAGCGATCTGCTGGCCCTAAACGGGACCACAGGACAGCTGGAAGATGAAGTACAGTGGGAGGCCGTCAGCGGGATCCTTTACTATGAGTACACAAACAAAAAGTATGTGTCCAGGTATAACTTCCGGGTCAGGATGGATGAGAACACAAGGCTGCGGATTTATATTCGCTATGACAGCGAGGGACTTTGGGAGAAATGCGGCGAAATCTTTGAACACGGTACCGGAACGGTGACTGTCCCTATCAGGCCGAGACGCTGCGACCATCTGCAGATCAAGCTCCAAGGAACAGGAAATATTCGCATCTTTTCTCTTGCAAGAATACTGGAGGTGGGCAGCGATAAGTAATTTGTACGAACAGCCGCCTATGCTACGGGGAAGCACAGAGCAGCAGGTAAAGCAGATCCGGGATTATCTGGTCCGCATGGCCAGAAGTCTCAGCGCCGCGGAAAATAGTCCGGCGGCGAGTGCGTCTCAAAACGGCCGTACCCGGGCCGGGGAGACAAGTTCCGGAAGTCAGGTAGACCAGGCGACCGCCGAGACGATACGGGCGACGGCAGCAAGGCTGAAAGCCATGATCGTCAAAACGGCGGAAGATCTGGGAACCCAGATATCCGGAGAGGTAAACGGCGTATATGCCCACATGGACAGCGTAGAAAGCAGCTTGTCCAGCATCTACCTGGCGCGCTCCGATTTCGGTGAATACGCCGAGACTGTACAGAGCACCATCGAGCAGACTGCCAAGCGAACCGTAGAAAGCTATGATTTTCAGGCGCAGATCGATGCGGTAAATGCGCAGTACGGAGATATGGACAGCTATGTGACGGCAATCCGGGGAGAGATCCGCCGGGGAATCATCACCGACCCGGATACGGGAGAGGAGCAGATGGGCATAGCCATATCCGAAAATCTGAGCTTCACGGGAGCGACCAGGACAGAAAATGGCCAGGTCTATTATGAACTCAGCCCGGGACAAACCCTGGGCCTTTACACCGCAAAGGGCTGGCAATTCTGGATCAACGGCTCCAAAAAAGGCTGGTTTGATTCTGCGGATGGGATGCTGCACACCGCAAATATGGTCGTAGAGAACGAACTGCAGTTAGGTGACAGCTGGCAACAGAGCACAGTCGGCGGATTTGGTGTTCGGTATATCGGTTAGTCAGGAGGTTTGCAGGATGATAAAGCTACATGTTTCGGCGGCAAATATTGCCGTTGAGGAAAAGGAGACATTGACCGAAGGGCGCGTGGGGCTGCTGTGTCAGTTCCGCTTTACCGACGAATGGGCCGGGCTTGCAAAGACGGCGGTGTTTGACGGGGCGGACAGCCGGGACGTGATCCTGAAGAGCGATACGGTTGCTGTCCCGGCGGAGTGCCTTGCCGCCGAGGGCTATTCACTCAGCGTGGGCGTATACGGAAAGAACGCCGCCGGGGATATTGTAATACCAACGGTATACGCCACGGTGGGGAAGATACAGCGCAGCGCCTATCCCAGCGGCAAGGAGACGGCAGAACCCACCCCTGACGTGGTGGCCCAGATCCAGCAGGCGGCGGCCAACGCGGAGGAGCTGGCCCGGTCTGTCCGGGAGGACGCGGACCTGGGAAAATTCCAGGGTGCCGCCGGGCAGAAAGGCGATAAAGGCGACAAGGGGGACAAAGGAGATACCGGAGACCCTGGCGGCTGGTACGCACCGGAAGTCACTCAGCCGGACGCAAACACCATGCGGTTTGCCTTTACCCCCAGCAAGGAGGGGATGCCCGAAGTACCGCCCAAAGATATCGCCATTCCGGGCGGAGGCGGAACTGGCGGAAGCGGCGAGGACGGCGGATATTATTCACCGGCTGTAGATGCTGACGGAAATCTTTCCTGGACGGCAAGCAAAGCCGATATGCCTGCGGTTGACGGCGCCAACATCAAGGGACCGAAAGGCGACACCGGCACGCAAGGCCCCCAAGGTATAAAGGGCGACACCGGAGCAACGGGCCCCCAAGGTCCACAGGGGCCAAAAGGCGATACCGGCGCAACTGGCCCAAAGGGTGACACAGGTGCTACCGGAGCACAGGGGCCGAAAGGCGAAAAGGGAGATAAGGGCGACACCGGCGCAGACGGCGCGGACGGCAAGTCCGCCTATGCCTACGCCCAGGAGGGCGGCTTCATCGGCACAGAGGCGGAGTTTGCGGCGAAGCTT
Source organism: uncultured Clostridia bacterium (assembly GCA_946061515.1). GTDB lineage: Bacteria > Bacillota > Clostridia > Oscillospirales > Oscillospiraceae > Limivicinus. The sequence goes on from CAMGRL010000013.1 coordinate 49,951, forward strand.
TCGGCGGAGATCCCCACCGACAGCCATATCAACAGTCTGATCGACACAAAGCTGGGGGTGATTGAAAATGGCGCTTACTGATAAGCTGACAGCCATAGCCGATGCTGTACGGGCAAAAACCGGCGGCACGGAGCTGCTGACCCTTG